>NZ_JBFAAP010000078.1:0-28637 GCF_040639815.1 Streptomyces sp. NPDC023723
CCGCCCTGCGCGGGCACCGACTGCGGGGCGTCGTCGGCGGCCGGGTCGTTCTCCCCGGCCGGTGACCCGGCCGGGGCCGGCACCCGGGCGTCACCGTTGGCCTGACGCCGCGGGCTGGACGCCTGCAGCCCCATACCCCCTGTGGTGCGGAAGAGTTCGTCGGCCCCCGGCAGACTCACTCGGCGTGACACCGGGCGAGCACCTCCCTGGCGAGCTGACGGTAGGCGGCGGCGCCGACGGAGTTGGAGGCGTACGTGGTGATCGGCTCACCGGCGACCGTGGTCTCCGGGAAGCGGACGGTACGTCCGATGACCGTGTGGTAGACGTGATCGTCGAACGCCTCGACGACGCGCGCGAGCACCTCACGGCTGTGCACCGTGCGGGAGTCGTACATCGTGGCGAGGATGCCGTCCAGCTCCAGGTCGGGGTTGAGCCGCTCCTGGACCTTCTCGATCGTCTCGGTCAGCAGCGCGACCCCGCGCAGCGCGAAGAACTCGCACTCCAGCGGCACGATCACCTTGTGCGCGGCGGTCAGCGCGTTGACCGTGAGCAGGCCGAGGGAGGGCTGGCAGTCGATGACGATGTAGTCGTAGTCGTCCATCAGCGGCTTCAGGGCGCGCTGGAGGGTCGACTCGCGGGCCACCTCGCTGACGAGCTGCACCTCGGCCGCAGAGAGGTCGATGTTGCTGGGCAGCAGGTCCATGTTGGGGACCGCCGTCTTCAGCAGCACCTCGTCGGCCGCCATGCCCCGCTCCATGAGCAGGTTGTAGACGGTGAGGTCCAGCTCCATCGGGTTGACGCCGAGACCGACCGACAGCGCGCCCTGCGGGTCGAAGTCGACGAGCAGCACCCGGCGCCCGTACTCGGCGAGCGCGGCACCCAGATTGATGGTCGACGTGGTCTTGCCCACGCCGCCCTTCTGGTTGCACATCGCGATGATCTTCGCGGGACCGTGGTCGGTCAGCGGGCCCGGGATCGGGAAGTACGGCAGCGGGCGTCCGGTCGGGCCGATGCGCTCGCGGCGCTGGCGCGCCGCGTCGGGCGCGAGCGTGGCCGCGTACTCGGGATCCGGCTCGTACTCGGCGTCCGGGTCGTAGAAGTGCCCCTCGGGCAGTTCGTCGTAGTCGGCGAAGTGGTTGCGGGGCGCGCCACTTCCGTCGCCGGCCATGGCGTTCACGTGTTGGCCATCCATCTTCGGGTGTGCGGTCCGAGTTGCCTGCGGACTCTGGTGGGCTGCGAAGGTTCGCACAGCGACGGAGCCGACAGCCTCGAACCGCCCGGGGCCTCCGGCCCCTGCAGGCATTCCTGGTTGACCACCCCCGGGAGTAAATGTCGACTCATTCACAAGTCGTCTTACCTCCTTGGTGACCAGGAAACTTCTAGACAGGTCAGCGTGGCACCATGCCGACGATTGGCGACTCTATGGCGTGTCGGCGGTCCGCAGCAACACAATCCGCCGGACCCGGCCGGATGTGTCGGCAATGAAACACCCCCCTGTCAAGGGCGTACAGCCGTCGCACGGCAGGTTTCACCGGTGTACGAATGGGTTCAAGCGGTACGTTCGAGGCGAGTTGAGCGAGCAGCGCAAAGTGACCATACACACACTTGGGCCGCCCTTGTCGACAAGGACGGCCCGGGTGTGTGGCGTTGACGCCGGATGTTCACCGGTCGCCTTCGCCGCATGGCGACTTGTACACCCGGCGGTCAGCCGAGCAGCGAGGTCAGCTCCACGTGGTCCAGGCCGTGGGCCTCGGCCACCTCCTTGTAAACGACCTTGCCGTCATGGGTGTTGAGACCCTTGGCGAGCGCGGGGTCGCGGCGCAGCGCCTCGACCCAGCCGCGGTCGGCCAGTTCGACGATGTACGGCAGCGTGGCGTTGGTCAGCGCGTAGGTGGAGGTGTTGGGCACCGCGCCGGGCATGTTGGCGACGCAGTAGAAGACCGAGTCGTGCACGGTGAAGGTCGGCTCGGCGTGGGTGGTCGGGTGGGAGTCCTCGAAGCAGCCGCCCTGGTCGATCGCGATGTCGACAAGGACACTCCCCGGCTTCATCCGGGAGACCAGGTCGTTGGTGACCAGCTTGGGCGCCTTGGCGCCGGGGATCAGGACGGCGCCGATCACGAGGTCGGCGTTCAGGCAGGCCTTCTCCAGTTCGAAGGCGTTGGAGACGACGGTCTGGATCTTCGTACCGAAGATCTTGTCCGCCTCCTTGAGCTTGTTGATGTCCTTGTCCAGCAGGGTCACGTGGAAGCCGAGGCCGATGGCGATCTGCGCCGCGTTCCAGCCGGAGACGCCGCCGCCGATGACCACGGCCTTGCCGGCCAGCACGCCGGGGACGCCGCCGGGCAGCACGCCGCGGCCCCCGTTGGCGGCCATCAGGTGGTAGGCGCCGACCTGCGGGGCCAGCCGGCCGGCGACCTCGGACATCGGGGCGAGCAGCGGCAGGGCGCGGCCGGGCAGCTCGACGGTCTCGTAGGCGATGGCGGTGGTGCCGGACTCCAGCAGGGCGTCCGTGCACTCCTTGGAAGCGGCCAGGTGCAGGTAGGTGAAGAGGGTCTGGTCCTTGCGCAGGCGGTGGTACTCCTCGGCCACCGGCTCCTTGACCTTCAGCAGCAGGTCGGCGGTGGCCCAGACCTCGTCGGCGGTGTCGAGCGGGGCCGCGCCCGCGGCGACGTACTCGGCGTCCGGGATCGAGGAGCCGGTGCCCGCGCCGCGCTCGACGACGACCTGGTGCCCGTGGCGCACCAGCTCGTGGACGCCGGCCGGGGTGATGGCCACCCGGAACTCGTTGTTCTTGACCTCGCGGGGAATGCCGACCTTCACGTCGATCACGGTCCTTGGCTCAGGGGGTGTGGCTGCACAGAAGACATACCCGGCATGCATGGGCACACCGGGAGAGACCGCAGGAGAACGTGCGGCAGAGCCAGTCTAATGAAGGTGTTCCCGCTGTCTAGCCTTTCAAAGCATCAATCTTCGGCGGGTGCGCTACGGATTTCGTAGGTGTTAGCTCCGTGTTCCGGCTTGGATTCGTCCGCCAGCAGCCGTTCGGACCGGCTCCGGTGCAGGGCGGCCGCCGTGGGATCGCCGAGGTGGTCGAGGGTGTCGGCCAGTCGGAGGTGCAGGGCCGCCTGGAGCCGGATGTCCTCGGCGCGGCGGGCCCACTCGACCGCTTCCTGGCAGGTCTGGAGCGACTCCTCGGGGCGTCCGGCGTACTCCTGGACCCGGGCCAGCTCGCTCAGCGCCCGGGCCTGGGCGGGCACGTCGCCGGTCCTGCGGTGGCCGGCCACCGCCGCCCGCCAGTTGCGCAGCGCCTCGCCGTAGCGGCCCGCGTAGGTGTGCGCCGCGCCGATCCGGCCGTAGAGCCGGGCGGCGTCCGCGCGCTCGTCCCGGGCCAGGCGCTGGGCCAGCGCCCGGCCGAACCAGTCGGCGGCCCGGTCGTAGTCGCCCAGCTCCAGGTGCGCGCCGCCTACGGATTCCATCGCGCGGCCGGTCGCGTACGGGTCGTTCGCCTCGCGTCCGGCGTCCAGCGCGGCCCGGTAGCGCACCAGCGCCTCGGCGGTCCGGCCGGTGCGGGCGTCCAGGTCGGCGAGGTTCAGCAGGGCGGCGGCCCGCTCGCGGGGCAGTTCCCGGCGGACGGCCACGTCCAGCACCAGCCGGTGGATGCCGTACAGGTCGGGCGCCGCCGCCTGGGTGCCGATGTGCGCGACCATCGCCCGGACCAGCTGGGACATCAGCCGCCGGGCCAGGGTGTCGAGATCGCCGTCGGCGACCGCGAGCCGGGCCGCGGCCAGCAGAGCGGGCCGGCGGACCGTGAGCCACTCGGCGGCGTCCCGGGGGGTGGCGAAGCGCAGGGCGCGCGGCATGCCGAGGAGTTTCTCCCGGGCACCCGGGCTGTCGGTCTCGGTGATCGCCCGGCAGGACTGGAGCAGCCGGACGGTCCGCTCCAGCATCCGGGCCCGGGCCAGCTGGAGTTCGGCGGGCCGGTCCTGGGCCCGGGCGTGGGCGGCGAGCAGCGGATGCAGGCAGCCGGGGACCTGGTACTCGGGCAGCGGGGAAGCCAGCGGGTGCAGCAGGCCGAGGGCGACGAAGTCGTCCAGCGTGGTGCGGGCGCTGCTCACCGAGCAGCCGGCCAGCGCGGAGGCGGTGTGCGGGTCGACCAGTCCGGCGGGGGCCAGCGAGAGCAGCCGCAGCATCCGGGCGGCGGCGCTGGGCAGGGAGGCGTGCACCAGCCGGAAGACGCGGGCGACGGGGTCGCTGTCCTCGGACTCGGCGTGCAGTTGCTTGGCGAGATCGGCGACGGCCGCCTTGGGGCGGGCGGCGAGCCAGCCGCCCGCGAGGGCCAGGGCGGCGGGCCGGCCCTGGCACTCCTCGACCAGGGACTCGGCGGCCCGGGGGTCGACGGTGATCCGGACCGAGCCGATGCGCCGTTGGAGCAGTTCCACGGCGGACTTGGCGTCCAGGCCGCCGAGCGTGCAGGGGCGGACGTCGGCGATGCCGGTCAGCGGGCCCTCGGCGACGGCGACGACCAGGCAGCCGGGGCTGTCCGGCAGCAGCGCGTCGACCTGTTCGGCGTCGGCGGCGTCGTCCAGCAGGAGCAGGGTGCGGCAGCCGGCCAGGGCGGTGCGCAGTTCGTGCGCGAGGTCGTCCTCGGCGGCGCCGGCCCGGGCCGGGTGGCCCAGCGCGGTGAGCAGGTCCCGGGCGAGCGAGTCGACGGGCACCCGGGTGCCGTCGGGTTCGCGCAGCCGGGCCCGCAGCAGGCCGTCCGGGTAGTCGCCGGCGACCTGGGCGACGAGTTCCGCCGCCAGTGCCGTACGGCCGGAGCCCGGCCGGCCCGCGACCAGCAGGACCCGGGCGCGGGGGGCCTTGCGGCCGGAGAGGGTGTCGAGGCCGGCGCGCGCGATGTCGGCGCGCAGCGCCTTGAGCTCTCTGGTGCGGCCCAGGAACCGTGGTTCCTCGGCAGCGTCGTCCGACAGCCGCACGCCGTCCGTGTCCACCGCCTGATCCGTCACGGGCCACACTCCCGATCCCACCGCGCACCGGCGCCCGCCGGAACTCCCGGTTCGGGCGTTTTCCGAGCCTAGTTCAGGCCCCGGCGGGTTCCGGCGGGAGCGCGGCCGCAAGATCACGCAAGATCGCCCGATCGGATCAGCAGATCGTCACATCAGCGGAAAACTGCCCTCAGGAGCGAGGTTCGCTCGCTCGGACTTTCCGCCGCCCGGACTCCCCGTCGCCTGGACCGCCCGTAGCCCGGACCGACCGTAGCGCGGACTCCCCGTAGCCCGGACTGCCCGCCGCCCGGACCGCCCGTCCCCCGGACCGCCCGCAGCCCGGACCGCCCGCAGCGCGGACTCCTCGCCGCCGGGACTGCCCGTCCCCCGGACGGCCCGCCACTCAGGCTTCGAACGGACGTGCCGGCCAGGGTGCCTGGGCGGGCCGCAGGGCGTCCAGCCCGTCCCCGTCCCGCGCGGCGACCAGCGAGAGCACGCCCACCACGAGGCAGTTGTTGTGCAGGTCCCCGGCGAGGACCCCGTGCACCAGGTCGGCCACGGAGACCCGGGCCAGCTCCATGTCCGCCTCCTCGTCCTCGACCTGGAAGCGCTCGCCCTCGGCCTCCGACAGTTCCCGGGCGAGGAAGATCCGGACCGCCTCGTCGCAGCCGCCGGCCGTGGTGTAGACGTCGGTCAGCACCCGCCAGTCCTCGGCCTTGACGTGCGCCTCCTCGTACAGCTCGCGCTGCGCGGCGTGCAGCGGGTTCTCACCGGGGACGTCGAGCAGTCCGGCCGGGATCTCCCAGAGCTTGTGGCGCACGGGGTGGCGGTACTGGCGCAGCACCAGCACCCGGTCCTCGTCGTCCAGCGCGAGTACGGCGACGGAACCGGGGTGCACCTGGTAGTCGCGGGTGGCGACGGTGCCGTCCGGCATGACCACCTCGTCCGTGCGGACGGAGGTCTTGTTGCCCCGGAAGGGAATCTCCGTCGACCGGATCTCCCACTCCTCGGGGGTGTCCTTGATGGTCATGCCCTGTCCTTCCAGACGCGCGGTCGTACAACGAAGCCGGGGCGCGACCCGTTTTGCGCGAGTCCGCCCCGGCCACCGTACAACTGTCGTGTTACTTCGCGGTCTTCCGCTCGACAGCCGCCTTCACCAGCCCCGCGAACAGCGGGTGGGGGCGGGTCGGCCGCGAGCGCAGCTCCGGGTGGGCCTGGGTGGCGACCAGGTAGGGATGGATCTCGCGCGGGTACTCCACGTACTCGACGAGCTTGCCGTCCGGGGAGGTGCCCGAGAAGACGATGCCGGCCTTCTTCTCCAGCTCCGCGCGGTAGGCGTTGTTCACCTCGTAGCGGTGGCGGTGCCGCTCCTCGACGTACTCCTTGCCGTCGTAGACCTCGCGCACGATCGAGCCCTCGGCCAGCTTCGCCGGGTACATGCCGAGCCGCATGGTGCCGCCCATGTCGCCCTCGCCGGCCACGATGTCCAGCTGCTCGGCCATGGTGGAGATGACCGGGTGACCGGTGGCGGGGTCGAACTCGGTGGAGTTGGCGTCGGAGATGCCGGCCAGGCTGCGCGCGGCCTCGATCACGATGCACTGCAGGCCGAGGCAGAGGCCGAGCAGCGGGATCTTGTGCTCGCGGGCGTACTTGATCGCGCCGACCTTGCCGAGCACGCCGCGGTCGCCGAAGCCGCCCGGGATGCAGATGGCGTCCACGTCACCGAGCTGCGCCTGGGCACCGGCCGGGGTCTTGCAGTCGTCCGAGGTGACCCACTTGATCTTGACCCGGGCCCGGTTGGCGAAGCCGCCGGCGCGCAGCGCCTCGGTGACCGAGAGGTAGGCGTCGGGCAGGTCGATGTACTTGCCGACCAGCGCCATGACGATCTCGTGCTCGGGCTGGTGGACCCGGCCGAGCAGGTCGTCCCAGGTGGTCCAGTCCACGTCGCGGAACGGCAGGTCCAGCTTGCGCACCACGTAGGCGTCCAGGCCCTCGGCGTGCACGACCTTCGGGATGTCGTAGATCGAACGGGCGTCCGGACAGGCGACGACGGCGGCCTCGTCGACGTCGCACATCAGGGAGATCTTGCGCTTGATCGCGGTCGGCACCTCGCGGTCGCAGCGCAGCACGATGGCGTCCGGCTGGATACCGATGTTGCGCAGCGCGGCCACACTGTGCTGGGTCGGCTTGGTCTTCAGCTCGCCGGACGGGCCGATGTACGGCAGCAGCGAGATGTGCACCACGAACACGTTGTCCCGGCCGACCTCGTGCCGGACCTGGCGGACGGTCTCCAGGAACGGCAGCGACTCGATGTCGCCGACCGTGCCGCCGACCTCGGTGATGACGACGTCGACCTCGTCGGTCGCCATGCGCCGGATGCGGTGCTTGATCTCGTTGGTGATGTGCGGGATCACCTGCACGGTGTCGCCGAGGTACTCGCCGCGCCGCTCCTTCGCGATCACCGTGTTGTAGACCTGGCCGGTGGTGACGTTGGCGGAACCGTCGAGGTCGCGGTCGAGGAACCGCTCGTAGTGGCCGATGTCCAGGTCGGTTTCGGCGCCGTCGTTGGTGACGAACACCTCACCGTGCTGGAACGGGTTCATCGTGCCAGGGTCGACATTGAGGTAGGGGTCGAGCTTCTGCATCACCACACGAAGACCCCGGGCCTTGAGCAGCATGCCGAGGCTGGAGGCGGTCAGCCCCTTGCCGAGAGAGGAGGCGACACCCCCAGTGACGAAGATGTGCTTGGTCGTCGAAGCGGTGCTGTTTCGAAAAGCAGCGGGCGGCATGGCCAAGAGGGGGCTCCCGTGGTCGCGGTCTGGGGTGCGATACGGCGGTCCGCCGGAGGTGTCCGGGGTGGTGCCGTCGCTGCGGTTCGGGGGTTTCGTGCCCACCGGTCCACGGGCTACCAGCGTAACAGCGCCGGAGAGCGATGGCTTCCGGCCACGCTCCGCGCACGGCCGGGCACGGAACCGGCACCTCGCGCCGCGCCCGTCACCCGGTGCTCACTCGTTCGGCCGAGCCCGGTTGTCCGGAGCGGCACACAGATCATCTACGTGCGTCGTATCCTGCTCGGACCTTCACTGCCGAGCCCGGCCCGCGACACGGCACCACCCCTCGCCCGTACGCACCGGAACAACGAGAGCTCGTCAGTTCGTTGAACAACAATTGTCGTCCGGTGTCGCGGAGTTTGACCTCCCAGAGTTTGGCTTCAGACCCGGGCGGCTGCTTTGCTTCATTGATCAACGACGCATGACATCCACCCCTTGACCGCACCAAGCGACAACCCCCATGTGGGGTGACGTGGCCGTTCGACTGGAGTTGCACGTGGCCGGGCGCATCGAAGACTACGCACTCATCGGAGACATGCAGACCGCCGCGCTGGTCTGCCGGGACGGCACAGTCGACTGGCTGTGCCTGCCCCGCTTCGACTCCCATGCCATCTTCGCCGGTCTGCTGGGCACGGAGGAACACGGCTTCTGGCGGCTCGGACCGGCGCACGCGGCCGAGGCCGAGCCCCCCACCGCCGCCCGGCGCACCTACCGCGGCGACTCGCTCATCCTCGAATCCGAGTGGGACACCCCGCGCGGCACGGTCCGGGTGACCGATTTCATGCCGCCCCGCGACGGCGCCCCGCAGCTCATCCGGATCGTGGAAGGCGTCTCCGGCCGCGTCCCGATGCGCTCGGAGCTGCGGATGCGCTTCAGCTACGGCCGGGTGGTGCCCTGGGTGCACAAGCACGAGGGCCGCACGGTGGCCGTCGCGGGCCCGGACTCGGTGTGGTTCGACACGGAGGCGGAGACCTACGGCAAGGACCTGACCACGTACGCGGACTTCACGGTCGCGCCGGGTGACCGGATCGCGTTCACCATCTCCTGGGAGCCCTCGCACAAGCGGCCCCCGGCGCTGCCGGAACCGGAGCAGTCACTGACGGCGACCGAGGACTTCTGGCGCGACTGGGTCGAGCACTGTACGTACCACGGCCCCTACCGCGAGGCCGTGATCCGCTCCCTGATCACGCTGAAGGCCCTCACCTACGCCCCGACCGGCGGCATCGTCGCCGCCCCCACCACCTCGCTGCCGGAGGAGATCGGCGGGGTGCGCAACTGGGACTACCGCTACACCTGGCTCCGCGACGCCGCGATCACCCTCTCCTCGCTGCTGCGCACCGGCTACCGCGAGGAGGCCCGCGCCTGGCGCGAGTGGCTGCTGCGCGCGGTGGCCGGCGACCCGGAGAACCTCCAGATCATGTACGGCATCGCCGGCGAGCGCGAGCTGGGCGAGGCCGAGCTGGACTGGCTGCCGGGCTACGAGAAGTCCGGCCCGGTCCGGGTCGGCAACGGCGCCGCCCACCAGCTCCAGCTGGACGTGTACGGCGAGGTCACCGAGGCCCTGCACCTGGCCCACATGACCGGCCTGGCCCGCAACGACTACGCCTCCGTCCTCCAGCTCAAGCTGATCCGCTACCTGGAGGACCACTGGAACGAGCCGGACGAGGGCATCTGGGAGGTGCGCGGCCCGCGCCGGCACTTCGTGCACTCCAAGGTGATGGCCTGGGTCGCCGTGGACCGCACCATCAAGCTCATCGAGTCCGGCGACGCGGACGGCCCGCTGGAGCGCTGGCAGGAACTGCGCGACGACATCCACCGGGACGTGTGCGAGAAGGGCTACGACAAGGAGCGCAACACGTTCACGCAGTCCTACGGCTCGAAGGAACTGGACGCGTCCCTGCTGCTGATCCCGCAGATGGGCTTCCTGCCGCCCGACGACAAGCGCGTGATCGGCACCATCGAGGCGATCCAGCGGGAACTGTCCACCTCGGACGGCTTCATCCTGCGCTACCCGACGGACGGCGAGGACGCCGGCGTGGACGGCCTGCCCGGCGACGAGGGCGCCTTCCTGGCCTGCTCGTTCTGGATGGCCGACGACCTGGCGATGATCGGCCGCGTGGACGAGGCGCGCAAGCTCTTCGAGAAGCTGCTCTCGCTCCGCAACGACCTCGGTCTGCTGGCCGAGGAGTGGGACCCGCGCCTTAAGCGCCAGGTGGGCAACTTCCCGCAGGCGTTCAGCCACGTCCCCCTGATCGACACGGCCCTGCGGCTGACGGCTTCGGGGGCGTACGGGGGCTGACGGGGCTGACGGGGCTGACGGGGCTGACGGGGCTGACGGGGCTGACGGGGCTGACGGTAAGCGGGTGCGCGCGGAGTCGCCGCAGGCTCACCGTCGGCTCCGACGGCGGATCACTCCGGCGTGATGATCAGCTTGCCCCGCTTGGCCAGGCCGTTCTGTTCGAGTTCGGTGAGCGCCGGGACGGCCGCCGAGAGCGGAACTGTGCGGGCGATCGGTGGCCGCAGCGTGCCCTGGCCGGCGGCTCGGGCGACCGCTTCGAGGTCCTTGGTGACCGGCCGGGCGATCAGGACGCGGAACGGTCCGGGCAGGACGCTGCGCGCGAAGTTCGCCGGGGTGGGAAGGATGCTGACGATGCGGCCGCCGGGCCTGAGCAGCGTCCGGGCCGCCTTGACCGGGAGCGTGCCGGCGGTGACGACCACCAGATCGAACCGCTTGGCGAGCGAGGCGGGGTCGAAGCCGAAGCCGACGACCGGATCGATCCCGAGGCCGCGCGCCTCGGGCCCGGCGCTGTCGCGGCAACTGCCCGCGACCGTCGCCCCGTTCGCGAGGGCGAGCTGCACGGCGGTACGGCCGACTCCGCCGAGGCAGCTGTGCACGAACACGGACTGGCCCGGCCGCAGCTTCCCCTTGGTGAACAGGGCCTGGAGCGCGGTGATCCCGACCGTCGGGACCGCGGCGGCGGCCTCGAACGAGAGGTTCCCGGGCTTCAGCACGACGCCCTTCTCCTGGGCGACGACCACATCGGCGAACGCGCCCGCCGCCTTGATCGGCGTCCCGCCCAGCACTTCGTCACCGACGCTCAGCCGGGTGACGCGGTCGCCGACCGCCTGGACGACGCCCGCGAAGTCGTAGCCCATCGCGCGCGGGAAGCGGCGGCCGGTCACCTGCTTCATCTGGCCGGCGCGGATACCGAAGTCCATCGGGTTGGCCGCGGCCGCGCGCACCCGGACCAGGACCTCTTCGGGGCCGAGCGGGCCCGGCTCGAAGTCCTCGAGCCGCATGACCTCCGGCCCGCCGTACTGGTGGTACTGGATTCGCTTCACCGTCATCGTTCCTTTCTCGTCGGCTGGTGTGGTCCTTGGGGCGCGGTCACAGCGTGACCACGATCTTCCCGTGCACATGACGGCCGGCCTGAAGCGTCACGGCGGCGCGGATCTCCTCGACCGGGAAGACCGCGGCGACCGGGACGGTCAGCCGGCCGTCGAGGATCGCGTCGGTGATCTGCCGCAGGGCGGCCGGCGCCGTGTCGAAGGCGCCGGTGGCGCGGACCCCGCCGGGCGGGTGGGGGCCCGCGGCGACCGTGGAGATCCGCTCCGGCGCCACGCCGAGCGCCAGCGCGGCCTCGGCCGTCTCCGTGCCGAACAGGTCGGTCGCGGCGCTCACCCCGCCGGGCGCCAGCGCCCGGACCCGGTCCGCCAGCCCGGGGCCGTAGGCCACCGGTTCGGCACCCAGCTCCCGCAGGAAACCGAAGGTGCCCGGTGAGGCGGTGCCGATCACGCCGGCCCCGGCGAGCCCGGCCAGCTGCACCGCGAACACGCCCACGCCACCGGCGGCGCCGCCGATCAGGACGGTGTCGCCGGGCCCCGGGCCGATCGCCGCAAGGGCCGCCACGGCGGTCAGGCCGGCCACCGGAAGGGTGCTCGCCAACTCGTCACCGATGCCCCGCGGCGTGTGCCACAGCGCGTCGGCGGGCGGCCTGACCACCACGAAGTCGGCGACCGCCCGGCCCAGGGCGCCGCCGTGCACGCGGTCGCCCACGGCGAAGCCCGGGACCCCGTCGCCGACCTCGTCGATCACACCGGCGAAGTCGGACCCGAAACCGGACGGCACGGTGCTGCCGAACTGGGCCGCCGCCTCCGGGGCCGAGGCGATGCCCCAGTCCATCGGGTTCAGCCCGGCGGCCGTCACCCGCACCCGTACCTCCCCGGGCCCGGCGTGCGGTTCGGGCACGTCCCGCAACTCCAGTACTTCGGGGCCCCCGAACACCTCGTAGATCACTGCTCGGCTCACTGCGGACTCCTCACGGACAGGTGATGGGACTTGGTTCCATCACTGCGTCACCGTAACACGAGTGACGGGACTGAGTTCCGTCACTGGCGCTGGTGACGGAACCGAGTCCCGTACACTGCCGGTCATGGCTCGCTGGGAACCGAACGCCGCGGAACGGCTCGCGAACGCCGCCCTGGACCTGTTCGCCGAGCGGGGTTACGAGAACACGACCGTGATCGACATCGCGCAGCGCGCGGGGCTGGGCAAGACCACGTTCTTCCGGCACTTCCAGGACAAGCGCGAGGTGCTCTTCGGCGGCGGCACGATGGACGAACTGCTGGTCGAGGCGATCGCCGCGGCGCCGCCGGCCGCCACCCCGCTCCAGGCGGTCGGGCACGCGCTGGACGCGGCCGGCGCGAAGGTCTTCACGCCCGCCCGCCGCGCGTTCATCGCCCGTCGGCAGACGGTGATCGACGCCAACCCGGAACTGCGGGAACGCGAGGCGCTGAAGAACCTGGCCCTCGTCGCGTCGATGACCGGGGCGCTCAGCCGGCGCGGCGCTCCCGAGCTGACCGCCCGCGTGGCCGCGGAGCTGGGCGCGCTCGCCTCCGGCCTGGCCTTCGCCCGCTGGAGCCGGACGGCCACCGGTGACGGTGTCGGCGACGACGTCGGTGCGGCGGTCGGTGACGACTTCGGCGAGATCGCGCGGCAGGCGCTCGCCGACGTACAGGCGTCCATGGCCGCCTGCTGACGGGCGGCCCGGCCACGGCGGACCGCCGGCCCGCGGCGCGCGGGGTGCTGGGCTCACCGTGCCCCCCGGGCCTGCCCGGTCCCCCGGCTCCCGGGTACCGTCCGAGCCCATGAACAGCGCAGAGGACACCGGGGCCGCCGCCCACGGCGCCGGCATCACCGTGAAGCGCGCCCTGGAGCTGCCCGGACTGCGCGCCGGGCTGCCCGAGGTGGTCACCGGCGCCGACCGGCTGGGCCGTACCGTGCGCTGGGCGCACGCGGGCGAGGTGCCGAACATCGCCTCGCTGCTCAAGGGCGGCGAGCTGCTGCTGACCACCGGCTACGGCTTCGGCGTCCGCTCCGCCGACCAGCGGGCCTACGTCCGCACCCTCGCCGAGCGCGGCATCGCGGCCCTGGTCGTGGAGCTGGGCCCGCGGCTGACCCGGCTGCCCGCGGCCGTCGTCGACACCGCCCGCGCGGCCGGGCTGCCGCTGGTCCAGCTGCACCGCGAGGTGCCGTTCGTGGCGGTCACCGAGGAGATCCACACCGAGATCGTCAACGGTCACTACGCCCTGCTCCAGCGGGCCGAGGAGGTGCACCGCCGCTGCACCGGGGCGCTGCTCGGCGGCGGCGGAGTGCCCCAGGTGCTGGACGTCCTGGTCGGCTTCGCGGCCAACCCGGTGTTCCTGGAGACCCCCGGCGGACGGCTGCTGTACGCCGCCGGGGCGGGTCCCGAGGGCACCGATCCGCTCCAGGTGTGGGAGGGGCTGCGCGGCCCGCACAAGGACGCCCCGCCCCCGGCGGGCTCGGTGCTGGTGGACGTGCCCGGCGGCGGCCCCGGCGCCGGATCGGTGCGGGCCCGCCTGGTCCTGCTGCCGGTCCGGTCGCCGCTGGCGCCGGTGCACCGGATGGCGGCGGACCGGGCGGCGGGCGTGCTGGCGCTGGTGCTGATGCAGGCCCGCCAGGAGGAGGAGCTGGCGGCGCGCGGGCGCGGCGACTTCCTCACCGACCTCGCCGCGGGCCGGATCACCGCCGCCGACGCCCCGGCGCAGGCCCGCGTCCTGGGTTTCCGGCCCGGCGACGGCCCGCTGCTGCCCGTGGTGATGCGGCTGGGCGACGCCCTGTCCGCCACCGACGGCGGCTGGGCGGTGCTGGCCCGGGCGCTCGCCGAGGAGCTGGCGGCGCTCGGGGTGCCCGTGCTGCTGGGCGTACGGCCGGTGGAGGGCCGGGTGCCGCTGCTGCTCGGACCGCGGGCGGCGGCAGACCGGCGGATGCTGGCCGACCGGGTCGCGGCGGCGCTGCGTTCGGGCGCCGAACGGGCCGCCCCGCGCCGCCCGGGCAGCCGCCCGCCCGTCGTGGTGGTCGGGGCGCCCGGCGACTGGACCGCCGTACCGGCCGGGCTGCGGCACGCGGCGGAGGCGGCGACCGCGGCCCAGGGGCTGCCGGAGCGCCCCTGGTACGACGCCCGCCGCCTCGACACCGACCTGCTGCTGTGGCGGCTGCGCGACCATCCGGATCTGGCCGCCTTCGTGGACCGCGCGATCGGCCCGCTGCGCGACCACGACGACCGGGCCCGGCCGGCGTTGCTGCCGACCCTGGAGGCGTACCTGGCGCACGCGGGCCGCAAGGCGGAGACCGCCCGCGACCTCCACCTCAACCGCCAGACGCTGTACAACCGGCTGGCCCGCATCGAGGAACTGCTGGGCACCGCCCTGGACGACCCGCAGACGGTACTGACACTGAGCCTGGCCCTGCGGGCCCGGCGGCATGTCGGCTGACCGGGAGGGCGGTCAGAGCAGCGGCGCCGGCTGCGTCAACTCGTCGTACACACTCAGCACTTGGGCAACGGTCTCGTCCTCGGTCGGCCAGCCGGCCAGCTGCCGCCGGCCGCCGTCCCGCAGCACCTCCCGCCGCCCGGGGTCGCCGAGCAGCCGGACGACGGCGGCGGCGAACGCCTCGGCGTCCCCGGCCGGCACCAGTTCGGCGGCGTCACCGACGAGTTCGCGGAGGTCCTCGACGTCCCCGGCGACCAGCGGCACGCGCGCGTGCAGGGCCTCCCGGGCCAGCAGCGAACGCGTCTCGTGGCGGCCCGGCAGCAGCGCCAGGTCGGCCGCGGCGAGCAGGTCGGCGACGTCGTCCCGGCGGCCGACCAGCGTCACCGGCAACTCCTCGGCCTCGATCCGCCGTTGCAGCGCGGCCCGCAGCGACCCTTCCCCGGCGACCACGACCAGCGGCACCGGGTCCAGGTCGCGCCACCTCCGCGCGGCGTCGAACAGCACCTCGAGCCCCCGCTGCCGCTCCAGCGCGCCGACCGCGATCAGCAACGGGCGGCCGGTCGCGCCGAGTTCGGCACGGGTCTTGGGCCGCGTCCGGTCGGCGTCCTCCGGGTCGACCGGCGGCCGGGGGCCGGGCAGCCCGACGGCGGCCAGCCGGGCGTCCCGGGCTCCGCTGCGCCGCGCGTGGTCCACCAGCCCGGAGGTGGCCCCCAGCACCACCGTGGCGGCCTTCGTCACCCGCCGCTCCAGGACCCGCAGCAGCTGCGCCCGCGGCCCCTCGGCGTGCACCCGGTCGTGCCAGGTGACGACGAGCGGCGTCCGCCCTCGGCGGCCGCCGAGGGCGAGCGCGGCCCGGAAGGAGGCGTGCAGGCCGTGCGCGTGCACCAGATCGGCACCGGCGCAGGCGGCCCGCAGCCCGGCGACGGCGACCGGGTCGCTGCTGCGCGCCACGGCCACGTGGTCGGCGCCGGCCCCGGTGAAGTCGTAGCGGCGCTCGGCCTCGGCGGGGGCGCACACCGTGACCTTCACGCCTCGTGCCACCAGCCCCGCGGTCAGGGAGCGCACGTGCGCGCTGCTGCCGGCGTTGCCTCCGCCCAGCACCTGCACGGTGCGCAGCGGGGACTGGCCGTGCGGGACGTGGCTGCTCACGGGGGTCACGTGGCCGGGGCTCCTGGTTCTGCGGCGGGCGTTCACGGAGAAAGTACCGAAGGGTGGAGCGGAGGAGGAGCGAAGGAGGAGCGGAGGAGCACGCCGCGCGGTCTCCCGCGCGTACTGCGTCAAGGATGCCAGGACGTACGGGTGTTCCGGGAACGGCGCCGGTCCGCGGGGGCACTGACGCCGGGGCAACACGACGCGCTCAGTCACTCACACGAGTGACCGCGCCCAGCCGCTGACCTGCTCCCCGTACACCGCCGCCGCCACGACGGCCGCGGCGTGCGCCACCAGTCCCGCCCGCCCGTTGCCCGCCACGACCGCGACGCCGAGGGCCGCGCCCAGCGCGTGCGCCCCGGTGTCCCCGAGCATCTCGCGCTCCCGGAGGTCGTCGGGGAGCACCGCCGCGGCCACCCCGGTCGCGGCGGCGGCCAGTTCCGCCGCCGGTCCCCGCTTCACCATGCCCGGCGCGCCGAGCGCCAGCGCGGCGACGGCGGCCCGTCCCGGGCGTACGTCGACGAGGTTGACGAAGTGCGCGGCGCCGGCGATCACGACCCCGGCGAGCACCTTGTCCAGCGGCCGTTCCTTCAGCACCGCCCCCGCGAGCAGCCCGGCCGCCGAGATCCCGAACAGCTTCACCGCCCCGCTGGTGACCTCGCCGTCGCGCAGCGCCGCCAGATGCGCCCGGAACCCGCGCCGCGGGTCCCCCGCCCCGGCCACGTCGTCGTACGCCCCGCAGGCCCCGGCGGCCAGCACCGCGCACCCGGCGACGGGCCGCACCCGGCCGGTCGCCAGTGCCGCCGCGAGGGCGGCCGCGGCCCCGGCGTGGAGCCCGACCGCGCGCCCGGCGTGATTGGTCCGCGTCCAGTGCTCCGGTCCGCCCGGCGCGGTGGCGCGCAGCACGGTCGCACCGGCCCGGGCGAGCGCGGCGGCGAGGACGAGGGAACGGGTCCGGGGAGCGGGAGCGATCATGCGCTCAGCCTAGGCGGCTTCCGCTACAGATCCGCCCGGGCCATCGCCTACAGATCTGCCCGGGCCGTCGCCAGCAGTTCCTCGGCATGCGCCCGCGCGGTCTCCGAGTCCTCCTGCCCGGCGAGCATCCGGGACAGCTCCCGGACCCGGTCCTCACCCTCCAGGGCCTTCACTCCCGACCGGGTCACCGACCCGTCGTTGGTCTTCTCCACCAGCAGCTGCCGGTCGGCGAACGCCGCCACCTGCGGCAGGTGCGTGACGACCACGACCTGCGCGGACCTGGCGAGCTTGGCCAGCCGCCGGCCGATCTCGACCGCCGCCTTGCCGCCGACGCCCGCGTCGACCTCGTCGAAGAGATAGGTCGGCACCGGATCGGTGCCCGCGAACACCACCTCCACGGCCAGCATCACCCGCGACAGCTCACCGCCGGAGGCGCCCTTGGCGATGGGCCGCGGCGGCGCTCCCGGGTGCGGGGCGAGCAGCAGCTCGACCTCGTCCGCGCCGGACGGCCCGTAGGCCACCGGCCGTCCGTCGACCGGCACGCCCTCGGGGTCCTCGGTCTGCCGGATCTCGAACGACACGCGTGCGTGCGGCATGGCCAGCGACGCCAGCTCGGCGGTGACGGCGGCGGCGAACCGCTCCGCGGCCTCGGTCCGGGCGTCCGTCAACGCCTGGGCCAGCCCGCCCAGTTCGGCGCGCAGCGCGTCCCGCTCGGCGGTCAGCTCGCCGATCCGCTCGTCGTCGCCGTCCAGTTCGGTCAGCCGGGCGGCGCTCTGCTCCGCCCAGGCCAGCACGGCGGCGACGTCCTCGCCGTACTTCCGGGTCAGCCCGTTGATCGCGGCCCGCCGCTCCTCGACCGCCGCCAGCCGGAGCGGGTCGGCGTCCAGGTCGTCGGCGTACCCGGCCAGCTCACCGGCCACGTCCCGGAGCAGGATGCCGACCTCACCGATCCGGTCGGCGAGCGTGGCCAGCGCCGGGTCGTGCGACCGCACGGCGTCCAGCGCCCGCTGCGAGCCCGCCACGAGCGTCGCCGCGTCGATCCCCTCGGGGTCCTCCGGGTTGCCCGCGAGCGCGGCGTGCGCGGCCGTCGCGGCCGAGGCCAGCGCCTCGGCGTTGCCCAGCCGCTCCGCCTCCTCCGCCAGCTCCACGTCCTCACCGGCGCGCGGCTCGACGGCGGCGATCTCGTCCAGCCCGAACCGCAGCAGATCGGCCTCCTGAGCCCGCTCCCGGGCCCGCGTGGTGATCTCCTCCAGCTCCCCGGCGACCGTCCGCAGCCGCCGGTACGCCGCCCCGTACTTGGCCAGCGGCGCGGCGACCGCGTCCCCGGCGTACCGGTCGAGCGCCTGCCGCTGCCGGGCCTGCTTCAGCAGCCCCTGCTGGTCGGTCTGCCCGTGCACGGCGACCAGTTCGTCGGCGAGTTCGGCGAGCACCCCGACCGGCACCGATCTGCCGCCCAGGTGCGCCCGCGACCGCCCCTCGGCGGACACGGTACGGCTGATCAGCAGCGCCCCGTCGTCCAGCTCGGCCCCGGCCTCCTCGGCCCGGACGGCGACCTTGGCGTCGGGGGGCACGGTGACCCGCCCCTCGACCACCGCGTTCTTGGCCCCGATCCGCACCAGCGCCGGGTCCGCCCGCCCGCCGAGCAGCAGGCCCAGGCTGGTGACCACCATGGTCTTGCCCGCACCCGTCTCACCGGTGACAGCGGTGAACCCGGGCGACAACTCGACCACGGCATCGTCGATCACGCCGAGCGACCGTATCCGCATCTCCTCCAACACGGACACGACCTTACGAGGTCGAAGCTGGAGAGTGCGACCGGCCCGGTCTTCCCACCCACAGGAGTGCATCGCCGCCAGGGGCGCGGGACTGTGCTGATAGCGGCTGCGCCGCGGGGCGCGACCATCCCGAACGAACCCGCACCCGCCCACGGCGAGAACCACCCCTTCGAGACCGCGTCAGTGCGGCGCCCCCCGCCACCCCGCCACTGGCAACGCGAACTTGGCCACCAGCCGATCAGTGAACGACGCATGGTGCAGCCGAGCCAGCCGCACCGGCACCGCCCCCCGCCGCACCTCCACCCGGGCCCCGGCCGGCAACTCCACCGTCCGCCGCCCGTCACACCACAAAACCCCCGGCGGGATGTGCGGCAGCACCTCCACCGCCAGCACCGAATCCGGCGACGTCACCAACGGCTTGGCGAACAGCGCGTGCGCGCTGATCGGCACCATCAGCAACGCCTCCACCTCCGGCCACACCACCGGCCCCCCGGCGGAGAACGCGTACGCCGTCGACCCGGTCGGCGTCGCCAGCACCACCCCGTCGCAGCCGAACCCGGTCACCGGCCGCCCGTCGACCTCGAGCACGACCTCCAGCAGCTTCTCCGCGCCGGCCTTCTGCACCGCCGCCTCGTTCAGCGCCCAGTCGGTGTGCACGATGTCCCCGTTGCGGTGCACGACGACATCGACGGTCATCCGCTCCTCGACCTCGTACGCCCGGCTGACCACCCGGTCGACGACCTTGTCCAGGTCGTCCCGCTCGGCCTCGGCGAGGAACCCGACCCGCCCCAGGTTGACGCCGAGCATCGGCACCCCCGAGGCGCGGGCGAACTCGGCACCGCGCAGCAGCGTCCCGTCCCCGCCCAGCACGATCAGCAGCTCGCACCCGTCCAGGCACTGCGGGGTGGCCTCCTTGACCAGCTGCACCTCGCCGGGCAGCGGCAGATCGCACGCCTCGGCCTCCAGGACCCGCACCCCGAGCCCGGCGTTCAGCAGCCCCTTCACCACCAGTTCGGCGCTGCGCACGGCCGCGGGCCGCCCGGTGTGGGCCAGCAGGAAAACAGTACGAGCTCGGTTCTGTGTCAACGCGGCCCCTCCGCCACTGCACGATCGACGTCGGCCGGGTCCAGTCGGTCGGCCCCGGCCCGCAGCCACAGAAAGTACTCGACGTTCCCGGAGGGACCCGGCAGCGGACTCGCGGTGACACCTTTCACCCCGAGCCCCAGCTCCCACGCCTTGTCCGCCACGCCCCGCACCGCCTCCGCGCGCAGCTCGGGACTGCGGACCACGCCCCCGCTGCCCAGCCGTTCCCTGCCCACCTCGAACTGCGGCTTCACCATCATCACCAGGTCGGCGCCGGGCGCCGCGCAGCGCACCAGGGCGGGCAGCACCAGCCCGAGCGGGATGAAGGACAGATCCCCCACGACAAGATCCACCGGCACCCCGTCGATCACCTCCAGCGTCAGTTCCCGCACGTTGGTACGGTCCTTGACGGTGACCCGTTCATCGCTCTGGAGCGACCAGGCGAGCTGCCCGTAGCCGACATCGACGGCGACCACGTGCGCGGCCCCCGCGCGCAGCAGCACATCGGTGAACCCGCCGGTCGACGCCCCGGCGTCCAGCGCCCGCCGCCCCGCCACCGCCAGCCCCAGCGGGACGAAGGCGGCCAGTGCGCCGGCCAGCTTGTGGCCGCCCCGGGAGACGTAGTCGGGGTCGTTGTCGTCCTTGGCGACGACGATGGCCGCCGCGGTCTCCACCTGCGTGGCCGGTTTGGTCGCGACGGTCCGGCCGACGGAGACCCGCCCGGCGGCGATCAACTGCCCGGCGTGCTCCCGCGAGCGCGCGAGCTTGCGCCGGACCAGCTCCGCGTCCAGACGGCGACGTGCGACTCCTGCCACGTTCGGTTCAGCTCCTACTGCGGTACGGGGACGGGGGCGCCGGAGGTCCCGGGCGGGCGTCGAGCGCGGTGAGCGCGTCGCGCAGCCCCCGGTGTACATCCTCGTACACCGCCAGGTGTCCGTCGGTGGCCAGGTGGTCCACGTCGGCCAGCCGCGCCAGCAGGGCGTCCGTGCCGGCGTCCCCCGTGGCGGCGCGGGGGATCTCCAGGGGGGCGGGCGCGGCCGGGGGGCGCTCCGCCGGTGCTTCCGGCTCCGGGACTGCGTCGCTCATGGTCCCGACGCTACCCCGAACCCCTGGGGTACGGTCGGTGGCGATGGCGACGATCGAGGAGTGCCGCGCGGCGCTCGAGAAGCTTGCGGAGAACATGCGGGGCGCCGGGGACGACGTGCGGGCCGCCGGCGAACTGGACCGTTCGGTGAGCTGCCACATCACGGACCTGGACGTCACCTTCGCCGGCCGGATGACGGACGGCGTGATCGACGTGCGCGACACCCTGACCGGGCCCCCGCGCGAGAAGGCCGACATCCGGCTGGCCATGACCGGCGACGACCTCGTCGCCCTGGTCGACGGCGAGCTCAACTTCGCCAGGGCATGGGGCTCGGGCCGGGTACGGCTGGAGGCGGGCCTGCGGGACCTGTTCCGCCTCAGGAAGCTTCTGTGAGGGCGACCCGGTGCCGCGCCCGGCGCGCGGCCGGCACCACCAGCGGCGTCCCGGTCTCCGGGTCGTCGATGACCTGGCAGCGCATCCCGAACACCCGCTCGACCAGATCGGCCGTGACGATGTCCTTCGGCGCGCCCTCCGCGATGACCTGACCCTCGCGCAGCGCGATGAGGTGAGTGGCGTACCGGGCGGCGTGGTTGAGGTCGTGCAGCACGGCGACGAGCGTCCGGCCCTGCTCCTCGTGCAGGTCGGCGCAGAGGTCCAGGACGTCGATCTGGTGCTGGATGTCCAGGTACGTCGTCGGCTCGTCGAGCAGCAGCAGCGGGGTCTGCTGGGCGAGCGCCATGGCGATCCAGACCCGCTGGCGCTGCCCGCCGGAGAGTTCGTCGACATACCGGTCGGCCAGCTCGGCCACGCCGGTCTGCGCCATCGACTCCTGGACCACCCGCTCGTCCTCGGTGGACCACTGGCGCAGCAGGCCCTGGTGCGGGTAGCGGCCCCGGCCCACCAGGTCGCCGACGGTGATGCCGTCGGGCGCGATCGACGACTGCGGCAGCAGCCCGAGGGTGCGCGCCACTTGCTTGGCGGGCATCGACTGGATGACCTGGCCGTCGAGCAGGACCCGGCCGTCGCTGGGCTTGAGCATCCGCGACAGGGCCCGCAGCAGGGTCGACTTGCCGCACGCGTTGGGACCGACGATCACGGTGAACGAGTTGTCGGGTATCTCCACCGACAGCTGCTCGGCGATGACGCGCTGGTCGTAGGCGAGGGTGACGTTCTCGGCGGACAGGCGGTTCACGATGCTCCTTTGGTTGTTCAGCCCGCTGCCGTCAGCGGCATCGGCGCTCATATCCGGCCCGCCTTGCGCTCGGTGACCAGCAGCCACAGCAGGTAGACGCCGCCGACCACGCCGGTGACCACGCCCACCGGGAGCTGTTCGGCGCCGAAGGTCCGCTGCGAGACCCAGTCGGCGGTGACCAGCAGGGCGGCGCCCATGCACAGCGACGGCAGCAGGTTGGGGCCGGGCGCCCGGGTCAGCCGGCGGGCCAGCTGCGGCGCGGTGAGCGCGACGAAGCCGACCGGTCCGGCGGCGGCCGTGGCGGCGGCGGTGAGCAGCACGGCGGCCACCAGCAGCAGCATCCGTACCCGCTCCACCCGCACCCCGAGGGCGGACGAGACGTCGTCGCCCATCTCCATCATGCGCAGCCCGCGGCCGTTGGCCAGCGCCACCGGCACCAGGAGCACGCACAGGACCAGCAGCGGCCACACCTGGTCCCAGTCCCGGCCGTCGAGGCTGCCGGTCATCCAGACCACGGCCCGGGAGGCGTCCACGATGTCGGCCCGGGTCATCAGATAGCCGTTGACCGCCGTGACGATCGCGGACACCCCGATGCCGACCAGCACCAATCGGTATCCGTGCACACCCCGCTTCCAGGCGAGCAGGTAGATGCCGAACCCGGTCACCAGGCCGCCCACGAGCGCGCCGAACGTGACCTGCGCGGCGCTCCCGGAGAACAGCACGATCATGATCAGCGCACCGGCCGTCGCGCCCTGCCCGAGCCCGAGTACGTCCGGACTGCCCAGCGGATTGCGGGAGATGGCCTGGAACAGCGCGCCCCCGAGTCCGAGCGAGGCGCCGACCAGCAGTCCGACCAGCACCCGCGGCAGCCGCAGCTCCCGCACGATGAACTCCTGGCCGGCGGTGCCGCCGCCGAACAGCGTGCGCAGCACATCGGCCGCCGGGATCGGGAAGTCGCCGGTACCGATCAGCACGACGCTCGCGGCGAGCGCGGCCACCAGCAGCAGGACGACGACGGTCAGCGACCTGACGTCCAGCCGCAGCGAGAGACCGCCGGGAGCACGGACGGTACGCACGGCACGGGCCGTACCGACGGCGCGGACGGTACGGCGGGTCTTGGCGGGGATCCTCACAGCTGGGCCGTCCTCCGCCGTCGTACGAGAAAGATGAAGACCGGGCCGCCGAGGACCGCCGTCACGATGCCCACCTGGAGCTCCGCGGGGCGGGCGACGATCCGGCCGAGCACGTCGGCGCCGAGCAGCAGCACCGGCGACAGGACCGTGGCGTACGGCAGGATCCAGCGCAGGTCGGGACCGGTGAAGGAGCGCACCACGTGCGGCACCATCAGACCGACGAAGACGATCGGGCCGCACGCGGCGGTGGCCGCCCCGCACAGCACGGTGGCGGCCAGCATCGACAGCGCCCGGGTCCGGTTCAGGTTGGCACCGAGGGAGCGGGCGGTGTCGTCGCCCATCTCCATGGCGTTCAGCGGCCGGGCGAGCGCCAGCGCCAGCACCGTGCCGACCACGAAGAACGGCAGTACCTGGGTGATGGTCCCGTTGTCCGCCGAGGACAGCGAGCCGACGGTCCAGAAGCGCATCGTGCCCAGCGCCGCCTCGTCGGTGATCATCACGGCCTGGAGGTACCCGTACAGGGCCGCGCTGATGGCCGTACCGGCCAGCGCCAGCCGGACCGGTGTCGCGCCCCGGCTGCCGCCCAGGAACCAGACCAGCGCCCCGACCGCCGCCGCGCCGAGGAACGCGAACCAGACGTACCCGCGCAACGAGGTGACGCCGAAGAAGGTGATGGCGGTGACGACCGCGGCGGAGGCCCCCGCGTTGATGCCGAGCAGGCCGGGATCGGCCAGCGGATTACGGGTGAGCGCCTGGAGGACCGCCCCGGACAGCCCCAGCGCGGCACCGGCCAGCAGCCCGAGCACGGTCCGCGACAGCCGCTCCCCGACCACCACGTCGCCGTACGAACCGGAGTCCTCGAACAGGCCGTGCCACACCTGCGCCAGGGACAGGTCCTTGGCGCCGATCACGAGGCTCGCCACGGTGACGCACGCCAGGACCGCCACGGAGCCGAGCAGCCCGGCGGCACGGATCACCCGGCGGTCCGGGGGCGCGGCGGTCTTCTCGGCGCGCGCTTCGGGGGGACTGTCGACCAACACCCGGTTAGGTTAGCCTAACTCCCCTTCGGTCACGATGCCCGGGACCTGAACCCGCCTCGCTCCAGCGCCTCACAGTCCCAGCCGCGCCAGCGCCTTGTCCGCGTCCAGCGCGCAGGAACCGTCCCCGGCCGCCGTCCAGGCCGCCGCGCACAGCGCCCGCAGTCCGTCGAGGGCCTCCCCGTCGCCGTCCAGTTCCAGCCGCTCCGCGCCCGCCGTCGCCGTCCAGCCACCGCACCGGAAGCCGCCCCCGTCCGCGTCGGCGACCTCCGGCTGCCCGGTGAGCAGCCCGCGCAGGTCGGCGTCCACATAGGTCGGCCGGTGCCGCGGGGGCGCGGCGAGCAGCTGCCGGCCGTCCGTGACCCCGGTCAGTACGAGCAACGAGTCGACGTCACCGCCGATGGCGCCCTCGATGTCGGTGTCCAGCCGGTCCCCCACCACCAACGGCCGCTCGGCGCCGGTGCGCAGGATCGTCTCCCGGTGCATCGGCGGCAGCGGCTTGCCCGCGACCCGCGGCTGCGCCCCGGTGGCGATCCGGACGACCTCCACCGCCGCGCCGTTGCCCGGCGCGATCCCCCGTCCGCTGGGAATGGTCAGGTCGGTGTTGGACGCGTACCAGGGCACCCCGCGCGCGACGGCGTAACTCGCCTCGGCGAACCGCCCCCACGCCAGGTCGGGCCCGCCGTATCCCTGCACCACCGCCGCCGGGTCGTCGTCGGCCGACTCCACCGGTTCGAGGCCGCGCTCCCGCAGCGCGACCCGCAGCCCCTCCCCGCCGATCACCAGCACCCGGGCCCCCGCCGGCACCTCCTCGGCGACCAGCCGCGCCACGGCCTGCGCGGAGGTGATGACGTCGGACCCCTCGGCCGCGATCCCCAGCTCGGTCAGATGCTCCGCCACCGCGTCCGGCGTCCGCAGCGCGTTGTTCGTGACGTATGCCAGCCGCATCCCGCCCGCGCGCGCCGTGGCCAGCGACTCGACCGCGTGACCGATCGCCGCACCGCCCGCGTACACCACCCCGTCCAGATCGAGCAGCGCCGTGTCGTACGCCTCGCTCAGGGCCTGCCCCCTGCCCTCGGGCCTCGTCCTGACGCTCCGGCTCATCACAGATCGCTCCTCGTCGTCGCCGCGTCGTTCCTGGTTCTCCGTCTTTCCCCGATCATCCCCCATGGCACTGACACACGTACGATGCCGGGATGGATACCGCAGGTCACCCGGAAGCGACGGCGCGCCGGGACCTGGAACTCACCCCGTTCCGAGGTCTCCGCTACGACCCCGACCGGGTCGGCAGCCTGGCCGCCGTGACATCCCCTCCCTACGACGTCGTGGTCCGCCCCGACGGCCTGCTCCACCTCGAGTCCGCGGACCCGCACAACATCGTCCGCCTGATCCTCCCGCAGGCCGCCACCCCCACCGCCCGCGACCGGCAAGCGGCCCGCACCCTGCGCCGCTGGCGCGCCGAGGGCATCCTCACCACCGACCCCGAACCCGGTCTCTACGTCTACGAACAGCGCGCCGACGACGGTCTCCTGCAACGCGGCGTCATCGGCGCCCTGCGCCTGCCCGAGGCCGGCGACCGCTCGGTCCTGCCGCACGAGGACGTCATGCCGCACGTGGTCGCCGAGCGCGCGTCCCTGATGCGCGCCACCGCGGCCAACTTCGAGCCCCTCCTCCTCACCTACCGCGGCGGCCACGCGCCGACCCCCACCAGCACCGCCGTCGAACGCGCCGCCGGCCGCCCCCCGCTGCTGGCCACCACCACGGAGGACGGCTACCGGCACCGCCTGTGGTCGATCACCGACCGCCGGGAGATCGCGGAGATCCAGTCGGACCTCTCCCGCCACCAGGCCCTCATCGCCGACGGCCACCACCGCTGGGCCACCTACCGCGAACTGCGCGCCGAGCACCCCTCCCCCAGCCCCTGGGACCACGGCCTGGTCCTGCTCGTCGACACCGCCCGCTACCCGCTGCGTGTCCGCGCCATCCACCGCCTGCTGCACGACCTGCCGGTCGCGGACGCCGTGGCGGCGCTGAAGGGCAGCTTCCGGGTACGCCGTGTCGACGCCCCGCGGGCCGAGGCGCTGGCCGTCCTTGCGGAGGCGGCCGCCACCGGCAACGCGTTCCTCCTCGCCGGCGACGGCACCTACCACCTGGTCGACCACCCGGACCCCGAGCTGCTGGCCCGCACGGTCCCCGCCGACCGCCCGGCCGCCTGGCGCACCCTGGACGCGACCGTCCTGCACAGCACGCTCCTCGCCCACGTCTGGCACGTGCCCGAGGACTCCGCCGCGCACATCTCCTACATCCACGACCCGGCCGCCACCGTCGAGAAGGCGGAACGCGACGGCGGTACGGCGGTCCTGATGCACCCGGTCCGCGAGGAGGTCGTCCGCGAGCTGGCCCGCCAGGGCGTCACGATGCCCCGCAAGTCGACATCGTTCGGCCCGAAACCGGCGTCCGGCCTGGTCCTGCGCACCCTGGAGCCCTGACACGACTGAGGGGCGGGACCACCGACGGTCCCGCCCCTCACCTGTCACCCCGGGTCAGTCCCGGTCCCCCCGCTGATCCTCGTCCTCGTTCTCGTTGTCGTCCTCGTTCTCGTCCTCGTTCTCGTCGAGGGCGTCCACGAAGTCGACCCCGTCCAGCTCGGCCAGCCGGTCGGAGGCGTCCGTACTGCCGTCCCGGTCGGACTCCGCGGCCTTGGCGAACCACTCCCGCGCCTCATCCTCCCGACCGGCGGCCAGCAGCGCGTCGGCGTACGCGTACCGCAGCCGAGGGGTCCACGGCTGTACGGAGCTGGAGGCCAGCTCGGGGCTCTGCAAGGTCACGATCGCCGCGTCCAACTGCCCCATGTCCCGCCGGGCACCGGCCGCGACCAGCCGCATCTCGACCTGCCCGGCCTTGTCCAGCTTGTGCACCTCGGGTGCGCCGGCCATGTCCAGCGCCTTCTCCGGCCGCCCGAGCCCGCGCTCGCAGTCGGCCATGACCGGCCACAGCTCCACGCTGCCGGTCATCCGCCGCGCGGCCCGGAACTCGGCGAGCGCCTCCGAGTACTTCTGGTTCGCGTACGCCGCGAATCCGGCGGCCTCCCGTACGGCGGCCACCCGCGACGCCAGCCGCAGCGCCACCCTGGCGTACCCGTACGCGCCCTCGGGGTCCTCGTCGATGAGCCGGGCGACCATCACCAGGTTCCTGGCGACGTCGTCCGCGAGCGTCTTCGGCAGGCTCTGCAACTCCTGCCGTACGTCCTTGTCGATCTCGTCGCCCGTGACGTCCTCGGGGATCGGCAGCCGCTTGATCGGCTCCCGGTCCCGGTCGTCCCGGAACCGACCGCCGCCCCCGCCGCGCCGGTCATCACGGCTGTCCCGGCCACCCCGGAAGCCACCACCGGGCCTGCCACCGCGGTCGTCCCGCCGGGGCCCGCCCCGTCCCCCGCGGTCGTCCCGACCCCGGAAACCGCCACGGTCGTCCCGGCCCCCGTCGCGGCGGAAACCACCCCGGTCCCCGCGGTCATCACCCCGCCGCTCGTCCCGCCCCCGGAACCCACGGTCCCGATCATCCCGCCGACCGAACCCACCACGGTCACCATCACGCCGGTCGTCACGGCGGTCATCCCGCCGGTCATCACGACGGAAGGCCGGACGGTCATCACGCCGGTCATCCCGCCGGTCATCACGGCGGTCGTCACGGCGGTCGTCACGGCGGTCGTCACGGCGGTCGTCACGGCGGTCATCGCGCCGGAAGGCCGGACGGTCATCACGCCGATCGTCCCGCCGGTCATCACGACGGAAGTCGGGCCGCTCACCACGCCGATCATCGCGCCGGTCATCCCGGCGATCGTCCCGCCGGAAGTCGGGCCGCTCACCACGGCGGTCATCCCGCCGGTCATCCCGGCGATCGTCGCGGCGGAAGTCCGGACGGTCGTCGCGGCGGAAGCCACCGCGCTGGCCGCGATCGTCTCCGCGCCGGTCGTCGCGTCGGCCGTAATTCCCTCCGCCACGATTGTCATCGCGCCGGAAGGCCGGACGCTCTCCGCGGTCGTCCCGTCGAGGCCCCCGGTCCCGGTCGTCACGACGCGCGTAACCGCCGCCGCCACTCCCACCGCTCCCACCGCTCGGACGGCTGTCGTCACGCCGGCCGTAGTTGCCGCCGCCGCGGTTGTCGTCACGCCGGAACGCGGGGCGCTCGCCGCGGTCATCGCGCCGAGGCCCGCGATCCCGGTCATCACGGCGCCGGTCGTCCCGGCGATCGTCGCGGCGGTCGTCACGCCGGAAACCACCACGGTCCCCTTCGCGCCGCACAGGACCACCGCGACCACCGCTGTCGCGCCGGAAGCCGCCCCGGTCCCCGCGGTCACCACTGTCCCGTCGCCGCTGGTCGCGCTCCGGTCGGTCGTCGGGAGAGTTGGTGGACATCGGTGACTCCTGTCTTCGGTACTGCAAGCATTGTAAAAACAAAAGGACCCCTGGTCCCAGCTGAACGCTGGGACCAGGGGTCCTTCCAAAGATTGTTCGGCGGCGTCCTACTCTCCCACAGGGTCCCCCCTGCAGTACCATCGGCGCTGTAAGGCTTAGCTTCCGGGTTCGAAATGTAACCGGGCG
>NZ_JBFAAP010000079.1:0-27924 GCF_040639815.1 Streptomyces sp. NPDC023723
AGGCGGCAGCCGAGGGCGGGTTCCAGGCGGCGGGCGGCCGATTCGCTGTACTTGGCGCCGCCCACCAGCACCAGCTCCAGACTCGACAGGTCGTGCGCGGTGGCCTCGGCGGCGTCCGTCCACACCAGGGCGAGCGGCGGCACCATCGCCGTCATGGTGATCCGCTCGCGCTCGATGAGCGGGAACGCGGTCGCCGGGTCGGGCCGCGGGGACAGCACCACCGTGCCGCCCGCGTACAGCACGCCGAGCCAGCCCGGTGAGCTCATCGGGAAGTTGTGCGCGGCCGGCAGCACCACCAGGAACCGGGTGTCGCCGTCCACCCCGCAGATCTCGTTGGAGCCCCACAGCGAGTACATGTAGTCGTCGTGGGTGCGCGGGATGAGTTTGTTCAGTCCCGTGGTGCCGCCGGACAGCTGGAGGAACGCCAGCTCGTGCGGCTCGGGCCCGTCGAACGGACCGGACGGCTCGCACGGCACCTCGCTCAGCGGGGTGTGCTCGCCAGGGTCGTCGCCGGCCACGAAGACGTGCTCCAGACCCGGGTTCTGCTTGCGCATCAGCGAGGCCAGGTCACGGTGGTCGAAGCCGGCGTGCCGGTCCGGTACGACGTACGCGACGGCCTCGGTGAAGGAGCAGAAGTGGGCGATCTCCGTCTCGCGGTGTGCGGGCAGCGCGTACACCGGCAGCGCGCCGATCCGGAACAGCGCGAAGACCACCTCGAAGAACTCGCCCACGTTGGGCAGTTGCACGACGACCCGGTCGCCCTTGCGGATGCCGCGCGCCAGGAATCCGGCGGCCAGCCGGTCGGCCCGCTGGTCCAGCTCCCGGTAGGTCCAGGTGCGGCGCTCGGGGGCCGGGTCGATCAGGGCGATCCGGTCGGGGTGGGCGGCGGCGCGCTCGCGGAGCATGGAGCCGAAGGTCTCGCCGCGCCAGTAGCCGGCCGCGCGGTAGCGTGCGGCGAACTCGGCGGGCCAGGTGGGGGAGTCCACACCGGGGGTGAGGGTCACAGCGAAGCTCCAACAGCGTGCAGGAAGGTACGGAACTTGGCGGCGGTCTCCGCCGTCTCGGCCTCCGGCGTGGACGCGGCCACGACCCCGGCGCCGGCGAACAGCCGGAGCGTCCTGCCCTCGGCCTCGGCACAGCGGATCGTCACGACCCACTCGCCGTCGCCGTCGGCGTCCTGCCAGCCGACCATACCGGTGTAGGCGCCCCGGTCGAACGGCTCCGACTCGGCGATGACCTGCCGGGCCAGCTCGGTGGGCGTGCCGCACACCGCGGGGGTGGGGTGCAGCGCGGACGCCAGGTCCAGCGCGGTGGTGGCCCGCGGGTCGGCCAGTTCGCCGGTGACCGTGGTCGACAGGTGCCACATGGCGGCGGTGCGCACCAGCGTGGGCCGCTCGGGCACCCGGAGCGTGGTGCAGAAGGGGGCCAGCGCCTCCCGTACGGCGGCCACCACGACGGCGTGCTCATGGAGGTCCTTCTCGGACTCCAGCAGGGCGACCGCGCGCCGCACGTCCTCGGCGAGGTCCTCGCTGCGCGGCGCCGAACCGGCTAGGGGGTTGGCGGTGAGCGCGCCGCCCTGCCGGGCGACCAGCAGTTCGGGGCTGGCGCCGATCAGGGTGCGGCCGGGGCCGCTGGGCACCGCGAAGGTGTAGCCGGCCGGGTCGCGGCGGGCCAGCCGGCGCAGCATGGCCGGCAGGTCGGGCTCGCGGCGCGAGGTCAGCTCCAGGCTGCGGGCGAGGACCACCTTGTCGAACTCGCCGGCCCGCATCCGGGCGACCGCCGAGGCGACCGCCTGACCGTACCGCTCGGGGGAGGGGACCTCCTGGACCTGCCAGTCCGGCCGGTCCTCGTCGTGCGGGACGGCCAGTGCGACCAGCGGGTCCTCGCGCAGCGGCGGCGCCCAGTGCACCATGTCCGGCACCGCGAGCGCGGCCGGGCCGTCCGGGGCGAACGGCAGGGTGCCGACCACGACCGGCGCCGCGGCTCCCGGGCGGCGCAGCCCGTCCAGCACCTCGCGCACCCGCACGGCCGGCGGGCGGGCGTCGTCGGGTATCACGGTGGCGGTGCCGCGGCCCAGCAGCGTCCGGTGGGGGGTGGCCAGGAAGCGGTCGGTGGCCGGTCGGTACGCGTCGAGCAGGGAGGTCGCCGCGCCGGGGGAGACGGGCGGCGCGGCGGTGCGGCCGGCGGTGGGTTCGTGTAGGGAAACAGACATGACAGTCTCCAGTGGGGGAGGTCTGAGCGGGTCTGAGCCGGGGTGGGGGTCAGGCCCGCAGGGTCGCGCCGCCGTCGACGTACAGGTCGTGCATCGTGATGTGGCGGGCCCGGTCGGAGGCGAGGAAGACGACGGCGTCGGCGATGTCGGAGGGCTCGGCGATCCGGCCGAGCGGGATGCCCGTGCGGTAGGACGCCAGGTCCCCTTCGACCACCCGCCGCGCGGACGCCTCCTCCTCGCCCTCGGTCCACAGGGCCCGCTGCATGTCGGTCATGGTGGAGCCGGGGGAGACCGTGTTGCAGCGCACGCCCTGCCGCGCGACCTCCAGGCCGAGGCACTTGGTGAACATCACCGCGGCGGCCTTGGAGGCGGCGTAGGCGGCGAGGCCCGCGCGGGGGATGCCGCCCGCGTTGGAGGCGACGGTGACGATGCTGCCCCGGCCGCGGGCGGTCATGCGCCTGGCGACGGCCCGGGAGACGTGGAACACGCCGGTGGTGTTGACCGCGAAGTGCGCCGCCCAGTCCTCGTCGGACAGTTCGGTGACGGGCGCGTCGCGCAGGATGCCGGCCACGTTCACGGCGATGTCCAGCGGTCCGGTCTCCGTCTCCGCGGTGCGCACCAGCGCCTCCACGGCGGCGGCGTCGGTGACGTCCAGGGTGCGGGTGGTGACCCGCTCGCCGAACGCCGCCGCGTCGTCGAACGCGAGGTCGGTGGCGACCACCCGGGCGCCCTCCGCGACGAGGGCGGTGACCACCGCCGCGCCGATGCCCCGGCCGGCCCCCGTCACGAGGGCGAGCCGGCCGTCCAGCGCGCCGCTCATGAGGCCAGCGCCTTCGTCAGGTCGGCCAGCACGATCTGCGCGGCGAGCGGACCGCCGGCGCTGTTCCAGGCGGAGCCCTCGACCACGACGACGTGGCCCTCCTGCTCGGCGTTCAGCTTGGAGAAGTTGGGGACCTTCTTGGCCTCGGCGTACGCCTTCTCGCCGTCGGCCTGGTCGCCGAGGGTGCCGAAGACCAGCCAGTCGGCGTCGATGGTGGAGAGCTTCTCCAGGCTGACCGGCTCGCTGTGGCCGGAGCCCACGCCCTGCTGGTCCTTGGGCCGGTCCAGGCCGAGCGCGCTGATCGTGGAGCCGACGTGGCCCACGCCGCGGCCGACCGCGGACGGCGCGCCGTTCTGCCAGCGGACCACGCTGACCGAGGCGCCCGCGTTGTCGCCCAGCTTCTTCTTGGTGGCGGCGACGTCGGCGTCGAAGTCGCTGACGATCTTCTCGGCCGCGGACTTCTTGTTGAGGGCGTCGGCGGTGGCCGTGAACGCCTTCTTCCAGTCCTCGTTCAGTTTGGCGGTGACCACCGTCGGGGCGATCGACTCCAGCTTGGAGACCTGGGACTTCACGGCCGTCGTCTCGTCCAGCAGGATCAGGTCGGGCTGGAGGGCGGCGACCTTCTCCATGTCGGCCTCGGCGACCGTGGCGACGACCTGGGCCTTGTCCGCCTTGTCGGCGAGGTAGCTGGAGACGCCCGACTGGCCGCGGCCCGCGGTCGCGCCGACCGGCTCGACGCCGAGCGCGAGCGCGGCGTCCAGGGTGGGCTCGCTCAGCGTGACGACCTTCTTCGGGTCGGTGGGCACGTCGACCTCGCGGCCCGTGGCGTCGGTGACCTGACGGGTGCCCGACTCCTTGCCGCTCGCGCTGTCGCTGCCGCCGTCGCCGTCGTCGCTCCCGCAGCCGGTCAGGAGGATCGCTCCGGTCAGGACCGCGGCGGCGGACGTCAGAACGGTTCTGCGGGTGGAACGTGCACAGGACATGGAAGCAGGACTCCTCGGTTGCGGATGATGGCGGAAAACGGTCGGGGAAGGGGTCGGGAAAAGGTCTGGGAAGGTCAGCGGCCCAGCAGCCGGACCAGGCCGGCGGCGAGGGCGCCGTGCCAGCAGGCGTAGTCGTGACCGCCGTTGTACGTGTCGAAGGTCACCGGACAGCCGGCCGCGCTCAGGGCGCCGTACAGCGCGCGGCTGTGGTCGACCATGGCGCCCTCGTGCAGCCCGACGTCCAGATGGACCGTCAGGGCGCGGGGCGGCGCGGACTTGTACCGCGTGACGAGCCAGGGGTCGCCCGGCACGGCGGGTTTGGGGCCGGCCGGCGACGGCAGCCCGGGCCGCCACCACAGCGAGGCGGACTGGGCGAGGACGCTGCCGAACCGGTCGGGCCGCAGCAGACCGGCGTACAGGGCGGTCATGCCGCCGAGACTCTGGCCGGCCACCACGGTGCGCCGCGGGTCGGTGGTGAGCGGCCAGCGGCCGGCCGCCCAGGGCAGCAGCGCGTCGGCCAGGAAGGCGACGAACGGCTCCCGGGCGCCGAGGTCGCGCCAGCGGGTACGGCGGTCCACGGCGTCCGGCGCGACCACCACCAGCGGCGGCAGCGCCCCGTCGGCGATCATCGCGTCCAGGGTGTCGCCGAAGCCGAGCCGGCCGAACCACATGTCGCCGTCGCACAGCACGGCCACCGGCAGCGGTGCCCCGGTGTGCCGGGTCAGCCCCGGCGGCAGGTACACCCAGGTGTCCCGGTCGCCGGTCGGCGACCCGGCCGGCACCCGGTGCCGCTCGACCCGGCCGGCCCCGGCCGCGGCCCGCCGCCCGGTCCACGGCTGGGCCGGGGCGTCGGGCAGGGCGAAGACCGAACTGTCGGCCGGCTGCCAGCGGGTGGCCACCCGCCGGGGGTTGAGCGGGTCGGCGGCGGCGTGCGCGGACAGCGACCGCAGCCGCTCCTGGAGCCGGGCCGGGTCGGCCGGCGGCTGCCCGGTCGAGATGTCGGCGGCCAGCCGGTAGGAGCCGCGGTGATCGGCGCGCAGCCGCAGCCCCAGGTGCCATACGTCCGTCCCCGGCACCCGCTCCAGGAGCGAACCGGCGAGGTGGTCGCGGTCGGTGATGCGGTTGCCGTTGAACAGCACCTGCCGGGTGGCGCGGTGGCCGCGCCACAGGAAGGTGACCGCGCGATGGCCGGGCAGGCCGTCCAACTCCTCGACCAGCGGAGTGCCGAAACGTTCCGCCTCTGCCCAGAACTCGGCGGCCAGCGCAGCGCGCCGCACCGCGTCGGCCCCGTCCGTCTCCTGGTGGAGACGTGCGACGCGCGGGCCGGTGACCCGGACCGGACGGATGTCCGGGGACGCATCGCTCGGGGCGGAACTGGGCAGGGTGGTCATCGGTGTTCTCCGTGGACCGCGGTTGGGTATACAGGTGGTGCCGGTGCTGTCGACGTGATCGTCAACAAGCTCCGGTAAGGGTAGCCTAAGCTAACCACATGTCCATTGGAATGTGTGCACTGCACCGGCCGAAAACGGTGCCCGCCCCCCGGTGTCCCGCCCCGGCGGCGACCCCGTGAGCGCCGCGACGGCCCCCGCCCCGCCGAAGCCGGCGCCCGGCGCCCACCGCCCGCGCGGCCGGGCCGCGTTGCGCCCGGCCGGGCTGCTGCTCGGCCTGGTGCTGCTGGCCGCGGCGGCCGCCCTGTCGCTGGCCGTCGGCGCCAAGGGAATCCCCCTCGACCAGGTCTGGACCGGCCTGTTCAGCCCCTCGGGCACCGAGAACGACGCGATCGTGCGGGACTTGCGACTGCCGCGCACCCTCATCGGCGTCGCCGTCGGCGCGGCCCTCGGCCTCGGCGGCGCGGTCATGCAGACCCTGACCCGCAACCCGCTCGCCGACCCCGGCCTGCTCGGCGTCAACGCGGGCGCGTCCGCCGCCGTGGTCACCGCGATCGGCGTCCTCGGCATCACCTCGTTCACCGGGTACCTGTGGTTCGCGCTGATCGGCGCGGCCGTCGCCGCCACCGCCGTCAACGCCCTGGGCGGGGGCCGCTGGGCCACCCCGGTCCGGCTCGCGCTCGCCGGAACCGCCGTCAACGCGGCCCTGTTCGGCTACGTCAACGGCCTCTCGCTGTGGCACCTGAGCACTCTGGACGAGATGCGGTTCTGGTCGGTCGGCACGCTCGCCAAGCGCGACCTCTCCCTGCTGCTCACCGTCCTGCCGCTGCTGGTGGCGGGCGCGCTGCTCGCCTTCGCGCTGGCCCGGCCGCTCGGCGCGATCGCGCTCGGCGAGGACCACGCGCTGGCGCTGGGCACCCGGGTGCGGCGGGTACGGGTGCTCTCCGTCGTCGCCATCACCCTGCTGTGCGGCGGCGCGACCGCCGTGTGCGGGCCGATCGCCTTCGTCGGCCTGATGATTCCGCACGCCGCCCGCGCGTTCTGCGGACCCGACCCGCGCTGGCTCATGCCGTACTGCGCGGTGTTCGCGCCGGTGCTGCTGCTGGTCTCCGACGTCGTCGGACGGATCGTGGTGCCGCCCTCGGAGGTCGAGGTCGGCACGGTGACCGCGTTCCTCGGCGGCCTGCTCTTCATCCATCTGGTACGGCAGCGGAAGGTGGCTCAGCTGTGAGCCCGGTCAAGGAGAAGGAGCGGCCCGCGGTGTCCCGGGCCGGCCTGCGGCGCGGACTGCTGCGGGCCGGACGCTGGTCGGTGCGGTTCGACCCCCGGACGGTACTGGTCTGCGCGGCACTGGCCGCGCTGGTGGCGCTGGCGATGGTGTTCGCCATCGGCACCGGGACCTACGCGCTGTCCCCGGCCGAGGTGGTGCGCACCCTGTTCGGCGACGGCCCGCCCGGCGCCGAGTTCGTGGTGCTCGACCTGCGGCTGCCGCGCGCGCTGGTGGCCGCGCTGGTCGGGTTCGGGATGGGCATGGCGGGCGCGGTGTTCCAGTCGCTCACCCGCAACCCGCTCGGCAGTCCCGACGTGATGGGCTTCGGCAACGGCGCGTCGGCGGGCGCGCTGGTCGCCATCATCGTCCTGGACGCGGGCGCCTCGCAGACCGCCGTCGGCGCGGTGTGCGGCGGCGTCGCCACCGCCGCGGCGGTCTATCTGCTGGCCTGGAAGCGCGGCGTGCACGGCTACCGGCTGGTACTGGTCGGCATCGGCGCCTCGGCGGTACTGGGCGCGGTGACCAACTTCCTGTACCTGCGCGCCGACATCGGCAAGGCGGCCCAGGCGGCGAGCTGGACGATCGGCTCGCTCAACGCGCGGGACTGGAGCGACGTATGGATCGCGGCGCTCGGTGTCGTGGCGCTCGGCCCGGTGGTCCTGGTGTTCGCGCGCCGTCTGACCATGCTGGAGATGGGCGACGACACCGCCGCCGCGCTCGGTGTGCCGCCGGAGCGCAGCCGGCTGGTCCTGCTGAGCGCGGGCACGGGGCTGACCGCGCTGGCGGTCGCGGCGGCCGGGCCGGTGCCGTTCGTGGCGATGGCCGCGCCGCAACTGGCCCGCCGGGTGACGCGGGCCGCGGGTCCCAACGTCCTGCCCGCCGCCTGGATGGGTGCCCTGCTGCTCACCGCCGCCGACCTGACCACCCAGCGCCTGACCGGCTCGGCCCTGCTGCCGGTCGGCGTCCTGACCGGAGTGGCCGGCGGCGTCTACCTGGCGTGGCTGCTGCGGGGGGAACGGCGGGGGGCGCGGCTGTGAGGTCCGCTGCGGGCGGAACGGCGGGGGCGCGGCCGTGACGTCCGCTGCGGCGACTTGCGGCCGACCGCAGCCGTCCCGCCCTGGCGGGAACTCCCTCGGGCCAGAGGCTGCACCGGAGCGGCTGTCCCGGTGGGCCCGGGCGGCGGGGGACGGGGGCGGGACGTGCGGGCGTCCGTGGCGTCCGGGCGGTTCCGGCCTCGGTGGCGCGGGCGTCCGCGGCGTCCGGTGGAGGCGGTGCGGGGGCGTGCGGGTGGCGCGTGAGTCTTCCGGTGACGGGAGGGTTCCGCCCTCGGTGAGGAGGCGCCCTCGGTGCCGCCGGCGCCCGCGGTGTCCCCTGGAGGCGGCGCCGTGAGTACGACTGGAGGCGGCGCCGGGAGTACGGCGTGCGGCCCTGCCGGGAGTACGGCATGTCCGGCGCTGCCGCGGCCCCCTGGGCCGGTCGACCGGGCCGGGCGACGTACCGGTCCCGGCCTCGCCGCTCGCCGCCCCGGCGCTCCCCGGCTCGCTCGCGCGAGGTCCGGCCGCCCGGCCGCCCACGCCGCCTTACCGTCGAGTAATATCGCGCGCCAGGCCCCCCGAGGAGGAACCGTGTCCCGGTCCGAACGCTCACCCCTGCTGCTCGCCGGCCTGCTGGCCGCCGCGGGCACCGCCCACTTCGCCGCACCGCGGGTCTTCGACGCGATCGTGCCGCGCGGCCTGCCGGGCACGCCCCGGACCTGGACGTACGCCAGCGGCGCCGCCGAACTGGCGCTGGCCGCCGGGATCGCCCTGCCGCGCACCCGGCCGGTCGCCGCCAACGTGGCGGCGGCCTTCTTCGTCGGCGTCTTCCCCGCCAATGTCAAGATGGCCGTGGACTGGCGGCACCGCCCCGCCCCGCTGAAGAGCGCCGCCTACGGACGACTGCCGCTGCAACTGCCGCTGGTGCTGTGGGCCCGCGGCGTCGCCCGCGGCGCCGGGCGGCGGTCATGAGCGCCCGCCCGGGGCCCGGCGACCCCGCCCCCGACTTCACGCTGCCCGACGAGACCGGCACCGCACGCACCCTGACCGGGCTGCTCGCCGACGGGCCGGTGGTGCTGTTCTTCTACCCGGCCGCCCTCACCCCCGGCTGCACCGCCGAGGCCTGCCACTTCCGCGACCTGGCCGCCGAGTTCGCCGCCGTCGGCGCCCGCCCGGTCGGCGTCAGCGGCGACCCCGTACCGCGGCAGCGGGAGTTCGCCGGCCGGCACGGACTGGGCATGCCGCTGCTGTCCGACACGGACGGCGCGGTCCGTGAGCGGTACGGGGTGCGACGGGGGTTCACCCTCGCCCCGACCAAGCGGGTGACCTTCGTCATCGCCGAGGACCGCACGGTGCTGGACGCCGTCCGCAGCGAGCTGCGGATGGCCGCGCACGCCGACCGGGCCCTGGCCGCGCTGCGCGCTCACCGGCCCTAGGAATCGCGGTCAGGAGCCCTTCTGGCCGCACAGCGTTTGATAGTGGGACGTAAAGGGATAATCCTGGACGGCATGGAGCATGCCTCCGCTGCGGCGATCGTGGACACCGACGGCCTGGTCACGGGGTGGAGCGAGGGCGCCCGGCGACTGACCGGGTACCCGGCCGAGGAGGCCGTCGGCCGGCCCGCGCGGGACCTGCTCGCCCACGACGTCGAGCCCGGCGCCGTGTCCGCCCTGACGGGCGCGGCCCTGGTGCGGCGCCGGGACGGCTCCGCCGTGGCGCTCGCGCTGCGCGGGCACCCGCTGCTCACCGGGGACGGCACCCCGGGCGGGTACGCGGTCACCGTCGAGCATCCGGACACGGGCACGTTCGTCCTGACCGGCGAGACCTTCCGGCAGTCCTCCCTGTCCATGTCCGTGCACGACACCGGCCAGCGCTACCTGCGCGCCAACGACACCGCGCTGCGGCTGCTCGGCGTGACCGAGCCGGAGCTGGTCGGCCGACGGCTCTCGGACATCATGGAGGAGGTCGAGGCCGACGGCTCGGGCTTCCACCAGCATCTGCGGCAGGTCGCCGAGACCGGCCGGCCCACCCGCTACGAGACCTTCACGCCCGCCTCCTCCCAGCTCGGCGAACACGCCTGGACCGTGGAGATGTGGCCGGTGCGCGACGCCTCCGGCGCCGTGACCGCCGTCGCCATGGCCGGGTTCGAGACCACCGAGCAGCACCGGGCCCGGCAGCGGCTGGCCCTGCTCAACGAGGCCGCCACGGGCATCGGCACCACCCTGGACGTGGTCCGCACCGCCGAGGAACTGATCAACCTCCTCGTGCCCCGGCTGGCCGACTTCGCCGGCGTCGACCTGCTCGACTGGGTGCTGGGCAGCGACGAGCCGGCCGTGGAGTCGGTGACGGACATCTCGCTGCGCCGGGTGGCGCACAGCTCAGCCACCGAGGGCTACCCCCGGCCCACCCCCCACCTGGGCGAACAGGTCGTCCACCCGACGTACTCGGTGCCCGCCCGGGCGCTGCGGGAGGGCCGGGCGGTGCTCAGCGGCCCCGGCGACCCCGACTTCGAGCGCTGGATGCGGCTGCGCAACGAGCAGGCCCCGCACAACCGGGCCTGGCGCGGCCGGGTCCGCTCGGCCCTGGCGGTGCCGCTGCGGGCGCGCGGCACCGTCCTCGGGGTGGTGCTGCTGGCCCGTGCCGCGCCCGGGGAACCGTATGTCGACGACGACGTGGTCCTGGCCGAGGAACTGGCCAGCCGGGCCGCCGTCTGCGTGGACAACGCCCGCCGGTTCGCCCGGGAACGCAGCACCGCGCTGACCCTCCAGCACAGCCTGCTCCCCACCGGTCTGCCCGGACAGGTGGCGGTGGAGGTGGCCCACCGCTACCTGCCGTCCGGGTCGGCGGCCGGTATCGGCGGTGACTGGTTCGACGTGATCCCGCTCTCCGGCAGCCGGGTCGCGCTGGTGGTCGGCGACGTCGTCGGCCACGGCATCCCGTCCACGGCGACGATGGGCCGCCTGTGCACGGCCGTCCGCACGCTGGCCGACGTCGACCTGCCGCCCGACGAACTCCTCACCCACCTCGACGACCTGGTCACCCACCTCTCCGCCGGCGGCGAGGGCGACGAGGCCGCCGAACTGGGCGCCACCTGCCTCTACGCCGTCTACGACCCGGTCTCCCGCCGCCTCACGCTGGCCGCCGCCGGGCACCCGGCACCCGCCGTGGTACTGCCCGACGGCTCCGCGCACCTGGTCGCCATGACCGCCGGGCCGCCGCTCGGTGTCGGCGGGCAGCCGTTCGAGGCGACGGAACTGGAACTGCCCGAGGGCTCCGTCGTCGCCCTGTACACCGACGGCCTGGTCGAGGACCGGGTCCGCGACCTCGACCAGGCCATCGCCGAACTGTGCCGGGCGCTGACCGCGTCCGTGCCCTCGCTGGACGCGCTGTGCGACAACGTGCTCAAGGCCGTGATGCCCGAGGACCCCAGCGACGACGTGGCCCTGCTGCTGGCCCGCACCCGGGCGCTGGGCGCCGACCAGGTCGCCACCTGGGACATCTCCCCCGACCCCGCGCAGGTCGCCGCCACCCGGACCTCCGTCATGGAGCGGCTGGCCGCCTGGGGCCTGGGCGAGACCGCGTACGTCACCGAACTGGTCGTCAGCGAACTGGTCACCAACGCCATCCGCTACGGCGAACCGCCCATCCAGCTCCGCCTCATCCGCGACCACAGCCTGATCTGCGAGGTCTCCGACGGCAGTCCCACCTCACCGCACCTGCGCCGGGCGCACGCCTTCGACGAGGGCGGCCGGGGACTGCTGCTGGTCGCCCAGCTCACCCAGCGCTGGGGCAGCCGGCCGTCCGGCGGCGGCAAGACCATCTGGGCCGAGCAGCCGCTGCCCCAGGAGTGAGGGATGCGGCGCTCTCCGCCGCGACCTGGCCGAGCGGCGCGTCCGGTGCGCACCGAACGGGCCCGGCGCGGGTCCGGGGCGCCGGGCCCGCGCCGGACCGCCCGCCGTCTTCACCAGCAGCCCCGCCCTCCTGCCCGACCCCGACCCCGCCGGCCCGGAAGCGGGTCAGCGCGTATTCGCTGCGCGGCTCGGCGCCGCCGGCCCGGAACCGGGCGTGCCCGCGCGCCGGCGACGCCGCGAAGCCGACGGGCCGGCGGGGGCGGGGCCGCCCCCGCCGGTCATGGCTCAGCGGCCGGCCGACAGGTGCCGTGGTCCAGGACGATCACCGTGCCGCCCCCCGGCCCCCGCAGTCGCCCGCGGGATCACGCCTCCGCACTCCTCGTACGGTCCCGCCGGCCGGGCTACTCCCGCGGCCGGTCCCGCCCGCTCACGGCGGCTGCTGCTGCCCACAGGCGCCGGTTCCGGTGCCCGGGCGACCGCCTCAGAACTCCTCGTGCGTCTGCGGGTCGCCGCCGATCCGCCGGTGCGGACGGTCGCCGATCGCCCGCAGCTGCTCCGCGTCCAGCTCGAAGCCGAAGACGTCGAGGTTGTGCCGCTGCCGCCCGGGATCCGACGACTTCGGGATGGGCACCGCGCCGAGCTGGGTGTGCCAGCGCAGCACCGCCTGGCCGGGAGTCACCCCGTGGGCGTCGGCCACGGCGGCGACGGCCGGGTCGTCGAGCAGGTCGCTGCCGCGGCCCAGCGGGCTCCAGCTCTCGGTGCGGATGCCCTTGCGCTCGTGGAAGGCGCGCAGCTCGTCCTGCGGGAGCAGCGGATGCAGCTCGATCTGGTTCACCGACGGCAGCACGCCGGTCTCCCGCTCCAGCCGCTCGATGTGCCCGGCGGTGAAGTTGGAGACGCCGATCGACCGGACCAGCCCTTCCTCGCGCAGCTTGATCATGGCCTTCCAGGAGTCGACGTACCGGTCGACGCGGGGCAGCGGCCAGTGGATCAGGTACAGGTCGACGTAGTCCACGCCGAGCCGGGCCCGGGACTGCTCGAAGGAGGCGAGGGTCTCCTCGTAGCCGTGGTGCCGGCCGGGCAGCTTGGTGGTGACGACGATCTCCTCGCGGGGCACGCCGGAGTCGGCCATTCCGAGGCCGACGCCGGTCTCGTTGCGGTAGTTCGCCGCGGTGTCGATCAGCCGGTAGCCCAGGTCCAGGGCCGCGGCCACGGCCCGCTGGGCCTCCGCGTCGTCCATCGGCCAGGTGCCGAGCCCCAGCGCGGGGAGCGAGGTGCCGTCGCTGAGCGTGTGTGCCGGGATACGGGTCACGGGTACGTGCCTTCCTGGAGATCGTGAAATCGGGCCCGGCCACCATGTTTCCCCCTGGCACTGTCGCCATACCGGGCGCCGGCTGTCACGATCTCCGAAGGACGGGGGCCGGGACGACCGACGGAGCGCACATGACGACGGACAGGGCCGAACGGGCGGCGCAGGGGACGGCGGGGATCGAGGTACGGCCCGCCGCCGGGCACATCGGCGCCGACCTCACCGGTGTCGACCTGGCCGGCGACCTCGACGACGCGCAGGTGGCCGCGATCCGCGCGGCGGTGCTGCGCTTCAAGGTGGTCTTCTTCCGCGACCAGCGGCTGGACCACGCCGCGCACGTCGCCCTGGCCCGCCGGTTCGGCGAACCGGTGGTGCTGCCCCGGCGCGGCAAGGCGTCGCCGCCCGGCTTCCCGGAGGTCGAGACGACCGCCGACCGGCTGGAGCTGGGCGGCCGGTTCGGCATGGAACACGACGAGTGGCTCGCCCGCCGCCGGCACTCCCTGCTGCGCGGCTGGCACTGCGACCACGGCGCCCGCGTCGACCCGCCGGCCGCGACCATCCTGCGCGCCGAGACGGTACCGCCGTACGGCGGCGACACCACCTGGTCCAACCTGGCCGCCGCCTACGCCGGACTCTCCGCCCCGCTGCGCGCCTTCGTGGACGGCCTGCGCGCCGAGCACCGCCTGGGCGTCGGCTACCAGCCCCGCCCGGGCGACGACGCCTACCTGCGCCGGCTGCTCGACCACCAGACCGCCACCGTCCACCCCCTGGTCCGCGTCCACCCGGAGACGGGGGAGCGGATCCTGTACGTCAACGGCTACTACGTCGAGCAGATCACCGGCCTGACCCGGCCCGAGAGCGCGGCGGTCCTCCAGCTGCTGCTGGAGCAGGCGACCCGGCCCGAGTACACCGTCCGGTTCCGCTGGGCGCCGGGCAGCGTCGCCTTCTGGGACAACCGGGCCACCATCCATCTCGCGCCGAGCGACAACGCCCACCTGGACCACCCGCGGACCATGCACCGCGTGATGCTGCACGGAGACGTGCCCGTCGGCGTCGACGGCCGCCCCTCCGAGCCGCTCACCGGCAGCGCGGCGGGCCGCTGGTGACGCTCACCCGAGCGGGATCGTCACCTCGTCCTCCACCGGCGGGTCGGTCTCCTGGGCCCGGTTGCCGGTGGCGGCGAAGCAGCGCAGCCGGACCGCGTCCGGGGCGACGTCCAGCCGCAGGAAGCACTTGAAGAACGGTGGGCTGTAGGTCGCCGAACCCGGCGAGAACAGCTGCGTGTAGATCTTCCGCACCGGCAGCCGGAACCGCTTCTGCCGCTCCGGCCGCCGCCCGGTCCCCAGCAGCCCGGCGACCAGCCGGACCCGGCGGGTGACCCGGGCCGCCCCGGCCGCCTGGGCGCGGGTCGGCCCGATCCCGAGCCGCTCGGCGATCACGGCGGTCGCCTCGGCCTCGGTGAGGGTGAAGAAGCGGCGCAGCCGCAGCCGGCGGCCGTAGAGCCCGCTGTAGAAGGCGAGGGAGTCGCCGCGCAGCGGATAGCACCGGAAGTCCGCCTCGGTGACGCCGCCGACCGAGACCCGGGGGATGGTGTGGGTGGCGTGCATGAACGCCCCGCCGCCGCCCGCGACCACGTACTGGACGGTGCGGCCGGCCACGTCGACCGGATAGCGCTGGTAGTTGTGGATGTCCCCGCCGATCGCCGCGACGTAGTGGTGGGCCGGGTCGCGGACGAGGTCGTCCACCGTGCCGCCGCCCTCGATGGCGCAGGGGTGGTGCTCGCCGTCCACGTACAGCGGGGAGCCGGTGACGAGGATCTTCGGGCGCGGCCCCCGGGACACCTCGCGCAGCCACGCCCCCTGCTCGGCGTCGACCGTCCCGAGCAGCCCGGTGTCTATCCCGACGATCCGCACCGGGCCCGCGTCGATCGCCCAGTACGGCCCCGGCTGCACGGCCCGCTGGGCCGGCGCCGACCGCAGCGCACGCGCCTGTGCCAGCCGTCGGCCGTCGTCCGGGCGGGGCCGGTGCCACAGCAGGGCGCGCAGCCAGCCGCGGGTCAGCGGCCTCGGCGCCGGCTCCGGGTCCAGTGGCGGGGTGTCGTCGCAGAAGACCCGCATGAAGCCGCCGAGGTCCTCGTACCAGTCGTGGTTGCCGGGTATCGCGTAGATCGGTGCCTGGTAGTCCTGGTACGGCCGGAAGAACTTGGTGCCGTAGTCGTCGGCGGCGCCCACCGGATAGATCACGTCGCTGGCCAGCACCGCGAACCGGGTGTCCCCGCCCGCCCGCAGCAGCCCCGGCACGACCGCGTACTGCGGGTCGTCGCCCTCTCCCGTGTCGCCGATCACCAGGAAGGAGAACCGGTCGGGGTCGTCCCGGCGGATCACCTTGTCGGCCGGGGCGCCCGCCGCCGCCCGCCGGGCCACCCAGCGCTGTCGGGTGCGGCCGGTGGGATCGCCGAACCAGGAGGCCAGTACGCCGTTGCGGGCCGCCCACAGCGTCCGCGGGTCCAGCCAGGAGAGCTTCTCGACCCGCTCGGGCATGAGCCGCCGGTACGCGCCGCGCTCCGCGGCGCCCCAGCCGGCGCCTTCCGCTGTGTCACGTGAGGATTCAGCCATCCCGGCACGGTAACAACGCGGTCCGGCCGGGTCGCGGGGCAGGGGCCGTCAACCGTGCCGAGGCGGTACCGAGTTGGCGTGCGGCGGGGCCGGCGTGTACGGCTGCCCGTCGCGTTCGGCGGCCCGGCCGGCCGGGGCCGGCCGGCGGTTCCAGTCGCCCTCGCCCAGCACCAGCAGCGGGTCGAACATGACCACCACCCCGGCCAGCAGCAGGAAGACGGCCGGGCCGAGCAGCATCGGCAGCAGCAGCGAGGCGGCCGAGTTGCCGTCCCAGGTGCCGCCCGAGGTGCCGTGCAGATGGACGCTGACCGCGGCCATCCCCGTGTAATGCATCCCGGAGACCGCCAGGCCCATCACCAGGCTGGCCCCGAGACTGGCCAGGAAGCCCCGCACGGTCACCGCCGCCCACAGCGCCGCGGTCGCCGCGGCCACGGCGATCACCAGCGAGAGCCCGACCGTCAGGACGTCGTAGCGCAGCTCCCCGGCCAGCCGCAGCGCCGCCATGCCCAGGTAGTGCATGACGGCCACCCCCAGCCCGGTGACCAGGCCGGCCAGCGCCAGCGTGCCGCGCCCGGCCCCGCGGTAACCCACCATGAACACCCCGACGCCGACCACCACGACCGCGACGAGCAGGCTGAGCACGGTCAGCGGGACGTCGTAGCGGACCTGGGTCTGCGCGACGCGGAAGCCCATCATGGCGATGAAGTGCATCGTCCAGATCCCGCAGCCGATCGAGGCCGCGCCGAGAGCCAGCCAGCCCGCCTTGAAGGACTGGGCGTTGAGCAGCGTGCGCACCGTGCAGCGCAGCCCGAGCGCACCGCCCAGACAGGCCATCAGATAGGCCGCCACCGGGGTCACGAGCCCGTACCGGAATCCGTCGACCGTGCCTTCCATGAGCCAACTCCCCCCAGAGCCACGGCATGTGGTGCAGGAGAGTTCTACGGGGCCCGGCCACGCAATTGCAAGGCTTTCCCGGGAACGGGGGAAAACGTCCTCTTCCGGAATGACACCCTCAGAACGCGCGCCTCAGAACGCGCGCTTGAGCAGGTCGAGCAGGGCCGTCCAGTGCCGCTCGGTGGCCGCCTCGTCGTACTCGGCGGTGTCGGCCTGCGTGTAGCCGTGCGCCGCGCCGGCGTAGACCTCGCAGCGGTGCCGGACCCCGGCCGCGGTCAGCGCCGCCGCCAGCCGCTCCTGCTGCTCCGGCGGCATCGCGTGGTCCTGGTCGGCGTGGCCGAAGTACACCTCGGCGGTGATCCGGTCCGCCACCAGGTGCGGGCTGTCCGGGGCGTCGGTCGCCAACTGCGCGCCGTGGAACCCGGCCGCGGCGACGACCCGGTCGGGGTAGGTGCCGGCGGTGAGCAGCGCGAGCCGGGCGCCGAAGCAGTAACCGGTCAGCGCGACCGGGCCGTCGGCCGCCTCCGGACCCGCGGCGAGCCGGCCCAGATACGCGTCCGCGTCCCGCATCGCCTGCTCCGGGGTGAGGGACTGCATGATCGGGAACAGGCGCTCGAAGACGGCCGGCCGGGACGCGTGGTCGATGAAGTCGGGCACCGGCACCACCGGCGCCCGCCCGTGCCGGTAGAAGACGTTGGGCACCAGCACCGTGTACCCGGCCCCGGCCAGCCGGTCGGCCATCGACCGCAGCTGCGGGCGCAGACCGAAGGCGTCCATGTAGAGCAGCACCGCCGGATGCGCCCGCCCGTCGTCGGGCCGGGTCAGATACGCGTCGGCGGTGCCGTCCGCGGTGGCGATGTCGACCGCGGTTCCCGTTACGGAGGTCATGGCTGGGCTGCCTTCCTGTGGTGACGTCGGCACACGGCCGCCCGGGGGCGCGGGCGGACCGGATCATCGTGCCACGGCCGGCCGGCGGCACCGGCGGTGACCTGCGCCCGGGCGGCCCGGCCCCCGCCTACTCGAAGCGCGTCGCGTCGCCCGCGCCGTAGCGGACGATCTCCGCCTCGCCGCCCGAGAAGTCGACGACCGTGGTCGGCTCGGTGCCGCAGTCCCCCGAGTCGACCACCGCGTCCAGCACGTGGTCGAGCCGGTCCTTGATCTCCCAGCCCTGGGTCAGCGGCTCCTCCTCGTCGGGCAGCAGCAGCGTGCTGGACAGCAGCGGCTCGCCCAGCTCGGTGAGCAGCGCCTGGGTGACGACGTGGTCGGGGATGCGGACGCCGACGGTCTTCTTCTTGGGGTGCTGGAGCATCCGCGGCACCTCGCGCGTCGCGGGCAGGATGAAGGTGTAGCTGCCGGGCGTGGACGCCTTGACCGCCCGGAACACGTCGTTGTCGACGCGTACGAACTGACCGAGCTGCGCGAAGTCCTGGCACACCAGCGTGAAGTGGTGCCGGTCGTCGAGCCGGCGGATGGAACGGATGCGGTCGATGCCGTCCCGGCTGCCCAGCCGGCAGCCCAGCGCGTAACAGGAGTCCGTCGGGTACGCGATCAGCGCCCCCGAGCGGACGCTGTCGGCGACCTGGGCGATGCTGCGCGGCTGGGGGTTGTCGGGGTGCACGTCGAAGTACTTCGCCATCCGCCGAGCTTAAGCCCCCGGCACCGTACCGACCGACCGACCGGGATGATGGGGGTGGGGGGAGAGCGGCACGACCCGACGGGAGAGGGACGACGTGACAGGCCGGCAGGACGACAGCGGGCGGGCGCGGTGGGCGGAGGAACTGCTCGGCCGGCTGAAACCGGGCGGGGACGACGTGCGCGGTGTCGTGGACTGGCTGGCCGGCGCCCTGCCCGCGACCGTGTCGCTGCGCGACGGCACCGGACGGCTGCTGGCCGGCACCCCGGTGGAGTGCGACGCGGGCCCGCTGCGGGACCTGACGGCCGGCCGGATCGCCTCCGCCGCCTTCGAGGACGCCGGGCGCCACCTGCGGCTGGTCCGGGTGGAGCGGGGCGGTGCGGAACCGGCCGCCGTGCTCGCGGTGGCCCGCGCGGCGCCCTTCGACCGGACCGCCGCCGGCATCGTCGCGCACACCGCGCAGGCGCTCACCCTGCTGCTGGCCGCCCGCGCCTCCGCCGCGGCCGGATACCGGCTGGAGCGGGCCACCTCCGACCTGCGGCTGGCGATCCTGCAACTGCTGATGGTGGAGGAGATCGTCTCCGCCCGCCGGGTCGCGGCGGGCTTCTGGCCCGGCCTGCTCGACACCGACACGGCCAGCGTCCACGTCGTCGAGACCGCCCCGGACCGGCGCGACCGGCTGGCCCGGGAGTGCCGGGCGGCCACCCGGGACCGCGCCCTGGTCGTGCGCTGCCCCGCCATGGACGGCCATGTGATCGTCGTGGCGCCCCGCGAGAGCACCGGCGACGAACTGCGGACGCTGATCCGCCGGCACCCCGGGGCGCTGCTGGGCGGCAGCGTCCGGCAGAGCCTGGTGCGCACCGCCACCGCCTACGGACAGGCGGTCAGCGCCCTGGCGGTGGCCCGGATCCGCCCGGAGCGGGCCGCCGTGTACGCCGAGCGGACCCCGCCCGAGCGGCTGATCGACCCGGCGGCGCTGCGCGGCTGGACCGCCCGGGTGCTGCGCCCGCTGGACCGGCTGCCGCACCACACCCGGGCCGAACTGCTCGCCACCACCCGGCTCGGCCTGGAGTTCACCGCCGTCAACGCGGCCAAGATCCTCGGCATCAGCCGCAACACCGTCCGGGCCCGGATGGACCGGGTCGCGGCGCTGCTGGACACCGACTTCGCCGACCTGACCGTCCGGGCCACCACACACCTCACCCTGAACGCCGAGGCCGGTTTCGCCGCCGAAGGGGAGACCGGCGGACCGGACGGGACCTGCCTCACCGAGCTGCTGACCGGGCCCCCGCTGCGCGCCTGGGCCGGCGACCTGCTCGGCCGGCTGGAGCCGGACCCCCGCGGGCTGCGGCGCACCCTGCGCACCTGGATCGCGGCCGGCGGCAACGCCGAGCGGACCGCGCGGACGCTGGGCCTGCACCCGCAGACCGTGCGCGAGCACGTCCGCGGCGCGGAACCGGTCCTGGAGCGCCAGTTGCTGGCCGGCGGCGGCGACCTGTACGAGGTGGTCCTCGCCCACCTGGCGGTGGGCGACCTCGGTCTCGCACCGCCGCGCGGTACGAACCCGGATCATCCGGACTCACCTGTGCACGGGTGAGCCCCCGCGGCCGGACAGCGGGCACCGGCACGCTTCACAGCGGCCGGGCCGCCCCCTAGGTTCGAACACCTCGGGGGACGGCGCGGGGGTACGACCGGAACGGGGGACCGGTCGCGCCCCCGCGTTCTCGCGGGTCAGCCGTTCGGCAGGATCACCGCGCGGCCGTTGACCTTGCCGTCGTGCAGCCGCTGGTAGGCGAGCGGGGCGTCGTCCAGCGAGTACGTCTCGGTGTGCACCGACACCACGCCGGCCCGGGCCAGTGCCAGCACCTCCATCAGCTCGCTGCGGCTGCCCCAGTAGGGCGCGGAGACCGACACCTCGAACGGCGTCAGACCGAAGCCGACCGGGAACGGCGCGCCGCCGATGCCGACCAGGGTGACGTCGGCCTCGACGCCCGCGACACCGCCCGCCGTCTTGACGGTCGGCGCCACGCCGACGAAGTCGAACACCGCCTGCGCCCCGATCGGCCCGGTGATCTTCCGGACCGCCTCGACGGCCCCGGCGTCGGACAGCACCGTCTCGTGGGCGCCGACCTCACGCGCGAGGCGCAGCTTGTCCTCGCTGACGTCCAGGGCGATCACCCGGGCGGAGCTCAGCGCGCGCAGCAACTGGATGGCGACGTGCCCGAGGCCACCGGTGCCGATGACCACCGCGGTCGAGCCCGGACCGAGCTTCGGCAGCGACTTCTTGATGGCGTGGTACGGCGTCAGCCCGGCGTCGGTCAGCGGCACCGCCGCGACCGGGTCCAGACCGTCCAGCGGGACCAGGTGCCGGGGGTCGTCGATGAGCAGGTACTCCGCCATCGACCCGGGGCGGCCCAGGCCGGGCGGGAAGATGCCCAGCTCGTCGGCGCGCAGGCAGTAGTTCTCCTTGCCCTGCGCGCACTTGGCGCAGGTGCCGCAGCCCCAGGGCCCGTAGACGGCGACCGCGTCGCCCTCGCCGAGGCCGGTCACACCGTCGCCGAGCGCGGCGACCGTGCCGACGCCCTCGTGGCCGAGGGTGAGCGGCAACTGGTAGGGGAAGCCTTCGGCGGGCCACTCCATCACGGCGATGTCGGAGTGGCACACCCCGGCGGCGGTGACCTTCAGCAGTACCTGTCCGGGCCCGGGTTCCGGGTCGGGGACCGTGACCACCTCGGGGGGTGCCCCGATGGTGCGGTACTGAAGTGCCTTCATGGTCGAACTCCTTCGTTCTCTTGTTTTCCCCCGTCGCGGACGCCCCCGTCGCGGTGCCCGGGTCAGACGGCGGTGTAGGCGCCGTCCACCAGGTGGTAGCTGCCGGCGATGAAGGACGCGCGGTCCGACAGCAGGAAGACGATCAGTTCGGCGACCTCCTCGGAGGTGCCGAGGCGGCCGGCCGGGTGCAGGGCGACCAGGCCGTTGTAGGCGTCCTGCTCCATGGTCCTCAGCAGCGGCGTCTCGATGAAGCCGGGGCCGACCGCGTTGACCCGGATGCCCTTGGCGGAGTACTCGGCGGCGGCCGTCTCGGTCAGCCCGACCACGCCGTGCTTGGCGGCCACGTACGCGGCGGAGCCGGCGAAGCCGACCTTGCCGAGGATGGAGGCGACGTTGACGATGGCGCCGCCCCGGCCGGCGGCCTCGATGACCGGCAGCTCGTAGCGCATCGAGTAGAAGACGCCGTCCAGGTTGGTGCGCACGACGCGGCTGTAGGCGTCGACGTCGTACTCGCCGACCGGGGCGCTGGGGCCGCCGATGCCCGCGTTGTTCACGGCCAGGTCGAGCGAGCCGAAGGTGTCGACGGCGAACCGGACGGCCGCCTCGACGGACTCGGGGCTGGTCACGTCCAGGGTGACGGCGGCGGCCTCGATGCCCTCGGCCGTCAGGCCGGCGGCGGCCTGTTCGGCGCCCTCCGTGTTGTAGTCGGCGATGACGACCTTGGCGCCGCCCTGGCCCAGGCGGCGGGCGGTGGCCAGGCCGATGCCGGAGGCGGCGCCGGTGACCAGCGCGGTCTTGCCGGAGAACTCGGTTCCGTAGTCGGTGACGGGGGTGCCCGAAGTGCTCATGGTGCTTTCACTCTCTTGTGATGCTGTCGGCGGTCGCGGTCGCGATCTCCGAAGTCAGGGCGTCGTAGGCCCGCTCCACCAGGGCGGCGAGGTCCCCGGCTCCCGAGCCGGGGGCGCCGGTGCGGGCCCAGACGCGCAGCGCGGCGACCAGGACGCCGGCGGCGGCGTCGACGACGGCGGCCGGACGCACGTCGCGGGCGCCGTCGGTGCCGAGCCGGTCGGCGATGATGCGGATCGACTCCTCCTGGGCGTCGACCCGGATGCGCTGGTAGGCGCCGAACAGGGCGGGCTCGCTGTCGACCAGGGCCAGCAGCCGGCGCATCCGCGGACGCAGTTGCAACGGGGGCTGCGCCGGGTCGGCCAGCCACGCGTGCACCGCCCTGCGGTACGCCAGCAGCGGCGGCTCGGCGGCCGGGCGGCGGCGCAGCAGCGCGTTGATCCGGTCGCCGTCGCGGCGCACGAAGTCGAGGGCGGCCTCCTCCTTGCCCGCGAAGTGCCGGCTGAAGGTGCGGCGGGTGACGTCCGCGCGCTCCGCGACGGCCTCCACGGTGGTCGCGGCCAGGCCCCGGTCCAGGATCAGGTCGCGGGCGGCGTCGGCCAGCGCGTCCCTGGTCCGCCGCGCCTTCTGCCGGCGCCGGTCGTCGGGGACGTCCGCGGTGTCCGTGGGCTTCGCTGCCGTCATGCCACTCACGATACACCTCCAATGTCCCAGTGGGACATGTGTCCCGGCGGGACGTGAAATTGCCGGCGTCGCCACCGGCCGGATGGCCGGTTCCGGTGCCGTGTGCCGCCCCGCGACGGGGTACCCGGGTCGCTCCGAAGAAGGTCCCGTCCGACCGGACGCGTGAAAGGGAGGCCCGTATGACCAGCGGAGCGGAGACCGGCGGTGTGACCGGTACGCAGGACAAGGACTACAACCTCATCTGGTACGTCGAGTCGTGCCTGAAGAACGCGCTGCGCCTGGAGACGTACATCCAGGACGCCGAGCGGAACAAGGACACCGAGGTGGCGGAGCTGTTCCGCAAGGCCCAGGCGGACAGCCGCAAGGGCGCCGAACTGGGCAAGGGACTGCTGCGCGCCCGGCTCGCCGAGGGCTGACCGCCGTACCTCCCGGGGCCCGGACACCGGCACGGCCGCGGTGGCCGGGCTCGCCCGCGCGGACGCGCCCGTCGGAGTGTTCCCGCTCGTGCGCGGGACGGCCGCCGGACCGGCGGCCGGACCCGCCGTGCTCGCGATCATGGGTCCACGATGCGCCGTCCGGCCCGCCGCGGCCAGTCGCGGGGGGTCCGGGGGCATGCCAGTGTCACGAGTGACTGACCCCGCGCGGCCGGGTACCCGGGACGCCCACGCGACCGGCCGCCGGCCGCCGCTGCGGCACGCGCGTCGCCGCGGCGGCCACGAGTCCAAGGAGCCGAACGAAGATGACCGACGTATCGAGCCAGGGTCCCGCTCCCGGCGACGACCGGAAGGTGCTCACCAACCGGCAGGGACACCAGGTCTACGACAACCAGAACCAGCGCACGGTCGGTGCCCGCGGGCCCGCCACGCTGGAGAACTACCAGTTCCTCGAGAAGATCAGCCACTTCGACCGGGAGCGCATCCCCGAGCGCGTGGTGCACGCCCGCGGTGTCACCGCGTACGGCTACTTCGAGGCGTACGGCGCCTGGGGCGACGAGCCGATCGACCGCTACACCCGGGCCAAGCTGTTCCAGGAGCGCGGCAAGCGCACCGACGTGGCCCTGCGCTTCTCCACCGTCATCGGCGGCCGCGACTCCTCGGAGGCGGCCCGCGACCCGCGCGGCTTCGCGGTGAAGTTCTACACCGAGGACGGCAACTGGGACCTCGTCGGCAACAACCTGGCCGTCTTCTTCATCCGCGACGCCATCAAGTTCCCGGACGTCATCCACGCCCTCAAGCCCGACCCGGTCACCTTCGAGCAGCAGCCCCGGCGCATCTTCGACTTCATGTCGCAGACACCGGAGTGCATGCACATGCTGGTCAACCTGTTCAGCCCGCGCGGCATCCCGGCCGACTACCGCCACCAGCAGGGCTTCGGCGTGAACACTTACAAATGGGTGAACGCGCAGGGCGACACCAAGCTGGTCAAGTACAGCTGGATGCCCAAGCAGGGCGTGCGCAGCATGACCGAGGAGGACGCCGCCAACGTACAGGCGGACTCCACCGGTCACGCCACCAAGGACCTCTACGAGGCGGTCGCGCGCGGCGACTACCCGGAGTGGGAGCTGCTCGTCCAGATGATGGACGACCACGACCACCCGGAGTTGGACTTCGACCCGCTGGACGACACCAAGACCTGGCCCGAGCAGGACTTCCCGCCGAGGCCGGTCGGCCGGATGGTGCTGGACCGGATGCCGGAGAACTTCTTCGCCGAGAACGAGCAGATCTCCTTCGGCACCGGCGTCCTCGTCGACGGCCTGGACTTCTCCGACGACAAGATGCTGGTCGGCCGGACCTTCTCGTACAGCGACACCCAGCGCTACCGGGTCGGCCCCAACTACCTCCAGCTCCCGGTCAACCAGGCCAAGAACGCCACCGTGCACACCAACCAGCGCGACGGCCTGATGACCTACCACACCGACGGCGGCGACAACCCGTCCGTCAACTACGAGCCGTCCATCACCGACGGCAGCCTGCGCGAGGGCGAGTACCCCACCCACGACGAGCAGGGGCCGGAGATCCGCGGCCGGGTCACCCGCAAGCGCATCCCGCGCACCAACGACTACCTCCAGGCGGGCCAGCGCTACTGCCTGATGGAGCAGTGGGAGCGGGACGACCTGGTGCGCAACTTCGTCAACCTGCTCTCCCAGTGCGACCGTCCGGTGCGGGAACGCATGGTGTGGCACTTCCTGCTGGTCGAGAACGACCTCGGGCTGCGGGTCGGCGAGGGCCTCGGCATCTCGCCGCAGGACGTGACCGGCCTCGAACCGCTGGCCAGTCAGGACCTGACCGACGACGATCGCGAGCGGCTGTCCAACCTGGGCAAGAACCCGCCGCGCGACGTCGCGGGGCTGACGATGACCCACTGCGTGCCCAACGAACGGCACGTCGTCACCCGCTGACCCTCACCCGGCCAGGGCGGCGTGGGCGAGGGTCACGGCCTGCTCCGCGTACCCCCGTCCGAACAGCACGGCGTGCACCAGCAGCGGGAACAGCTGGTGCACGCCGACCCGTCCGGCCCAGCCGGCGGCGAGCGGCGCCGCCCCGTCGTAGGCGGCGAGCACCGTCTCCAGGTGCGGGCAGCCGAACAGGCGCAGCATCGCCAGATCGGTCTCCCGGTGCCCGCCGTGCGCGGCCGGGTCGATCAGCTGGACCGCGCCGTCGGCGCCCCACAGCACATTGCCGTTCCACAGGTCGCCGTGCAGCCGGGCCGACGGCTCGGGCGGCCCGGCCAGCTCCGGCAGGAGCGCGCAGACCCGCTCGACGTCGGCGGCCTCCGCCGGCCGCACGGTGCCCTCGTCCACCGCGCGGCGCAGATACGGCAGCACCCGCTGCTCGGCGTACCAGCCGGACCAGTTGGCACCGGGCGCGGGCGTGTTGCGCATCGGCGCGCGGCCGATGTACGCCGCCTCGGGCCCGCCGGGCGGCGCGGCACCGAACGCGGGCGCTCCGGCGGCGTGCAGCGCGGCCAGCTCCCGGCCGAACCGCTCGGCGGCCCGGACGTCCGGCCGGCCCGCCGGCACCAGGTCGGTGACCAGCCAGCGCCGGTCCGCGCCGCGCATCGCGGGGACCGCGACGGCCCGCGCGGCGGCCAGCCAGCGCAGCCCGGCCGCCTCCGCCGCACGGAGTCCGCCGTGTCGCCGCGTTTGACCATCACCGACGTCCCGTCGTCGAGGACGGCCTCGGTGAGCCCGGCGGACCGCCGCCGCGCACCCGTCACCGCCCGTCCGGTGAGCCGCGCCGCCGCGGCCCCGGGACGGTCACCGTCCGTCGCGTCCCCGAAGGCGTCCATGGCGTCACCCTAGTCACGGTGCCGGAGCCACGGGTGCCGGAGCCCCGGGTACCGGCCGACCCGGTGAATACCGCCGCGCACGCCGATCGAACGCCCCGGCGCCGGGGGACCAGTGGGACCATGACCAGTTCAGCGTTCTCCCGCACGATCATCCTGCCGCCCCCCGTCTGCGAGCAGGCCGCGCTGCACCTCGAACACGCGGTGCAGCGGGCCATTGACGGCGCCGCCGCCCCGTGGCGCGCCTTCCGCGGCGCCGACGACGAGGACTTCGAGATCCCGGTCCCGGTGGTCGAGCAGGCCGCGGGCTGTCTGCTGGTGCTGGCCGCGGAGAGCGCCCAGCACCTGCGCCCGTCCGCGCTGCGCGCCCTGATCACCGTTGCCCTGCACCTGCGGGACGCCGCCGAGGCGGTCCGCCGTCCGACCCTGCCGAGCACGCCCTGGTGACCGGGCGCGCGCGGCTCAGGTGCCGATGACCCGCAGTGACGCCCACAGCGCCACCGTCGCGGCCACCAGCGTCGCCGGTACGGCGATCAGCCCCAGCCGGGTGAACCGGCCCAGGTCGGCGGCGATGCCGTGCCGGTGCAGGATGCGCCGCCAGAGCAGGGTGGCCAGCGACCCGACGTAGGTCAGGTTGGGACCCAGGTTCACGCCGATCAGCACCGCGAGGACCGGGCCGGGACCGGCGGGCGCCACCAGCGGCAGCAGGGCCAGCACGGCCGGCAGGTTGTTGATCAGGTTGGCCAGCACGGCGGCCACCGCCGCCACCGCGAGCAGCGCCGGCAGCGAGTGGCCCGAGGGCAGCACCCGGGCCAGCCCGTCGGCCAGCCCGCCCGCCACCACGCCCTGCACCACGACGCCCAGCGCCAGTACGAACAGGCAGAACAGCGGCGAGGCGGCACCGACCAGTTCCCGCGCCGTGGCCCGGCGGCGCAGCAGTGCCCGGCCGCCGAGCAGGACGACGCCGCCGAGCGCCGCCCACGCCGGCTCCAGACCGAACGGCGAGGTGACGGCGAACCCGGCCAGCGTCAGGGCCAGCACGACGAGCGTGAACCGGGGGACGGCCGGCTCCGCCGGTCCGGCGGGCCGCTCCTCTCGCGGGGCGACGGGCACGGCGAGGTCGGCGCGGAAGAAGCGGCGGAAGACCGCGTACTCGACGGCGATCGAGACCAGCCACGGCAGCGCCATCAGCGCGGCGAACCGGGTGAAGGTCAGCCCGCTGGTGGTGAACGCCAGCAGGTTCGTCAGGTTGGAGACCGGCAGCAGCAGCGAGGCGGAGTTGGCCAGGTGCGCGGTGGCGTACACATGCGGCCGCGCCGGCGCGCCGGCCCGGGCGGCGGTGGCCAGCACCACGGGGGTGAGCAGCACGACCGTGGCGTCCAGACTGAGTACGGCGGTGACCGCGCAGGCCAGCACGAACACCCCGGCCAGCAGCCGTCGCGGGCTGCTTCCGTACCGGCGGGCCACCAGCGCGCCGGCCGCCTCGAACAGGCCGTCCCGGGCGCACAGGTGGGCCAGCACCAGGATCAGCGCGAGGAAGCCGACCACCGGCAGCAGGCTGCGGACCTGCGCCCAGGCCGCGTCCGGGGTGACCGTGCCGAGCGCCACGGCCAGCGCGGCGGCGGGCACGGCGGCCGCGGCCTCCGGCAGTCCCCGGGGGCGTACGACGGCGAAGACCAGCACGCCCAGCAGCAGGGCGACCGGAACGGCCTCGGAGAGGACGGCGGTACTCAGCGGTGCTCCAACGGTCGGTGGTGAGTGGCGGTGAGCAGGGCGGATCGATCAGTGGTGAGCAGTGGGCGTTGATCAGTGGTGAGCAGTGCGGATCGATGTTCGGTGAGCGCCCAGGATCGCATTCCGGGCCGGGCGGGGCGCGCGTCCGCCCAGGTCCGGGGCGCGGATGTGGCCGAGGCCACGGCGTCGGGGAGATCCGGGCCACGGACCGCGCCGGGAGCCGCGGGTTAGCGTGACGGACCCCCAGTTCTCGCAGACCAGTTCGGACGGCTCGGCAGTGCAAGCAGAACTCTCCCCGGTCATCGCGGCCACCGCCCAGTGGCTGACCCGCTCCTACCCGGCGTGCGGCGGCGCGTTCTCCGCCGCGCTCTGCGAGGCGCAGGCCCGCCAGGCCGTCGCGCTCGCGGCCAGGCTGCGCTACCCGACGCCGTTGGACGCCGCCCTGGTCGGCGTGGCGGGCCCCGGCGGCTCCGCCCGGCTGGACCGGATCTCGGGTGCGGACGACGCGGTGGCCGGCGGCGCGGACGAGCACGCCTGGCGCACCTGGGTCGACGAGGCCCTGGCGAGCTGGGCGGCCTGCCTGCTGGGCGACCC
>NZ_JBFAAP010000080.1:0-26677 GCF_040639815.1 Streptomyces sp. NPDC023723
AGGACCACAGGTCCTCCGGCGCCATCCGCTCGACAAGCGCAGCAGTCATCACCCCAGAATGCCGCAAGATCACGCCAAGTGAAATGGCGTCTAAGCCCGCACAGCGGTTGCGTGACGCTTGCGGCACGTCGACGGCCCGCTCAGTGCCATGTCGTTCTGATCCGGTGAGGGAGGCTGAGGCGACCGTGACGGCGTCGTACGTACCGATCGTGATCGCCGGCCGCCTGAGCGTCGTCGCACCGCTGCCCGGCGGTCCCGCCGTCCCCGCTCGCGGCTGCCGCTGCCCCGCCGAGCGGGCCGGGAAGCCTGACATCCTGCCCTGACATCAACGTCGGTGGACCGGGGCAGACAGTGACGGTTCCCTACGACTATCGTCACAGGCCAGTGACCTGCCTCACCTGCGCCTCTGTGTCCGTTATGAGAATGGGATGATGTCGTTTATGAAGGGACGAGTCCTTGTCGTCGACGACGACACCGCACTGGCCGAGATGCTCGGCATTGTGCTGCGTGGTGAGGGTTTTGAGCCGTCTTTCGTAGCCGACGGCGACAAGGCGCTGGCCGCCTTCCGGGAGAGCAAGCCCGATCTGGTGCTGCTGGATCTGATGCTGCCGGGCCGGGACGGGATCGAGGTGTGCCGTCTGATCAGGGCGGAGTCCGGGGTGCCGATCGTGATGCTGACGGCCAAGAGCGACACCGTCGATGTGGTCGTGGGCCTGGAGTCGGGCGCTGACGACTACATCGTGAAGCCGTTCAAGCCGAAGGAGCTGGTGGCCCGGATCAGGGCCCGGCTCAGGAGGTCGGAGGAGCCGGCGCCCGAGCAGCTCGCCATAGGTGACCTGGTCATCGATGTGGCCGGGCATTCCGTGAAGCGGGAGGGGCAGTCGATCGCGCTGACGCCGCTGGAGTTCGATCTGCTGGTGGCGCTGGCCCGTAAGCCGTGGCAGGTGTTCACCCGCGAGGTGCTGCTCGAGCAGGTGTGGGGGTACCGGCACGCGGCGGACACCCGGCTGGTCAACGTGCATGTGCAGCGGCTGCGCAGCAAGGTCGAGAAGGACCCCGAGAAGCCGGAGATCGTGGTGACCGTCCGGGGCGTCGGTTACAAGGCGGGGCCGAGCTGACATGACCGGGGACAGTGCCGCTTCGGCGCCCGGAACGTCCGGGGCCCGCGCCGGGCGGCCTGTCGGCCGCAAGCCGGCCGGTTCCCGGTGGGGACGGCTGCTGGAGGGCGGGCTGCTGCACGGCGGTGTGCAGGGCAGCCCCGTACTGCGCCTCTTCATGCGCTGGGTGCGGCGGCCGCTGCTGCCCGTGATGCGGCTGTGGCGGCGCAACATTCAGCTCAAGGTAGTCGTGACGACCCTGCTGATGTCGCTGGGTGTGGTGCTGCTGCTCGGGTTCGTCGTCATCGGCCAGGTGCGCAACGGGCTGCTGGACGCCAAGGTGAAGGCGTCGCAGTCACAGGCGACCGGCGGGTTCGCGGTGGCCAAGCAGAAGGCCGAGGAATCGGTCTCCGTGACGGGCGAAGACGCCACTTCGGTGGACGGCCAGCCCGCGCAGAACGTCATCCAGTGGATGAGCGATCTGGTGAAGTCGCTCTCCAGCGGCGGTCAGGGCGCCTTCGACGTGGTGACGCTGCCCGTCGGCGGCGAGAGCGGGGGCGGGCGCGGGCCGCGTGCCTCGGGGCTGGTCGACCCCTCGTCCAGCGTGCCCGAGGAACTGCGCGAGCGGGTCGACAGCAGTTCCGTCGCGGCCCAGAGCTACACCCGCATCGTCTACAACTCCGCGCAGGACTCCCAGCCGGCGCTGGTCATCGGCAAGCGGGTCAACGACCCCAACGGTGCCCCGTACCAGCTGTACTACCTCTTCCCGCTCACCCAGGAGGAGAAGTCGCTGAGCCTGGTCAAGGGCACCCTGGCGACGGCGGGGCTGTTCGTCGTCGTCCTGCTCGGGGCGATCGCCTGGCTGGTCGTGCGGCAGGTCGTGACGCCCGTGCGGATGGCGGCGAGCATCGCCGAGCGGCTGTCCGCCGGGAAGCTCCAGGAACGCATGAAGGTCACCGGCGAGGACGACATCGCGCGGCTCGGTGAAGCGTTCAACAAGATGGCGCAGAATCTTCAGCTGAAGATCAATCAGCTGGAGGATCTGTCGCGGATGCAGCGGCGGTTCGTGTCGGACGTGTCGCACGAGCTGCGCACCCCGCTGACGACCGTGCGGATGGCGGCCGACGTCATCCATGACGCGCGCGCGGACTTCGACCCGGTGACCGCGCGGTCGGCGGAACTGCTCGCCGACCAGATCGACCGGTTCGAGACGCTGCTCGCGGATCTGCTGGAGATCAGCCGCTTCGACGCGGGCGCGGCGGCGCTGGAGGCGGAGCCGATCGACCTCAGGGAGGTCGTGCGCCGGGTGGTCAGCGGGGCCGAGCCGCTCGCCGAGCGCAAGGAGACGCGGATCCGGGTGGTCGGCGACCAGCAGCCCGTCGTCGCCGAGGCCGACGGGCGGCGGGTGGAGCGGGTGCTGCGCAACCTCGTCGTCAACGCCGTCGAACACGGTGACGGCAAGGACGTCGTCGTCAAACTCGCCGCGGCGGGCGGGGCGGTGGCGGTGGCGGTGCGCGACTACGGCGTGGGGCTCAAGCCCGGCGAGGCGACCCGGGTCTTCAGCCGTTTCTGGCGGGCCGACCCGGCACGCGCGCGTACCACCGGCGGAACGGGACTGGGGCTGTCCATCGCCCTGGAGGACGCGCGGCTGCACGGCGGCTGGCTCCAGGCGTGGGGCGAGCCGGGCGGGGGTTCGCAGTTCCGGCTGACGCTGCCCAGGACCGCCGACGAGCCGCTGCGCGGCTCGCCGATCCCGCTGGAGCCCAGCGACTCCCGGCGCAACCGGGGACCCGCCGACGCGGGCCGCCCGCCCGCCGCGGACCGGACGGCCGGCGGACCGGCGCCGTCCCGGGACGGGATCCCGGCCCGGCCGGGCGCGGCGGCTCCCACCGCCGATCCGACGGCGCTGCCCGGCAGCGGCGCGCGCGTGGTACCCCGGCAGCTGCCGGACGCCCGGAACCAGGAGGACCGCGTCGGTCCGCCGGAGGCGAGCCGTACGGCCACCGGGTCCCAGGACGCGAACAGGCAAGGGGAGGGGACTCGTGGGCGCTGACCGCGAGGGGCGCCGCCGGACGGCGCCGGCCCGCGCGGCGGTGTTCGCCGCCTGCGGTGCCGTACTGCTGGCAGGGTGCGCGTCGATGCCCGACAGCGGGGACCTGCGGGACGTGGCGTCGACGCCGCGGCAGGACACGCAGGTGCGGGTCTTCGCGATGCCGCCGTCGAAGGACGCCTCCGCCCCGGACATCGTGCAGGGCTTCCTGGAGGCGCTGACCAGCGATGACCCGAACTACGAGACAGCCCGCAAGTACCTGACCGGCAAGGCCGCGAAGAGCTGGCGGCCGGAGCGGTCCACGACGGTGCTCGCGGACGGGCCGGGCACCGTGGTCGACCCCTCGGGAGTCCGTGAGGAGGGCAGCGACTACTCGGTCACCCTCACCGGTACCAGGGTCGCCACCGTGGACGCGCAGCAGTCGTACGCGCCCGCCGAGGGTGACTACCGGCAGCCGGTGCACCTGACCCGGGACACCGAGACGGGGCAGTGGCGCATCGACGCGCCGCCGGCCGGCATCGTGATGGGCAAGTCGGACTTCCAGCGCAACTACATGTCCGTCAACAAGTACTACTTGGCTTCCGGCAGCGGGGCGCAGGACACCACCGCGCGGACCGCGGCCGTCGCCGATCCCGTCTATGTGCGGCGGCGGGTGGAACCTCTGGCGCAGACCGTGCGTTCTCTCATCGACGGACCGACGAGCCTGCTCGGATCCGTCGTCAGGTCGGGCTTCCCCCGTGGCGCGGCGCTGGCGAAGGACGGCACGGCACTGACCCCCGACGAACACGGCAAGCTGACCGTGCCGTTGAACGACAAGGCGGCCCGGGCCGACGAGGACAGTTGCGAGGAGATGGCCACGCAACTGCTGTTCACGTTGCAGAGCCTGACAACGGCGGTGGACGAGGTCGAACTGCGCTCCGGCGACGAGCAGTTGTGCTCGCTCGCCGAGAGTCAGGCCGAGGCGGTCGCCGCCCGGGGCTCGGCCGCGCACCCGGACTACCTGTACTTCGTCGACGACGAGCAGCGTATGGTGCGGCTGCCGGCCGGCGGCAACGCCACGGCGGCGGAACCCGTCCCGGGGGCGCTGGGCGAAGGCGGTACGGCGCTGCGGTCGGTGGCGGTGTCGCGGGACGAGCACACCGCGGCCGGGGTCAGTCTGGACGCCAAGTCGCTGTACGTCGGTTCGCTGGTGTCGGGCGGTTCGCTCGGGGAGCCGGTGCTGGTCAGCGAGGGGGCGACCGAGGAGGAGCGGCTGACGCCGCCCAGCTGGGACGCCGCGGGCGACCTGTGGGCCGCCGACCGGAACCCGGACGATCCGCGGCTGCTGGTGCTGGACAAGGGCGCGGGCGAGCCGGTGGAGGTGCGTACCCCAGGGCTGGACGGGCAGGTCCAGGCGGTACGGGTGGCCGCCGACGGGGTGCGGATCGCGCTGATCGTGGAGAAGGACGGCGACCGGTCGCTGTTCATCGGGCGGATCGAGCGGGGCGCGAAGGCCGGTGATCCGCCGACGGTGCGCGGCCTGCGGTCGGCGACCCCCGAGCTGGAGGAGGTCACGGCCATGTCCTGGGCCGGGGACAGCCGCCTCGTGGTGGTCGGGCGCGAGCGCGGGGGTGTGCAGCAGATCGGGTACGTCCAGGTGGACGGCTCGGCGCCGGAGGCATCGGTGCCGGCCGCGCTCACCGGCGTGAAGGACATCGCCGCGGCCGAGGACGACCGGGTGCCGCTGGTGGCGTACTCGGAGGACGGGATCGTCCGGCTGCCGTCCGGGATGCAGTGGCAGAAGGTCACGAAGGGGATGGCGCCGGTCTATCCCGGGTGAGGGGGTGACTGGCGGGCGGTGACTGGCGGGCGGTGACTGGCGGGCCCTGTCTGGTTTCCGTGGCTGTCCGGCGGGTGGCGGGGGTGCCTGGCGGGTTCGGGGCGTGGTCGGCTGTGCGGTGGGGGTGTCTGGCGGGGTTCGGGGCGTGGTCGGCTGTGCGGCGGGGTGCCTGACGGGTCCGGTACGTGGTCGGCTGTCGGGTCGGTGCGTGGCTGTCCGGTTGGACCGTGCGTGTGCGCGGCTGTGCGGCGAGGGTGCCCGGCAGGGCGGCTGCTGGGCCGGGTGTCGTCGCTGGTGCGGGAGTTGTCCACAGGCTCACGGGTGCGCGGGCCGTCGTTTTCCCGCCGTTTTCCACAGGGCTGGCAGGGCTGTGCGGGGGTTGGCACAGTGGGGGACATGCGGGGCTGGTGGCAGGACCTCACCGACCTGGTGCTGCCGACCGAGTGCGGAGGGTGCGGCAGGCCGCGCACGGTGCTGTGCCGCGAGTGCCGTGCCGTGCTGGGCGGGGACGCGCCGCGCCGGGTGCGGCCGGTGCCGGAGCCGCCGGGACTGCCGGCGGTGTACGCGGCGGCGGCCTACGGCGACGAGGTGCGGGCGGTGCTGCTGGCCCACAAGGAGAGAGGGGCACTGGCCCTGGCGGGGCCGCTCGGCGCGGCGCTGGCGGGCGCGGTGCGGGCGGGGCTTCTGGAGGGGAGAGAGGGCGGGGGTGGTGTGCCGGGCCGGGGTGTCCGGGGCGGTTGGCCGGGTTCGTCGGTCGAAACGGTGCGGTCGGTCGGTTCGGGAGGCGGTGCTCTTGGGACCAGCCGGACGGTACAGCCGGTACAGCCGGTACAGCCGGTCCAGTCGACACGGCTGACGACGTCGGCCAGGTCAGTCGGGTCGGTCGGGTCGGCCGGGGCGTCCGTGTGGGCTCGGGGTGACGCGGACGCGAGTGCGCGGTGGCCGGCGGCGGAGATGTCGCGGGCGTCGGGGTCGGGGCCCGCGGCTGGGATGCGGCGGCCGGTGCTGCTGGTCCCCGTGCCGTCCGCGCGGCGGGCCGTGCGGGCCCGTGGGCATGATCCGGTGCGGCGGATCGCGCTGGCGGCGGCGGGTGAGCTGCGGCGGACCGGTACGCCGGCCCGGGTGGCGGCCGTCCTGCGGCAGCGGCGTGCCGTGGCCGACCAGTCGGGGCTCGGGTCCCGGCAGCGGTCCGACAACCTCGCCGGGGCGCTGACCGTGGTCCCCGGCGGTGCCCGGCTGCTGTGCGACGGCGGACCCGTGGTGCTCGTCGACGACCTGATGACGACAGGGGCGTCGCTCGCGGAGGCGGCGCGTGCCGTACGGGCGGCGGGCGGGGTGGCTGAGTGGGAAGCGGGGGCGGGTCCGTACAGAACGGCGAGGCCGGCCGTGTATCCCGGAGCGGTGTGGGAAGGCAGAGGAGAACGGAGAACCGGAGCGACGGAAGAGAGGGCGGACGAGGCGCCCGCCGGGCCGGGAACGACGGGCGGAATAACGACGGGCGGAATCAAGGGCGGTGACGCCATCCGCGGTGTGAGCCACGCGGCTGTCGTTGCTGCATCACCAGAGTCTTTCGAAATAAACCGGAACTGACTGAAAACTTACGTCGCTGCAGGTAATAGGCGGGTTAATGCATCTGAACGGAGGTAGGCCGCTGTAGAGGGTGACGGCATCCGTCCGGGCGAGATATGTTCGGTTGTGAGGGAAAGCCGCAGGCCACACCTCTCTTGTCCGAATGCCGAGCCGCGGGTTCATTCGGAATCACCCGCGCCGGTGGAGTGGAGATCTCGCCCCCGGGGGAGGAGGTGGACGTCACCGAGTCCGCGGTTCCGGGATTACCGGGACCTGGTGCGAAAGGGAGATGCTCCGCAAGTTGAGCGGAGTGATCCGGGAACGGAGTTCTGCGTGGACATCGTCGTCAAGGGCCGCAAGACCGAGGTGCCCGAGCGGTTCCGGAAGCACGTGGCCGAGAAGCTGAACCTGGAGAAGATCCAGAAGCTCGATGGCAAGGTGATCAGCCTCGACGTCGAGGTGTCCAAGGAGCCCAACCCCCGACAGGCCGACCGCTGTGACCGAGTGGAGATCACGCTCCACTCCCGCGGTCCGGTGATCCGGGCGGAGGCAGCGGCGAGCGATCCGTACGCGGCGCTCGACATGGCGGCGGAGAAGCTCGGCGCCCGGCTGCGCAAGCAGCACGACAAGAGGTACTCGCGGCGCGGCGCGCGCCGGGTCTCGGCCGCCGAGGTCCCGGACCACGTGCCGGGTGTGGCGACGCTCAACGGAAACGGTGCGGCTGCCGAGCAGGAAGCGGACAGCGTGCCCACCAAGAAGATCGGTTCGCTGGAGGTGCAGGGCGACGGACCGCTCGTCGTGCGCGAGAAGACCCACGTGGCCGCCCCGATGAGCCTCGACCAGGCGCTCTACGAGATGGAGCTGGTCGGGCACGACTTCTACCTCTTCGTGGACTCCGAGACCAAGGAGCCCAGTGTCGTCTACCGGCGGCACGCGTACGACTACGGCGTGATCCACCTCAGCACGGACACGATGGTCACCCAGACGCCCTCTCCCGACGCGGGCGGCGCGCTCGGCGGCTGACCTTCACCGGTTCACGGCCGGGCCGGTGCCCCTGGAGTGCGCTTGTGCGCCCCCAGGGGCATCGGTGTGCGACCCCGTTCGCGCCCCGCGCCGTCATCCCGATGTCGGCCGGGCATGAAATCATGGCCGCAACGGCCCAACCGGTGGGTCGTTGCCTTGGGTTGGCGCTGGCCCGGGTTCCATGTGGCCACAGCCTTCAGGGGGAGGAACGATGGCGGACAGCTTCGGACCGATGCGGGACGGGGATGCCGGCGACGGCGTCACCGGCATGGGCCCGGACGCGGGCACTCCACGCAAGGAGCCGATCAGAGTCCTGGTCGTGGACGATCACGCCCTGTTCCGCCGCGGTCTGGAGATCGTGCTCGCCGCCGAGGAGGACATCCAGGTCGTCGGCGAGGCCGGCGACGGCGCCGAAGCGGTCGAGAAGGCCGCGGACCTGCTCCCCGACATCGTGCTGATGGACGTACGGATGCCCAGGCGGGGCGGTATCGAGGCGTGCACCTCCATCAAGGAGGTGGCCCCCAGCGCGAAGATCATCATGCTGACGATCAGCGACGAGGAGGCCGACCTCTACGACGCGATCAAGGCGGGCGCCACCGGCTATCTCCTCAAGGAGATCTCGACGGACGAAGTGGCCACCGCCATTCGCGCGGTGGCCGACGGGCAGTCGCAGATCAGCCCTTCCATGGCGTCGAAACTGCTCACCGAGTTCAAGTCGATGATCCAGCGGACCGACGAACGCCGGCTGGTGCCCGCGCCCCGGCTCACCGACCGGGAACTGGAAGTCCTCAAGCTCGTCGCCACGGGAATGAACAACCGCGACATCGCCAAGGAACTGTTCATCTCCGAGAACACCGTGAAGAACCACGTGCGCAACATCCTGGAGAAACTGCAACTGCACTCCCGGATGGAAGCGGTGGTCTACGCGATGCGGGAGAAGATCCTCGAAATCCGCTGACCGCCCGGACGCCCGCGGCGCACGGCCGGGTCAGGCCAGCAGCCGGGCCAGTTCTCCGACCAGCGGCTCGCGCAGTTCCGGCGCGCTCACCCGCTCCACCCGTACGTCCGTGCAGTCCACCCAGCTCGCCGCCTCCAGCAGGGCCTGGGCCACCGCCAGGACCGCCTTGCGGCCGTCCAGGGCGACCTGCTTGGCCACCAGCGTGCGGCCCTCGCGGGCCGGGTCCACCCGGCCGACCAGCCGACCGCCGGCCAGCACCGGCATCGCGTAGTAGCCGTGCACCCGCTTCGGCCGGGGAACGTACGCCTCCAGGCGGTGGGTGAAGCCGAAGATCCGCTCGGTGCGCGCCCGTTCCCAGACCAGGGAGTCGAAGGGGGACAGCAGCGTCGTGCGGTGACGGCCGCGCGGCGGCGTCCCGAGGGCCTCGGGATCGGCCCAGGCCGGCCGGCCCCAGCCCGCCACCGTCACCGGCACCAGACCCGAGTCGGCGATCACCGCGTCGACCTGCTCGGCCTTGAGCCGGTGGTAGTCCGCGAGGTCCGCGCGGGTGCCGACGCCCAGGGACCGGCCGGCCAGCCGGACCAGGCGGCGCAGGCACTCGGTGTCGTCCAGCCGGTCGTGCAGCAGTTCGGCCGGGACGGCGCGCTCGGCCAGGTCGTAGACCCGCTTCCAGCCCCGGCGCTCGACGCAGACCACCTCGCCGTACATCAGCGCGCGCTCGACGGCGACCTTCTCGCCGGACCAGTCCCACCACTCGCTGGTCCGCTTGGCGCCGCCCAGCTCGGTGGCGGTCAGCGGGCCCTCGGCGCGCAGCTGCTTGATCACCTGGTCGTAGGCGCCGGCGGGCAGCTCGTGGTTCCAGTGCGGGCGGGCGCGGTAGGCGCGGCGGCGGAAGGCGAAGTGCGGCCACTCCTCGATGGGCAGCACACAGGCGGCGTGCGACCAGTACTCGAAGGCGTGGGTGCCGGTCCAGTAGGCGTCCTCGACCGCGCCGCGGCCCACCGCGCCCAGGCGGGCGTACGGCACCAGCTCGTGCGAGCGGGCGAGGACCGAGATCGTGTCGAGCTGCACCGCGCCCAGATGACGCAGGACACCGCGGACACCGGAGCGGCGGTCGGGGGCGCCGAGGAAGCCCTGGGCCCGCAGGGCGATGCGGCGGGCCTCGTCCGCCGACAGTTCCGTGGCCGGGCGCGGAAAGGTCGTCATACGTCCGCACGATAAAGGGTGGCACTGACAGCGGGCCCCGGCGTGCGGCTCACGGCCGGGCCGGCAGGTAGGAGGCCGTCGACGGCAGGCCCAGGTCCGAGGGGAGCAGGGAGCCGACCCAGCAGTCGCGGCGTACGCCCTTGTTGTTGATCGCGGAACGCAACGTGCCCTCCAGGGTGAACCCGGCGCGTTCGGCCACCGCGCGGGAGGCCGCGTTGCCGACCTCGGCGCGCCACTCCACGCGGTCCACCGACAGCCGGGTGAAGGCCCAGCGGGAGACGGTCAGGGCGGCCTCGGTGACGTAACCGTTGCCGCGGTGCTCCTTGGCGCCCCAGAAGCCGATCTCGGCCACGCCCAGCGAGATCATGGTGAGTCCGGTCATGGCGACCAGGTCACCGGTGGGCAGGAAGACGCCGAAGGTGAACATGGTGGCGTTCGCCCAGCCGGTCGGGACCATCTGTTCCGTGAAGGCCCGCGCGTGTTCCGGCAGGTAGGGGGAGGGGACGACGGTCCAGCGCTGGATGTCCGGGTCCTGGCAGGCGGCGAGCACGGCGGCGGTGTCCTGGGGGCCGACCGTGCGCAGCAGGAGGCGGCCGGTGGTGAGGGTGTGGGGTTCCATCGGCCGATTCTGCGCGCGGTGCGCGCCGGGCGCCATCACTTTGCCGTGGGTGCGCGGACGGTCACGGTTCGCGCAAATCGTCGGGCCGTGCGGCACCATCGGCCGGGCCCGCACGTTGTCATGGGTGAGAGCGGATCGAAGCGGGACCGCGGCGGACCGGCAGGCGGTGCGCGGCGGCGGGCGGCAGCCGGTGCGGCAGGCCTCCCGGCGTGACGGTGTCCTCGCTTACGATGGCCGTTGCTCAGTCACGTCCAATGGAAAACGACCGTCCCAGGCCCGACCGGCAAGGAGACCAACCCCCGTGTCCGTCCTCTCGAAGATCATGCGTGCAGGCGAAGGCAAGATCCTGCGCAAGCTGCACCGCATCGCGGACCAGGTCAACTCCATCGAAGAGGACTTCGTCGACCTCTCCGACGCCGAGCTGCGGGCCCTCACCGATGAGTACAAGCAGCGCTACGCCGACGGCGAGAGCCTCGACGACCTGCTGCCCGAAGCCTTCGCCACCGTCCGTGAGGCCGCCAAGCGGGTCCTCGGCCAGCGCCACTACGACGTGCAGATGATGGGCGGCGCCGCCCTGCACATGGGGTACGTGGCCGAGATGAAGACCGGTGAGGGCAAGACCCTCGTCGGCACCCTGCCCGCGTATCTGAACGCCCTGTCCGGTGACGGCGTCCACATCGTCACGGTCAACGACTACCTGGCCGAGCGCGACTCCGAGATGATGGGCCGCGTCCACAAGTTCCTCGGCCTCGAGGTCGGCTGCATCCTCGCCAACATGACGCCGGCCCAGCGCCGCGAGATGTACGCGTGCGACATCACCTACGGCACGAACAACGAGTTCGGCTTCGACTACCTGCGCGACAACATGGCGTGGTCCCAGGACGAACTCGTCCAGCGCGGCCACAACTTCGCCATCGTCGACGAGGTCGACTCCATCCTCGTCGACGAGGCCCGTACGCCGCTGATCATCTCCGGCCCGGCCGACCAGGCCACCAAGTGGTACGGCGACTTCGCCAAGCTGGTCACCCGTCTCAAGCGCGGCGAGGCGGGCAACCCGCTCAAGGGCGTCGAGGAGACCGGCGACTACGAGGTCGACGAGAAGAAGCGCACGGTCGCCATCCACGAGTCCGGCGTCGCCAAGGTCGAGGACTGGCTGGGCATCGACAACCTCTACGAGTCGGTCAACACCCCGCTCGTCGGCTATCTGAACAACGCCATCAAGGCGAAGGAACTGTTCAAGAAGGACAAGGACTACGTCGTCATCGACGGCGAGGTCATGATCGTCGACGAGCACACCGGCCGTATCCTCGCCGGCCGCCGCTACAACGAGGGCATGCACCAGGCGATCGAGGCGAAGGAAGGGGTGGACATCAAGGACGAGAACCAGACCCTCGCCACGATCACCCTGCAGAACTTCTTCCGCCTCTACGGCAAGCTCTCCGGCATGACCGGTACGGCGATGACCGAGGCCGCCGAGTTCCACCAGATCTACAAGCTCGGTGTGGTCCCGATCCCGACCAACAAGCCGATGGTCCGCAAGGACCAGTCCGACCTGATCTACCGGACCGAGGTCGCGAAGTTCGAGGCGGTCGTCGACGACATCGCCGAGAAGCACGAGAAGGGCCAGCCGATCCTGGTCGGCACCACCTCGGTCGAGAAGTCCGAGTACCTCTCGCAGCAGCTCTCCAAGCGCGGCATCCAGCACGAGGTGCTCAACGCCAAGCAGCACGACCGGGAGGCGACCATCGTCGCCCAGGCCGGCCGCAAGGGCGCCGTGACGGTGGCCACCAACATGGCCGGCCGCGGCACCGACATCAAGCTCGGCGGCAACCCCGAGGACCTCGCCGAGGCCGAGCTGCGCCAGCGCGGCCTCGACCCCGAGGAGCACATCGAGGAGTGGGCGCAGGCGCTGCCCGCCGCCCTGGAGCGCGCCGAGGAGGCCGTCAAGGCCGAGAAGGACGAGGTCGAGGAGCTCGGCGGGCTGTACGTGCTCGGTACCGAGCGGCACGAGTCGCGGCGGATCGACAACCAGCTGCGCGGCCGTTCCGGCCGGCAGGGCGACCCCGGCGAGTCCCGCTTCTACCTCTCGCTGGGCGACGACCTGATGCGGCTGTTCAAGGCCCAGATGGTCGAGCGCGTGATGTCCATGGCCAACGTGCCGGACGACGTGCCGATCGAGAACAAGATGGTCACCCGCGCGATCGCGTCCGCGCAGTCGCAGGTCGAGCAGCAGAACTTCGAGACCCGTAAGAACGTTCTGAAGTACGACGAGGTGCTCAACCGCCAGCGCGAGGTCATCTACGGCGAGCGGCGCCGCGTCCTGGAGGGCGAGGACCTCCAGGAGCAGGTGCAGCACTTCATGAACGACACGATCGAGGCCTACGTCCGGGCCGAGACCGCCGAGGGCTTCCCGGAGGACTGGGACCTGGACCGGCTGTGGGGCGCCTTCAAGCAGCTCTACCCGGTGAAGGTCACCATCGAGGAGCTGGAGGAGGCGGCCGGCGACCGGGCCGGGCTGACCGCCGAGTACATCGAGGAGTCCATCAGGGACGACATCAGCGAGCAGTACGAGGCGCGGGAGAAGCAGCTCGGCTCCGAGATCATGCGGGAGCTGGAGCGCCGGGTCGTGCTGTCGGTGCTGGACCGCAAGTGGCGCGAGCACCTCTACGAGATGGACTACCTCCAGGAGGGCATCGGCCTGCGCGCCATGGCGCAGAAGGACCCGCTGGTCGAGTACCAGCGCGAGGGCTTCGACATGTTCACCGCCATGATGGAGGGCATCAAGGAGGAGTCCGTCGGCTACCTGTTCAACCTGGAGGTCCAGGTCGAGCAGCAGGTCGAGGAGGTCCCCGTCGAGGACGAGAAGCCGTCCCTGGACAAGGGCGCGCAGGACGCGGTGCCGGCCCAGGCGGGTGCCGCGCGGCCGGAGATCCGGGCCAAGGGGCTGGACGCCCCGCAGCGGCGCAACCTCCACCTGTCCGCGCCGACCGTGGACGGCGAGGGCGGTGTCGTCGAGCGCGAGGAGCGCGCCGACGAGGAGCCGGCCCGTTCCGAGAGCGACGGTCTCACCCGCGCGGAGCGCCGCAAGCAGGCGAAGGGCGGGCGGCGCCGCAAGAAGTGACGGCGGCGGTGTCCGCGACGGCTCGGCCGTCGCGGGCCGCCGCGTGGAGGGCCGGGCCACCCCAGGGTGCCCGGCCCTCCCGGCGTTCACCCCGGTCAGCGGCCGGCCCCGTGGGCTCGGCGCGGGCCGCCCAGTTCCACCGCGGTGCAGCGCCAGCGCAGGTCGGAACCGCACTCCAGACGGAACGCCATCGCCCGCAGCTGGTCGCCCGCGCCGATCCGGGCGAACACCTCCACGGCTCCGGGACGGGGTTCGAACCAGCCGAGGTCCCGTACGACGGGGTGGGTGCCGCGGGTGCGCAGGGGGCCGCGTGCGGCGAGGTGGGCCAGGTCGTCGTAGGCCTGGCCGATGGTGTGCCGGAGCATGGAGTGGACCGGGCGCTGTCCGCTGAGCACGGCGAGGAGCCGTTCGGCGAAGAGGTCGGTGGGGCGGGGCTGCGGGACCGTCTGCCGGGTGCCGCGGGCGGCGACGGGGAGAACGGCGGACCGGGTGACGGGCGCGGGGGCGGGTGGCCTCTGGTCCGCCGCTCCGCCCGCGGTGCGGGCCGGGGCGGCCGTCGTCGCCCTCGCGGTGCTCGGCGTCAGCCCTGGCGTCGGGCGATCCGTCCGGCCCGGCCCGCGGCCCGGGAAGGCCGGGTCCGGGCGCGACGGGACGAGGCGGCCGGTGGCCGGAGAACTGCCGGGAGTACCCGACGGACGGCTGTCCCGGGGGCCCGGGCGGCCGTGGACCGGCCGCGCGGTGGAACCCGGAGGACGGTCCTCGGGCACCGCGGTCCGCGCGGCGGGGAGCGCCCCGGGCCCGCGCGGCGGAGCACCGGCGGGACGGCGGGAGTCGTGGCGGCCGGGCGGGCGGGAGCCGGGGTGACGGCGCTGTGCCCTGTTCATGACCTTGTGCATGGGGTCCCCGTTCGGCGGCCGGTGAATACCGGGCGGTAACTTGCTGTTGCGGACCTTGTACGGGGTGTGGCGGTGTGCTGGCAAGGGGGTGTGGACAGCCGTCGACGGGGTGCGAAGTTCACCTATCCGAGGGGGTGGGACGGCACGGACCCGGACGTGACAAGGGCGGACCGGGTGAAGTTCCGGCGCCCGGTGGACGTCTCCACCGGCTCGGCGGGAACTCGAAGGGGGACCCTCGCGGCGTATCCTGATGACTCTTCGGAGCCTGCCCCGGCCACCACCACGACCACCACCACGAAAGCGGCCAGCCATGCGCGTCTACGTCCCCCTGACCCTCCCCGGCCTCGCCGAGGCGCACCGGTCGGGACAGCTGGGCAGCGGGCCGTTCACCGCCTACGCCGTCACGCCCGCGCTGCGCGAGTGGTACCTCTCGGACGACATCGAGGAACTGGAGTACGCGGCCCTCAACCGGGCCGCCCTGGCCTCGCTGCGGCTGCTGGCCGGGGACGCCGCCGCCCCCCGGCGCCGGGTCGTGGTCGCCGTGGACGTGCCCGACGGCACCGCGGCGGCCGACCCCGGCCGGGGGCTGGACCCGGCCGCGCTCGGCGAGGTCCGGGTGGCCGGCCGCGTGCCGCTGGGCAAGGCGGCGGCGGTGCACGTCGACGCCGCCGACGCGGAGGCGGACGTGCGCGCCGCGGCCGGCGCGCTGGCGGCGGCGGACGGCGGGGACGACGACGCCCAGTTCGTGGTGGACGGGGCCGAGGACCACGAACTGCTGTGGTACGCGACGCAGGAGATCCCGAACCTGGTGGGCATCGCGAGCTGACCTCGGCGAAACGGCTGCCCGGGGCCCGCGGTGACGCACGGTGACCCTTGATTGTCAGTGGCGGCGGGTACGTTTGCGGGCATGGGGATGCGAATGCGGACAGGGGCGCACATCGTCTGGGACTGGAACGGCACGCTGTTCCACGACAACGACGCGATCGTCGGCGCGACGAACGCGGCCTTCGCCGAACTGGGCCTGGCGCCCATCACGCTGGAGCGGTACCGGACGCTGTACTGCGTGCCGGTGCCCAAGTTCTACGAGCGGCTGATGGGCAGACTGCCCACCGACGCCGAGTGGCAGGTCATGGACGAGGCCTTCCAGCGCCACTACACCGAGCACCGGGTGCGGTGCGGGCTCGCCGACGGGGCGGCGGAACTGCTCGTCAGTTGGCGGTCGGCGGGGCACAGCCAGTCGATCCTGAGCCTGTACGGCCATGAGGAACTGGTTCCGATGGTCCGGGGGTTGGGCCTCGAGACGCACTTCATACGCGTCGACGGGCGGACCGGTCCGTCCGGCGGCGGCAAGGCCGAGCACATGGTGCGGCATCTGGCGTCGCTGGGCGGGGTGGAGCCGGCCCGGACGGTCGTCATCGGGGACGCCGTGGACGACGCGACGGCCGCCCGGCACGCGGGGGCGCGGGCCGTGCTGTACACCGGCGGTTCGCACAGCCGGACGAGCCTGGAGCAGGCCGGGGTGCCCGTGGTGGACACGCTGGCCGAGGCGGTCAAGGAGGCCGAGCGGCTGGTGGCGTGAGCCGCCTTCCTGCTCATCCTGCGCAGCCCTCCTGCTCCTCCTGTGCCGCCCTCCTGCTCCTCCTGCGCCACCCTGCTCCTCCTGCGCCGCCACCATCCCTGTGCGCGTCCGTCGCTGTGCGGAACGTCAAAGTTCCACCCCCGGTTTTGTACACATGCGGCTCATGACGGGTTCCAGGGAAGGAGCGATAGCCTTATGGCGTGATCAGCGCGATAGCTCGCGGGGACATCCTTGTCCCTGCCCTGCGCCCGGAGAGCACGGACGACATCCGTGACCGGGCGGCGGTCGCTGGTCCTCGCGGGCGGGACGGGGCGTCGAGGAGCCCCGAGGCGCCGAGTGTTCCCCGGGCGGCGGTGCCGACGAGATCGGTATCACACCCGACGGACGCGTCGGACATGGCTGTAATGCCCCCGCTCCTCTCACCTTGCGGCATAGCGTCGGAACAGAACGGACACCCCGCGTCTGGGCGTTGCGTCGGAAGGCAGGAGACCGTACTTCCTTCTACGTCACGCAACGGCGCGCGACAGGAGCCAGAGGACAATGCAGACCAAGCTGGACGAAGCAAAGACCGAGCTGCTCGACAGGGCCGCACGGGTAGCTGAGAACAGCCCGGTCGGGGGGTATCTACCGACTGGGACGACGGACGAGGACTCCCCGGACACCCCGGACCGTGAATCCGTGTTCGCGTTCCTCAAGCGCTACTACCGGCACACCGCCCCGGAGGACCTGGGCGACCGCGAACCGGTCGACGTCTTCGGAGCCGCCGTCTCGCACCACCGGCTGGCCGAGAACCGCCCGCAGGGCACCGCCAACGTCCGGGTGCACACCCCGACGGTCGAGGAGAACGGCTGGACGTGCAGCCACACCGTGGTCGAGGTGGTCACGGACGACATGCCCTTCCTGGTCGACTCCGTCACCAACGAACTGACCCGGCAGGGCCGCGGCATCCACGTCGTCGTCCACCCGCAGTTCGTGGTGCGGCGCGACGTCACCGGCAAGCTCGTCGAGGTGCTCACCACCCCGCCCGGGAACGACCTGCCGCACGACGCGCACGTCGAGTCCTGGATCCACGTGGAGATCGACCGCGAGACCGACCGTGCCGACCTGAAGCAGATCACCGCCGATCTGCTGCGCGTCCTGTCCGACGTACGGGAGACCGTCGAGGACTGGGGCAAGATGCGTGAGGCGGCCGTCCGCCTCGCCGGTGACCTGCCCGCCGAGCCCGCCCCCGCCGACCTCGACCAGCAGGAGCTGGAGGAGGCCCGCGAGCTGCTGCGCTGGCTGGCCGACGACCACTTCACCTTCCTCGGCTACCGTGAGTACCAGCTGCGCGGCGACGACTCGCTGGCCGCCGTCCCCGGCACCGGCCTCGGCATCCTGCGTGCCGACCCGCACCACGAGACGGGCGAGGACCACCCGGTCAGCCCGTCCTTCGAGCGGCTGCCCGCCGACGCCCGGGCCAAGGCCCGCGAGCACAAGCTGCTGGTGCTGACCAAGGCCAACAGCCGGGCCACCGTGCACCGGCCGTCCTACCTGGACTACATCGGCGTCAAGAAGTTCGACGCGGACGGCAACGTCGTCGGGGAGCGCCGCTTCCTCGGGCTGTTCTCCTCGGCCGCCTACACCGAGTCCGTCCGCCGGGTGCCGGTCATCCGGCGCAAGGTGCGGGAGGTGCTGGAGCGGGCCGGGTTCTCGCCCAACAGCCACGACGGCCGCGACCTGCTCCAGATCCTGGAGACGTACCCGCGCGACGAGCTGTTCCAGACGCCGGCCGGCGAGCTCCAGGCCATCGCCACCTCCGTGCTCTACCTCCAGGAGCGCCGCCGCCTGCGGCTCTACCTGCGCCAGGACGAGTACGGGCGCTACTACTCCGCCCTCGTCTACCTCCCCCGGGACCGCTACACCACCGGCGTCCGGCTGCGGATCATCGACATCCTCAAGGAGGAACTGGGCGGCACCAGCGTCGACTTCACCGCCTGGAACACCGAGTCGATCCTGTCCCGGCTGCACTTCGTGGTCCGCGTCCCGCAGGGCACCGAGCTGTCCGAGCTGTCCGACGCCGACAAGGACCGCATCGAGGCCCGGCTGGTGGAGGCCGCCCGGTCCTGGGCGGACGGGTTCGCCGAGGCGCTCACCGCGGAGTTCGGCGAGGAGCGCTCCGCCGAGCTGCTGCGCCGCTACGGCAGCGCCTTCCCCGAGGGCTACAAGGCCGACCACGGCCCGCGCTCCGCGGTCGCCGACCTCGGCCACCTCGAAGCGCTGGACGAGGAGCGCACCTTCGCGCTGAGCCTGTACGAGCCGGTCGGCGCCACGCCCGAGGAACGCCGGTTCAAGATCTACCAGAAGGGCGGCTCGGTCTCCCTGTCGGCGGTCCTGCCGGTGCTCAGCCGGCTCGGCGTGGAGGTCACCGACGAGCGCCCCTACGAGCTGCGCTGCGCGGACCGCACCCCCACGGCGTGGATCTACGACTTCGGCCTGCGGATGCCGAAGGCGGTGGCCGGCGGCGCCGACTACCTCGGCGACGACGCCCGCGAGCGGTTCCAGGACGCGTTCGCCGCCGCCTGGAACGGCAAGGCGGAGAACGACGGCTTCAACGCCCTGGTGCTGAGCGCCGGGCTGACCTGGCGGCAGGCGATGGTGCTGCGCGCGTACGCCAAGTACCTGCGGCAGGCCGGGTCGACGTTCAGCCAGGACTACATGGAGGACACCCTCCGCAACAACGTCCACACCACCCGGCTGCTCGTCTCCCTGTTCGAGGCGCGGATGTCGCCCGACCGGCAGCGCGCCGGGCACGAGATCGTGGACGCCCTGCTCGAAGAGGTCGAGGCCGCCCTCGACCAGGTGGCGAGCCTGGACGAGGACCGCATCCTGCGGGCCTTCCTCACCGTCATCAAGGCGACCCTGCGCACCAACTTCTTCCAGGAGGCGGCGGCCGGCCGGGCGCACGACTACGTCTCCATGAAGTTCGACCCGCAGGCCATCCCCGACCTGCCGGCGCCCCGCCCGGCGTTCGAGATCTGGGTGTACTCGCCGCGCGTCGAGGGCGTGCACCTGCGCTTCGGCAAGGTCGCGCGCGGCGGCCTGCGCTGGTCGGACCGGCGCGAGGACTTCCGTACCGAGATCCTCGGCCTGGTCAAGGCGCAGATGGTGAAGAACACCGTCATCGTGCCGGTCGGCGCCAAGGGCGGCTTCGTCGCCAAGCAGCTGCCCGACCCGAGCGTGGACCGCGACGCCTGGATGGCGGAGGGCATCGCCAGCTACAAGACCTTCATCTCGGCGCTGCTCGACATCACCGACAACATGGTGGCCGGCGAGGTCGTGCCCCCGGCCGACGTCGTCCGGCACGACGAGGACGACACCTACCTGGTCGTCGCCGCCGACAAGGGCACCGCCACCTTCTCCGACATCGCCAACGGGGTCGCCGAGACCTACAACTTCTGGCTCGGCGACGCCTTCGCCTCCGGCGGCTCGGCCGGTTACGACCACAAGGGCATGGGCATCACCGCGCGCGGCGCCTGGGAGTCCGTCAAGCGGCACTTCCGGGAGCTGGGCACCGACACCCAGAGCGAGGACTTCACAGTCGTCGGCATCGGTGACATGTCCGGTGACGTGTTCGGCAATGGCATGCTGCTCAGCGAACACATCCGGCTGGTCGCCGCCTTCGACCACCGGCACATCTTCATCGACCCGAAGCCCGACGCGGCCCTCTCCTACGCCGAGCGCCGCCGCGTCTTCGAACTGCCCCGCTCCTCCTGGGCGGACTACAACAAGGAGCTGCTGTCGGCCGGCGGCGGCATCTTCCCGCGTACCGCCAAGGCGATCACGGTCAACGCGCACATCCGCGAGGCCCTCGGTATCGAGGGCAAGGTCTCCAAGATGACCCCGGCCGACCTGATGAAGGCCATCCTCCAGGCGCCGGTCGACCTGCTGTGGAACGGCGGCATCGGTACGTACGTCAAGGCGTCCACCGAGTCCAACGCCGACGTCGGCGACAAGGCCAACGACGCGATCCGGGTGGACGGCAAGGACCTGCGCGTGCAGGTCGTCGGCGAGGGCGGCAACCTGGGCCTGACCCAGCTCGGCCGGATCGAGTTCGCCGCGAACGGCGGCCGGGTCAACACCGACGCCATCGACAACAGCGCCGGCGTGGACACCTCCGACCACGAGGTCAACATCAAGATCCTGCTCAACGGCCTGGTCGCGGACGGCGACATGACGGTGAAGCAGCGCAACAAGGTGCTCGCCGGGATGACCGACGAGGTCGGCCACCTGGTGCTGCGCAACAACTACGCGCAGAACACCGCGATCGCCAACGCGCTGGCCCAGTCCAAGGACATGCTGCACGCGCAGCAGCGGTTCATGAAGCACCTGGCGCGCGCGGGCCACCTGGACCGGGCGCTGGAGTTCCTGCCCACCGACCGGCAGATCCGCGAGCGGCTCAGCAACGGGCGCGGTCTGACCGGCCCGGAGACGGCCGTACTGCTGGCGTACACGAAGATCACGGTCGCCGAGGAGCTGCTGCACACCTCGCTGCCCGACGACCCGTACCTGAAGACGCTGCTGCACGCGTACTTCCCGACCGCGCTGCGTGAACGGTTCGCCGACCGCATCGACACCCACCCGCTGCGCCGCGAGATCACCACGACCGTGCTGGTCAACGACACGGTCAACACGGGCGGTACGACGTATCTGCACCGGCTGCGCGAGGAGACCGGCGCCTCACTCGAGGAGATCGTGCGGGCGCAGACCGCGGCCCGCGCCATCTTCCGCTCGTACCCGGTGTGGGACGCGGTGGAGGGCCTGGACAACACGGTCGAGGCCGCCGTCCTGACCCGGATCCGGCTGCACTCGCGCCGGCTCGTCGAGCGCGGCACGCGCTGGCTGCTCAACAATCGGCCGCAGCCGCTCCAGCTCGCCGAGACGGTCGACTTCTTCGCCGACCGGGTCGAGCAGGTCTGGTCGCAGCTGCCGAAGCTGCTGCGCGGCGCGGACGCCGAGTGGTACCAGCGCATCCACGACGAGCTGACCGGCGCGGGCGTGCCGGACGAGGTGGCGACCCGGGTGGCCGGGTTCTCCTCGGCCTTCCCGACGCTGGACATCGTCTCGGTGGCCGACCGCACGGGCAAGGAGCCGCAGGACGTCGCCGAGGTGTACTACGACCTCGCCGACCGGCTGGGCATCACCCAGCTGATGGACCGCATCAGCGAGCTGCCGCGGGCCGACCGCTGGCAGTCGATGGCCCGCGCGTCGATCCGCGAGGACCTCTACGCGGCGCACGCCTCGCTCACCGCCGACGTACTGGCGGCGGGCAACGGCACGTCGACGCCGGAGCAGCGGTTCAAGGTGTGGGAGCAGAAGAACGCGGCGATCCTCGGGCGGGCGCGGGCCACGCTGGAGGAGATCCGCAGTTCGGACGCGTTCGATCTGGCCAACCTGTCGGTGGCCATGCGGACGATGCGGACGCTGCTGCGGACGCACGCGTAGCGTCCGACCGCCCAGTTGACCGGACATTCGGGGCAACCCGGTTAAAGTGACCGGATGGCTGGGTGGTCCGGTTCCAGGCCGAGCGCGGTGGCCGTCCCCTGGGCGGCTGCCGCGCTCGTGCTCTTTCTGCTGTCGCTGGTGGTGGTGCGGCTGCCGTGGGCGGGCGACCTCGGGCTGCACGCCGCCACGGTCGAACGGCTCCGGCACAGCCTGACCGACCCGGGCAATCCGCTGGTCGACGCGGACACGCCGAGTCCGTACTACTCGCCGTGGACGGTCGTCCTGGGGGTGGTGGCGAAGGTCAGCGGGGCGTCGGTGTTCGTGGTGCTGCGGTTCGGGGCGCTGGCCGGGCTGGGGCTGCTGGTGACGGGAGTGTGGCGGTACGTCCGGACGCTGAGCGGGGAGCGGGCGGCGCCGGCGGTGGCGTTGCTGTGCCTGGTCCTGCTGTGGGGGACGGACGCGTTCGCCTGGAGCGGGTTCCTCGGGCTGAACTCGCTGGCGTTGACGGTGGCGTATCCGAGTGTGCTGGCGCTCGGGCTCGCGTTCCATCTGTGGGCCGGGCTGGCCGGGGCGGTCCCGGGGGGTGGCTGGGGACGGTGGCTCGGGCTCGGGGTGCTGTGGGCGGTGATCCTGCTGTGCCATCAGTTCACGGGAGTGGTGGCGTCGCTGGGGGCGGTCGCCACGGTGTGCGGGGCGCGGCCGGGGTGGCGGGAGGTGGGGGCGCGGCTGCTGGGTGCGGGGGCGCTCGGGGTGGCGGTGGTGTGGGTCTGGCCGTACTACGACTTCTTCGCGCTGGCCGGGGCGGGCGGCGGGCTGGAGGCGGTGCACCGGCCGCTGTACGAGGACCTGGTCGGGCGGTACTGGCTGGTGCTGGTGGGGGTCGTGGCGCTGGGGGTGCGGTGGGGGCGGGACCGGCGGGACGCGCTGGTGCTGTTCTTCGTGCTGGGGGTGGTGGTGGCCGGGGCGGGGGGAGTGAGCGGGCACTGGTCGTGGGGGCGGGTGCTGCCGGCGGTGGTGGTTCCGGCGCAGATCGCGGCGGCGGTGGAGGTGCTGGGGGCGGGGCGGCGCGGGGTGCGGGCCGGGGGCGTCTGCGTGCTGGGTTGTGCGCTGGGGGTGGGGGCCTGGGCGCAGGCGGGGACGGTGGGGTATGTGGTCGGGCGGGGGATGCTGCCGGGGGTGGTGGCGGCCAAGTACCGGGAGCCTTGGCAGGGGTATCACTGGATCACGCCGTGGGTGCGGTACGGGGATGTGGTGATGGCCCGGCGGGTGGCGGCCCGGCAGATTCCGGCGTACGGGGCGTACACGGTGGCGCCTGGATATCCCGACTTCTTCCTGCCCGACGAGGGGCGGCGGGGGGTGGCGGTGCGGAGGTACTTCACCGGCGGGGTGTCGGAGGAGGAACGCAGGGCGGTGGAGCGGCGGTACGGGGTGCGGTGGGTTGTCGACCGGGAGGGCGGGGCGGGGCCGGGGTCGGGATTGCGGCCGGTGACGCGGGGGCCGGCGGGGCAGGTGCTGTACGAAGTGGTGAGGTGAGGCGGCGCCGGGGCGGGGGCGGGTGCCGCGGACGGTCAGGGCGTTGTCGGGCGGATGGCCTGTTTCAGGCGGCGCAGTACCGGACCCGTCAGCCGGGCCGTCAGGCCCACCGGTTCCCACCGCACCTGCAGCCGTCCCGGGGCGTGGCCCTCCGGCTCGACGGTGACCTGGTGCGGGGCGGTGCCGCGGTGGTAGGGGACGCGGGACGTGAACGGCGGGAAGGCGGGCGGGGCCAGGAGGAGGCCGGTGTGGGTGTGGGGGCCCAGGCGGAGGCGGAGGACGGGGTGACGGACGCCGGTGAAGCCGTGGCGGGGCGGGCGGGCCGCCGTCAGGTCCAGGTGGACGTGGCCCTCGAAGACGCCGGGGCGGACGGGGGACAGGCGGAACGGGACCGTCAGGCGCCGGCTGCCGGGGGTGAGGAGCAGCGCGGCGCGCTGGGGACCGACCGGGAGGCGCAGGGCGGGATCGTACGTACGGACGGTCAGGTCGACCGACGCGCCGGGGCCCCGGGCGAGGTCCGTGATCTCGTGCCGGAGCCGGGCGCTGAAGAACGGCCGGGTGTCCAGTTCCAGGTCGGTGAGGTCCAGCTCGCGGCGGGCCGCCGCGTCCCGCGGTGCACCCTCGCCCCAGTAGGTGCGGCCGTCGGGGCCGGTGGTGATCCGCCGGGGTGCCACCTCGTACCCCAGACCCCGCGCGGCCTGCCGGGCGTCGGCGAACCGCCGGTCGCGGACGAGCTGGACGACGACGCGCTCGGCGCGCGGCAGCCGGGCGTACGCGCCCGGCGTGAGCGTGTCCAGGTAGGGCACCACGAGGTCCGCGAAGGAGGCGAGCCAGCTCTCGTCGCGGTAGGGGAGGTCGCCGGCGTACATGCGGAAGTCGTGCTTGAGGAACTTGTAGTCCTTGTCCTCGCGGAGCGACTCGTGGCCGCTCTCGGCCAGGAAGGCGTCGATGAGGCGCTGCACGTGGACGCGGTCGCCGACGTTGCTCAGCCGGTCGCGCTGGTTGGAGATGGAGGCGGCGGACGCGGTGGCGTAGGGGGCGATGTACCAGAGGTAGACCGGCTCGGGGACGATCGTGAACGTCTTGGCCAGGCAGTACGCCTGCGCGGAGAAGAGCTGGTCCTCGTAGTGGATGCCCTCGGGGAAGCGGAGGCTGTGCCGGTCGAGGAAGGCGCGGGCGTACATCTTGCTGGTGGCGAGGTGCTCGAAGAAGAGGCGGGGGTCGGCCTCGATGCCGTCCAGGGTGCGGCGTTCGGCGACCAGGTGCGGCATCCAGGTGGAGCGGCGGCCGTTGTCGGCCCGGATCCGGCGCACCGCGCCCATCGCGAAGTCCAGGTCGCGGGCGCGGTGGGCGGCGAGCAGGGTCTCGACGGCGGCTTCCGGGAGTTCGTCGTCGCTGTCCAGGAACATCAGGTAGGGGGCGCGGGAGCACTCGATGCCCCGGTTGCGCGGGGCACTGCATCCCCCGCTGTTCTCGGCCAGGCGCAGGTACACGACGCGCGGGTCCTCGGCGGCCAGGGCGCGGGCGACCGCCGGGGTGTCGTCGGTCGAGGCGTCGTCGCTGATGACGATCTCGAGGTTCCGGTGGGTCTGGCGGCGGACGGAGGCGACGGCTCTGGGCAGGCGGGCGGCGTCGTTGTGGACGATGACCGTGACGGTGACGTCAGGGGTGATGTCGGGGGTGATGTCCGGGATGGCGCCGGGGATGGCGTCCGGAGTGGCGTCGGGAGTGGTCATGCCGCCTCCTCGGGGTTCGGGGCCGGGGTGCGCTCGGCCAGGGGCAGCACCGGCGGCAGCGACGCCTCGTCCTGGCCGAGGAAGACCCGGCGTACGACGCGTTCGGCGGCGCGGCCGTCGTCGTACTCGCAGAAGCGCTGCCGGAAGACGGACCGTGCCTTGGCGGCCCGTTCGTCGCGCCAGGCGTCGGTGGTGAGGATCTCCGTCAGCTCGGCCTGGGTGCGGGCGACCGGGCCGGGGGCGTCGGCCATCAGGTCGAAGTAGACGCCGCGGGTGGTCCGGTACGTCTCCCAGTCGTCGGCGTGGATGACGATCGGGCGGTCCAGGTTGGCGTAGTCGAACATGATCGACGAATAGTCGGTGACCAGGGCGTCGGCGGCCAGGCAGAGGTCTTCGACGGGGTCGTAGGAGGAGACGTCGATGACGCGGCCGGTGCGGCGCAGGCCGGTCAGGGGGGAGGGGGCGGCGTCGTAGAAGTAGTGGGCGCGGACCAGCAGGACCGTTTCCTCGCCGAGGGTGTCGGCGAGGGCGGCGAGGTCCAGGCGGGGGGTCCAGCCGGCCTCGTAGTCGCGGTGGGTGGGGGCGTAGAGGACGGCGCGGCGGCCGGGGGCGATGCCCAGCCGGGCGCGGACGGCGCGGATGTCGGCGGCGCGCGCCGTGTAGTAGACGTCGTTGCGCGGATAGCCGTAGTCCAGGGAGACCCAGCGGGACGGGTACGCGCGCCGCCACATACGGGTGGAGTGGCGGTTGGCGCTGACGCTGAAGTCCCACTTGTCGACCCGTTCGAGGAGGGCCTGGAAGTCGAGGCCGCGGGACGCGGTGGGGTAGGGCAACTGGTCCAGGCCCATGCGTTTGAGGGGGGTGCCGTGGTGGGTCTGGAGGTGGATCGCGTCCGGGCGTTTGACCACCGGGTTGGGGAAGTTGACGTTGTTGACCAGGTACTTGGCGCGGGCCAGGATCTCCCAGTAGCGGCGGGTGCCGGGGACCACGTGGTCGGTGCCGGGCGGCAGCAGGGGCGCGTCGGCGGCGTTGACCACCCACACCGGGTGGATCGCGGGGGCGAGTTCGCCGAGCTTGGCGGCGATCGCGGCCGGGTTGCAGGCGACACCGCGGTTCCAGTACGACGAGAACACCGCGAGCCGCGGGTCGACCGGTGTGGTGAGCGCGCGCCGGTACTGGTGGTCGCGGAGGCGGGCGACCGCCTGGCGGCGGCCGGTGCGGACCGTCCCGCGGACGGTCCGGCGGGCCTTGTTGGCGGTCTGGAAGGCGCGGTACTTGGTGTAGGCGCCCGCTTCGAGCAGTGACCGGCGGACGCCTTCCGGGCCGGCCGGGCGCCGGTGGCCCTCGGGGCGGCGGCGCAGGGCGGCCAGTGAGGCGCGGCGGAAGAACTCGCGGGCGACCGGCTCGGGCAGTTCGGCGCGCACGAAGGTGCGCAGGCAGTCGCGGACCATCAGGTCGTAGAGCACGGCGTACGGGGCCGGGCGGGCGCGGGCCAGATCGAGCAGCGCCTCGTAGCGGTCGACCAGGGCGTAGTGCTGCTCGGCGGTGATGGGCGGGAGGCTCTCGGGGCGCGGCCGGCGGTCCTCGTACGCCGGGTGCGGGAGGGCGGCGACCCGGTCGGCGAGGAGCAGCGCGGCGTACGCCGTGAACGGCTCGTCGCCGGTGGTGAGCAACCGTTCGTGCGCCTGCCAGAAGCCGGCGCGGACGACATGGGTGCCGAGCAGCGGGGCTGTCTTCAGGAGGGCCGCGTGGTCGTCGAGGGCGAGCGGGGCGCGGCCCGCGCGGGCGAGGAGCGGGCCGTCCGGGGAAGGGAGGCCGCGGGTCCGCCAGGTGGCGCGGACGTGGTCGGTCAGCAGGACGTCGACCGGATCGGGCAGGGCGGCGGTGTGTTCGGCGACGGTGCGCGGGGCGCCGGCGGGGAGTCCGTCCTTGGCGGCCACGAAGTGCAGCCAGCGGCCGGTCGCCCGGGCCGCCCCCGCCGCCCGGG
>NZ_JBFAAP010000081.1:0-26491 GCF_040639815.1 Streptomyces sp. NPDC023723
ACTACCACCTGGTGTACGCGGTGGTGCTGGTGGTGCTGGCCGCTGTCTCGGCGGGTGACACGCTGGGTCTGGGGCGGGTGTGGGCCCGGCTTCCCTTCGTCCGCGACCACGCGTGGCTGCGCTGAACACAGCCGGTGGGGCGGGTCGGTCGGTGGACCTGCCCCACCGGCCCGCCGGCGGGGACCGTCGGTCCCGTTCCGGGACCTGCGGCCCCTGCCCCGGGAAACCACCACGAGAGACGCTGACAGCGGACGGACGACACAGGAGGTGGGCGGGATGCCCCGCACGATCATCGTAGGACTGGACGGTTCGCCGGAGAGCCGGGCCGCTGCCGAGTGGGCGGCCCGCGAGGCGGCGCTGCGCGGACTGCCGGTACGGCTGCTGCACGTATGGCAGCCGGTGCCGGAGCCGATGGCCCAGGCCCCGCTCCTCGGCACCGAGACCCACCAGCACTGGACCGAGCGGATCCCCCGGGAGGCCGCCGAAGGCCTGATGCTGCGTCACCCGGGCATCGAAGTCACCACCGAGCAGCGGGCCGGAGCTCCGGCAGAGGTCCTGCTCGACGCCGCCCACGAAGCGGAGCTCCTGGTGCTGGGCTCGCGTGCCCTCAGCGGCCTCGCCGGCTTCCTCGTCGGGTCCGTCGGCCAGTCGGTGGTCGCCCGCGCCGAGGTACCCGTGATCCTCGTCCGAGCGGGCGAACAGGCCGCCGACGAGCACGTGAAGGATCCCGTCGGCATTCCGTCCGCCGCCACCGGCTTCCGGCCCGTGGTCCTCGGCCTGGACACCGACAACCCCGACGAGGCGGTGATCACCTTCGCCTTCGAGGAAGCACGCCGCCGCAAGACGGAGCTGACCGTCGTCAAGGGCTGGAACCTGCCGCCCTACTACGTCTACAGCCTGGCCGCCGGCGTCGACCCGCACGAGAGCGTGGTCCGCGAGCAGGCGGCCGCACTCACCGAAGCGCTGTCGACGTGGCGGGAGAAGTATCCGGATGTCGAGGTGACCGAGGCGTCCCGGCTCGGCAGCCCCGCGGGCCACCTCGTCGACGCGTCCCACGACGCCTCCCTCGTCGTGGTCGGCCGCCGCGTCCGCCGCAACCCGTTCGGCGCGCACATCGGGTCCGTCGCCCACGCGGTCATGCACCACGCCACCGCCCCCGTCGCCGTCGTCGCGCACGACTGACCCGACCCGCGCGGGAGGAGAGAGCACCATGAAAGCAGCGGTCGTCAGGGAGTTCGGGGCACCTCTCGTCATCGAGGAGCGCCCCGACCCCGAGCCCGGCCCCGGACAGGTCCGTGTCCGCGTCGAGGCGTGCGGCCTGTGCCACACCGACATCCACGCCGCGCGCGGAGACTGGCCGGTCAAGCCCACGCCGCCGTTCGTCCCCGGACACGAGGGCGTCGGCCTGGTCGAGAAGCTCGGCGACGGCGTGACCCACCTCCGGGTCGGACAACGCGTCGCCGTACCGTGGCTCGGCAGGGCGTGCGGGCGGTGCGAGCACTGCCGGTCCGGCTGGGAAACCCTCTGCGAGAGCCAGATCAACACGGGGTACGGCTGTGACGGCGGGTACGCCGAGAAGATGCTGGCCTGGGCCGACTTCGCCCAGCCGGTGCCCGCAGGCGTCAGCGCCCTCGACGCCGCCCCGCTGACCTGCGCGGGCGTCACCACGTACAAGGCGCTCAAGGTCGCGGGCGTCCGGCCCGCCCAACTCGTCGCGATCTGGGGGGTGGGCGGACTCGGTCACCTGGCGGTGCAGCACGCGAAGATCGCCGGGGCGCGGGTCGCGGCGATCGACGTCACCGACGACAAGCTGCGACTGGCCCGGGAACTCGGCGCCGACATCGTCATCGACGCCCGCACCCAGGACGTCGGCGCCGAGCTGAAGGGGCACGGCGGCGCCCACGTGGCTCTCGCCCTCGCCGTGAACCAGGCCGCGTTCGCTGCCGTCAACTCCGGTCTACGACGTGGCGGGAAGCTCGTCATGGTGGCCCTGCCGGCCCACGGCACCCTCCAAGTCCCGGTCTTCGACACCGTCCTCAACGGCACCTCGGTGATCGGCTCCATCGTCGGCACCCGGCAGGACCTCGCGGAGGTCTTCCAGCTCCACGCCGAGGGCCGCACGAAAGTCATCCGGGAGACCCGCCCGCTCACCGCCGTCAACGACTGCGTCGACGAGGTCTCCGGCGGTCAGGTAAAGGCCCGGATCGTGTTCGATCTCAACGCGGGAGGCTGAGAACGATGTACCTGCCCATGGTCGTCGGAGTCGACGGTTCCGAGTCGAGCCTCAGGGCCGTCGACTGGGCGGCGGACGAGGCCGCACTGCACGGACTTCCGCTGCGGATCGTCCACGCCTCCCTGTGGGAGCGCTATGAGGGCGCCGCGCTCGCTCGGGAACTCGGCGAGCCGGCGGCGCGCGTGGACGCCGAGGACATCCTGACCGTCGCGGCCCGGCGCGCGCGGCGACACCACACGGACCTCCCCGTCACCTCCGAAACGGTGGCCGAGGAACCGGAGTACGTCCTCAAACGCGAAGCCCGCAACGCCTCGGCCGTCATCGTGGGCACCCGCGGGCGCGGTGAACTCGCCGACCTGCTGCTCGGCTCCGTCAGCCTGACCGTGGCCACCGAGGCGGACTGCCCCGTCGTCGTGATCCGGGGCAACCACGACAACCGGGCCACCGGCGGCCGGCACGGCCGTGTCGTCGTCGGCGTGGCCGACGCGCCGACGGCGGCGGTGCGCTTCGCCTATGAGGAGGCCCGGCGACGTGGGGCCGCCGTGGACGCCGTACGGGCCTGGCGGTGCCCCACCCACGACACGGCCGACCAACCGCTGCTCACGGGCACCCCCGAACGCCTGCATGAGGAGCGAGCTGTCAAGCAACTGGAGGCCGCGCTCGCCGACGCGCCGGAGGACGTGGACCTGCGCCGGCACACCGTGGAGGGCACCGCCCGCCGGGCGCTTCTCACCGCCTCGCAGGAGGCGGACCTGCTGGTCGTCGGCCGACGCCGCCGCGGACAGTTCGGACACCGCCTCGGCCGGGTCGCCCACACGCTCCTGCACCATTCCGCCTGCCCGGTCGTGGTCGTCCCCGACACGGCGTGACCGTCCGACGTGAGGCGGGGCCGACCGGCCCCGCGGACGTCCCCGGTGAGCCCCTGCCGGCCACCGCCCGGGCCGCGGACGCTCGAAGTGTCCAAGGCGCGATCGGATCGGAGGAGGACCGCCATGAAGGACGACGCGCCACACCGCCGCCCGGCCCAGGCGCTGCTCACGGACGGCACCATGGTCCTCGTCCGCACCGTGGAGCAGGGAGACCGGCGGCAACTGGAGAATGCCCGCCGGAAAATGTCCTTTGACAGTCCGCGCCCGCGGCTGTCCTCGGCCGGCCCCCGCTCGGCCCACTCCGTTCCCGACACCGGGTGCACACCGGCGAGGCGAGGACACCGCGCCCTGCTGGCCGAACGGGCGAGAAGGGCCGTCGGGCTCGTCGAGTACCATGCCGACACCGACACGCCGGACGTTGCCGAATTCGCCGTCGCGGTCCCCGACGGCGTCACCGCCTTCACCGCCGACGCCGCCAGCGAGAACCACGAGGTGCCGCGGCTTTTCGCCGGCCTCGGTCTCAGCACCAGCCGGCGGTTCGAGGGATCCGAGACCCACTGCTTCATCGACCTGTACGAGGACGAGACCCACCGCACGACGACCGATATGCGAGGCCGGATCGTTGACAAGCCCGGCCTGGAACCCCTCCTGAGCCCGCGAGCCATAGCCGTCGTCGGGGTCGGCCGTCGGCCCGGTCCGCCGGGGCGGGCCCTGCCGCACCATCTCCGCGAAGCCGGTCACGGCGGCCGCCTGTTCGCCGTGAACCCGGTCGCCGAGGCGATCCAGGGAGTGCCTTCCTACCCTTCGGTCAGCGCTCTGCCGGTGATCCCCGACCTGGCGGTCGTCGTCAACCCCACCGCTTGCGTACCGGCCGCGGCGCAGGAGTGCGGCAAGGCGGGTGTACGTGCCCTGGCCGTGGTCACCGGGGGCCTGGACGCCCGGCAGACAGCGGACCTGCTGACCGCCTGCCGCACCCACGGTATGCGTCTGGTCGGCCCCGACTGCCTCGGCGTCGCCGATACCGACCCGGCTCACCGGTTCGACGCGACCTTCGCCGCGACCCACCCGCGCCCCCGGACCGCGGGGGTCGCCGCGCAGTCGGGCGGTGTGGGCATCGCGCTGCTGCACCCGGAGTCCTTCGGTAACCCACAGGCCCTCAGCCGCACCGCCCGACGCGTCACCCGGCGGATGCCGGTACTGACCGTCGACGCCGGAGGCGCCGCCGCCCCGCACATCGCCGCCGCGGCCACCGGGGCGATGTCCCGGCAGGCTCTGTTCACCCAGGCCGATATCACCGCGACGCGCTCCATCGGCGAACTCCTGGAGACCGCGGCCCTGCTGTACGCTCAGCCGCTGCCTGCGGGCCACCGTGTCGCCGTGCTCACCAACGCAGTCGGAGCCGGAGTCCTTGCCGCCGACGCCTGCGCCGAGGCCGGCCTGGTCCTGCACCGGCTCAGCCCCGAACTGGCCGGCGACCTGCTCGCCGTACTGCCCGCCGGAGCGACCGTCGGCAACCTCGTGGACGCCACCACCGCCGTATCCGAAGACGCCCTGCGCGTCGGCGTGGACCGGCTCGTCAGCCATCCGGCCGCCGACGCGGTCATAGTGGTCCTCGCCCCCACCGCGCACACCGCCGCGACCGGCGACGACCTGGCCCGGGCCGTCACCAGGGGCCCCGGCCGCCGGACCAAGCCCGTCACCCTCGTACGCCTGGAACAAGACCTGCCGGTCACCCTCCTCCCCGCAGCCGATGGCGAGACGATCTCCTCGTACGCCGAACCACAGGCGGCGGCACAGTCGCCGGCCCACGCCGCGCACCGGGCGGCCCGGCTCGCCCGACCAGCCGACACCGTGCCGGACCTGGAGGACATCGACCAGTCCCGTGCGCACGAGCTGGCGGACGACTATCTCGCCCGTCAGCCGGACGGAGGCCGGCTGGACCCGTCCACCCGCGCCGCACTCCCGGACTGCTACGGCATCCCCCAGCAGCCCTGGGCACGGGCCGAGACCGAGGACGATGCCGTACGCGCCGCCGGGCGGCTGCGCGCTGCCGACGGCCGAGGAGTGGTCCTCAAGGCGCACTGGCCGGGACTCGTGCACAGAAGCCTGCAACACGCCGTCCATCCCGACCTGAGCACCGACACCAAGGTCCGCGCGGCCTTTCAGGACCTGCGCGTCCGCTTCGAAGAGCTCATGACCGGGGTGGTGGCCCAGCGGCTCGCACCCCGCGGCATCGAGCTGTTCGCCGGACTCGTCAAGGCGGGCGTCCTCGGTCCGCTCGTGGTCCTCGGGTCGGGCGGCAGCGCCACGGAGGTGCCGGCCGACCACGCGGCCCGTCTCGCCCCGCTCACCGAGCGCGACGTGCACGACCTGATCACCGCCCTGCGCTGCTCCCCCTTGCTCTTCGGCGCGCAGGGCAGCGGCCCCGTCGACCTGGACGGGCTGGAACAGGCACTTCACCGGCTCTCGCGGATGGCCATGGACCTGCCGCAGCTCGCCGAGGCCGACTTCAACCCGGTCCTCGCCGCACCCGGCGGGGTCACCGTCCTCGACGCGCGGATAAGCCTGCTGCCCTGCCGGCAGCCGGGCCCTGTCCGCCGACTGTACTGAGGAGGAACAGACATGAGGCACCAGGACGTCGGCTCCGTGATGACCACCGAGGTGGTCCGCGCCGAGTACGGCACCCCCTTCAAAGCGGTCGCCGGGCTGCTCTCGGAGCACCGCGTCAGCGGACTGCCCGTGGTGGACGACGACGGGCACGTCATCGGCGTCGTCTCCGAGACGGACCTGATGCTCCATCAGGCCGCGACGCCGCTCGCCTACGAGCCGCCCCCGCGCTTCCGTGTCGCCCGGCTGACCCCACGCGCCCGCCGGCGGGCGGCGAAGGTCCGGGCCCGTACGGCCGGCCGCCTGATGACCGCGCCCGCTGTCAGCGTGCACGCCGAGGACACCGTCGTCGAGGCCGCACGCATCATGGTCGAACACCGGGTGAACCGGCTTCCCGTGCTCGACGAGGACGACCGCCTGGTCGGCATCGTCACCCGGCACGACCTGCTGCAGACCTTCCTGCGCCCCGACGCGGAGATCCGCGAGGAAGTGATCCATGAGGTGCTGGAACGCGGACTGTGGCTGCTCACCGGCAGCATCGACGTCACCGTGACCGAAGGAGTCGTCACGCTGCACGGCCAGATGGAACGCAAGAGCGAGACCGAGATAGCCGTGGCCATGACCCGCAAGGCCGACGGAGTCGTCGACGTCGTGGATCGGCTCACCCACCGCTTCGACGACTCCGACTTCCGGAATGACTCGCGTGCCCGGGGCGGCGTCGCGGACGACTGACTGCGACGGTCGTGAGGAGAGGCGGGCCACCGGGTGAGGCCCGCCGTCCGAAGCACACCGGCCACGGTCTCGGCGATCCGCTCCGTCGATCCGTCGGAGTGGCTCCTCAGCTTCGGACCACTCGGCTCGATGTCCCTAGAGCGGTGCATTCCGCTCGACGCCACGCCACACGGGTGCACAACCACAGCGGAACGCGTCATAGCATCTCCGGTGCCCAGTGGGATCGGGCGCCGGAGGCACGGCCACGACTACGGACGAGCTGGTACCCCGAACGCCTCGGTGGGCGCCGCCATATGCTCGGTGAACCAGTCGGTCATCAGCCGTGGAACGTGGTGCAGGGCATCGCCCGCGGCCGGATCGGCGACGCCCGGCATCTCGGCCACCCGGTACGGACAGCGCAGCCAGTCGGCAGCCAGCCGGGTCCGGCCGATCAGTGCGGTGTCGAGATCACCAGTGATCAGCAGGACGGGAACGGACACCCTGACCAGTGCCGACGGGCGTGCCAGTCCGGGCCGGCCGCTGAGGGAGACCACCGCCCGAAGGGTGCTGTGGTCCGCCGCGGCCTCCAGCGCGGCAGCCGCCCGCGTGCCCGTGGCCGCACAGCCCACGGGAAGCGCCGTGTACTTGTGCAGCCAGTCGCACGCCGCACCCAGACGGTGAGCCAGCAGGACGATGTCGAAGACGTTGCGATACGCCGCCGGTTCCGTCGAGTCCCACAGATCCATGGCCAAGGTACCCAGGCCGGCCCGGTGCAGCGCGATGGCGATGCCCTGCCAGGCGCCGTCGCCTGTGAGCAGGACCATGCCCCGGGCAGCGGCGGGCACGGTCAGCTGCCCTTCCAGCACAGCCGAACCGGCGCGCACCGGCACGGCGCACTCCCGTGGCGGGCGCTGAAGGACCGGCCCGACGGCCGACGCGCCGACGGTCGTTGTCCTGCGAAGGCCGGCGAAGTTACAGGCGCGGCCCGTCTCATCCCCACCACGGTGCGCGGCCACCACGATGCGCTGCGGATCAACGGGACGACGTGCCGTCTGTCGAGAGTTGCCTAGATCCATCCGGTAACGCATGATCCGTCGCCTCCCGCTTGCCATGGCGGCGCGGTGGCGGTGCGCCGCCCTGATACCAGTGCAACGCGGTGCGACCGCCGAGGACAGGGACGACCGGCCCCGTGAGGAGGGCCGCTCGTCCCTCACCAGGTGCGAAGTGCCAGATCTCACCGGATGCGCTCAGCCCTGTCACCCCGCATCGGCCCCACCTCCTCATCCGCTGCTCCCGGAAAACCTGACAGTCCGGCTGTGCCGGCGTCTTCGGCCCATCGAATGCCTTTCGGGGCCGACAGGGCCTGCCTGCCCGCCGACGATGGAATCGCCGGGACATGAACCCGGGCGCGTCACCGGATCGGCACCGCTGGGGCGGTGGGGGACCGGTCGGCGGGGTCGATAGGGCCGTCCGGCCCAAGCTATGGGGCAATGAAAAGGACATGGTGGACGTATGGGTCGATGACGTATGGCGACGGGAACCCGGCTCATCCCTGCGGGCTGCCGTTCGCGGGTCTCTCGGCTTCCGCCGCGGACAGCGAGAGGGTGAGGACGGATGAAGGCTTATGTCTTCCACGGTCCCGGACAGTCAGGCTGGGAAGAGACCGCCGACCCGGTCCTGGGTGAGCCCACGGACGCCATCGTGCGAGTCGACGCCGTCACCGTTTGCGGGACGGACCTGCACATCCTGAAAGGCGATGTGCCCGAGGTCAGGCCGGGAACGGTGCTCGGTCACGAGGCGGTGGGTGAGATCGTCGAGGCCGGCCGGGACGTGCACTCGGTGCGGCCTGGCGACCGGGTCCTGATCTCCTGTATCAGCGCCTGCGGGCGGTGCCGCTACTGCCGCGAAGCCATGTACGGACAGTGCCGGGGCGGCGGCTGGGTCCTCGGCCACCTCATCGACGGCACCCAGGCCGAATATGTCCGCGTCCCCTACGCGGACTTCTCCGTGCACCAACTGCCCGCCACGGTCACTGATCAGGACGCCGTGCTGCTGGCCGACATCTTCCCGACCGGATACGAGGTGGGCGTGCTCAACGGCCACGTCCGTCCCGGGGACACCATCGTCGTGGTCGGCGCGGGTCCCGTGGGGCTGGCCGCCATCGCCACGGCCCGGCTCCTCTCGCCCGAGCGGATCGTCGCCGTGGACGTGACGGCAGCCCGGCTGGAAGCTGCCCGGAAGGTCGGGGCCGACGCGGTGGCCGCCGCCCAGGAGAACCCCGAGCAACTGGTCGCCGACCTCACCGGAGGGCTCGGCGCGGACGTGGCCATCGAGGCCGTGGGTGTGCCCGACACCTTCGAGATGTGCACCCGCATGGTCCGCCCCGGAGGGCACGTCGCGAACGTCGGCGTCCACGGCAAGCCCGCGACCCTGCACCTCGAAGACCTCTGGAGCAAGAACATCACCATCACAACGGGTCTGGTCGACACCCATTCCACACCCACCCTGCTGCGGATGGCGGCCGCCGGCCGGCTGCCCACCGCCCAACTCGTCACTCACACCTTCCCGCTCGATCGCATGGAGGAGGCGTACGACGTCTTCGCCCGTGCCGCCGACACCGGCGCGCTGAAGGTCGTACTGGGCGGACCACGGCGTGATGTCGGCGCAGTCTGAATGCGGCACAGACAAGAGGGAAAAAGACAGGGGCCCATCGAAGCGAGGGCCGTTCCGCGACAGGTCAGGGTCTGTCGGCCCTCGCCGCCAGTCGCTTTCCACGTGAAGGATGGAAAGTTGCACCGGACGACACATGGAAAGACGAGCGGCTGATGTACCGCAACGACGGATTCCGCGAACTGAACCGCCAGGGAAGCCTGCACCGACTGGCCAAGGCGCCCGTGGGCCGCATCGTGCACACGCGCGACGCGCTGCCCGCCGTCCTGCCGGTCAACTTCCTCCTGGAAGAGAGCGGTGCCGTGCTGCTGCGCACGTCGGCCTCCTCGGAGCTGGTCCGCGCCATCAATGGCGCTGTGGTCGCCTTCGAGGCCGACGAGGTCGACGTCGCGGCGCAATCCGGCTGGAGCGTCATCGTCACCGGTTCCGCCTCGGTGGTGACCGACCCCGAGGAGCATGAGCGCTTGGTCCGCACCGGGCCCCGGTCCTGGGTGCCCTGGCCCGTGGAGGTTTTCGTCCGTATCGAACCGGAGCTGGTCACCGGCCGGGAACTGGTCGGAGGGCGTACCTTCTACGGAGTGGACCTGTTGTCTTGAAGCGCCGCGTGCACCCCGCACGCCCGTCGACTTCTCCCAGCACACCGCCCTACGGCTGGCCTGCCCGATTGCCGGTGTGGACGGTTCGTTACCTCGGTGTTGGTGCTCGCCCGAGGGGGCACCGCCAAGGGCGAGGGGACCGTCTTCCGGAACGCTGCTTCCGGCGCCCGCCCGACAGGGCGAGTGTCCGTGCAGGCGCTGCTGAAGGTCAGCTTTGGCTGTGCCTCGGGTGTGGGGCCTGTGGGGGAATTGTAGGTTCCCGGTGGCCGGGGGACGCAAGTGTTCACCGGCCGGGTGGCACAGAGGGGCTCACACTACCTTCACGCTTCCAATGCCTCTCGCGGAAACAATCTCCCGCCTCTTCGCGTTGATGATCTCCGAGCCGAGGAGGGGAAGGTGTCGGGCCTGAAGCTGTTTCGCACGGACACGACGAGTGGCGGCATGACCGAGGTCATGCCGAGTCTTGCCGAGATCGAGGCCGATGTGCAGGGTCTGGTCGAGGTGCATATGGAGACGCTGCTGGGCGTCCGGTTCCTGGCGAGTGAGTACGGGACGGGGCCGGTGCACGGTGGCCGGATCGACTCGCTGGGGTTGGACGAGAACGGATCGCCGGTCATCGTCGAGTACAAACGCGGCATTGACGCCGGCGTCATCAACCAGGGTTTGTTCTACCTGGCGTGGCTCATGGACCACCGTGCCGAATTCGAACGTCTGGTCCGCGACCGGCTCGGGGGGACAGCCGCCTCCCACATTCTGTGGAGCGGACCGCGCGTGATCTGCGTCGCCGGCGACTTCACCCGTTACGACGTGCATGCCGTGCGCGAGCACCGTCGATCGATCGACCTGGTCCGCTACCGACTCTACGGCAGCGACCTGCTTGGCCTTGAGACCGTGGCCTCCGTGAGCGGCGGCATGCGGGTGAGCAGCCGGGTACGGCGCCAGGCGGTTGCCCGGGCGGCGGCCGACGTCCAGGGCGCGGCCATGGCGGAGTTGGCGGGGGCGGTCGACGAGGTTCTGCTCGGGCTCGGGGACGGGGTCAACCGGGTTGAGCGCGAGACCTACCGGGCGTATCAGAGGCTGCGGAACTTCGCCTGCCTGTGCCCTCCGCAGCGCAGCAAGTTGCTGGTCTACCTGAAGGTCGATCCGAAGGACGTCGACCTTGTTCCTGGCTTCACTCGGGACGTGTCCGGTCTCGGTCACCACGGGACGGGCGATCTGGAGGTGCAGCTCCGTACGTCGATGGACGTGGAGCGGGCGCAGGATCTGTTCCGGGCGAGCTACGCGGCGGCTTGATCACTTGTGGACCTCGGCGGCATAGGCGGGCACCGTCTCGGTGTGCTGCTCGGCGGGCTCGGTGAGGCCAAGAGAGTGCAGTGGGGGCTCCGGGCCTGTTCGGCCTGGCGCTCGACGTCGGTCGCGGCGGCGGGACCGGAACGTACCGCCTCCCGCGCCGGTGGTGTAAGTCCGCGAGGGCCTCGGCGGCGGTTTCGAAGGTCCGCTCGACGGTGCGCAGGTGACTTTCTCCGGACATCCACATGACCCCGGAAGAGGGCGTCCGGACCCACCTCGATCTCCAGGGCGGCCGGCCCGGCGGAGTGCTGCTGCCGATCCACTGGGGCACGTTCAACCTGGCGCCGCACGCGTGGGCGGAGCCGGGGGAGTGGATGAAGGACGCCGGCGAGCAGGCCGGCCAGACGGTGGTGTTCCCACGCCCGGGCGAGCCGTTCGAGCCGACGGGGGAGCTGCCGGTGGAGGCGTGGTGGCGGGCGTTGTCCGGGCCGATCGCGCGTCCGTGGCGAGGCGCTGGGGGCACAGTCGGCGCCGCGGGGGCGGCCGGGCCGAACAAGGGGGATCTCGACCTCGCGGGGGAGCGGTGACATAGGCGGGGGCCGGGCTCGGGGAGATGGCCCGGACGTGGGACCGGGCCCTGCGGCAGAGGCCGGCGGACAGGTTGATCGCGGCGGAACCGCGGGTGTCCCTCCTACCGCCGCCCGGCCCCTCCCGGTCAGGTCAACGGGCGGTTGTCGACGGGCCCCTCGCCGGACTCCACGAGTTCCTTGAGACGGGCCAGGTCGGCGGCGACCATGCCGGCGTCGCGCTCGAAGTCGGCATCGCTCGTCTCCGGCTGCCGACGCAGGGTGAACACCACTTCGCTCCCCGCGCCGTTGGCGATCACGCGGACCGGGTTGTAGAAGGTCTCTCCGGAGGGCAGCGTGACGTCGTGGTCGAGCACGCCCAGCTCGTTGGGCGGGGCGAAGGTGATCACGAGCCGTCCCATGGGGGAGTGCTCCACGACCCAGTGGTCGTCGCTCCGCTCGATGGATTGCCCCAGCCCGTGGGCCCACGCGGGCAGGTTGGCCGGGTCTGACGCATAGGCATAGACGTCGTTGACGGTGCGGTCGATGCGGATGCTGAGATGACGTGATCCCTCGTCGGTGTCGTTCATGGCGGTGACGGTAGCGAACTGGTGTCACCGACTTCTTGAACGAATCGGACGTGGCGCCCTGCCGGGGCCGGGAACGGTGTTCCCGGCCCCGTGGCCGAGGGCCTCACGGCCGAGCCGACGTCACCTCCGTGACCAGTGCCACGAGGGCGTCGGCCGCCGGGGCCGAGGAGGCGGGGTTCTGGCCGGTGACGAGCAGGCCGTCGCGCACCACGTACGGGGCCCAGTCCTCGGTCTTGGAGTAGGTGCCGCCGAGGCGCTTGAGCTCGTCCTCGACGAGGAAGGGGACGATGTCGGTGAGGGCGACGCCGTCTTCCTCGGAGTTGGCGAATCCGGTGACCTTCTTGCCCCGGACCAGGGGGGTGCCGTCCGCGTTCACGGTGTGGCGCAGGACGCCGGGGGCGTGGCAGACCAGGGCGAGCGGCTTGCCGGCCCGCAGGGTGGTCTCGATCAGGCGGGCGGAGTGCGGGTCCTCGGCGAGGTCCCACAACGGGCCGTGCCCGCCGGGGTAGAAGACCGTGTCGAAGTCGTCGGCCGAGACCGCGTCCAGGCGCACGGTGCGGGAAAGCGCCGCGGTCGCCTCGGCGTCGGACTCGAACCGGCGGGTCTGCTCCGTCTGGAAGCCCGGCTCGTTGCTCTTGGGGTCCAGCGGCGGCCGGCCGCCCTTCGGCGAGGCGAGGGTGATCTCCCAGCCGGCCTCCTTGAAGCGGTAGTACGGCGCCGCCAGCTCCTCCAGCCAGAACCCGGTCTTGCGGCCGGTGTCGCCGAGCTCGTCGTGCGAGGTCAGAACGATGAGGACCTTCATGTCTTCTTCTCCTATGAATAGACCGGTCGTCTAACGGGGAGCGTGCGGAATGTCCGCGCATTCCGACCGGCGGGAACTGTCGGGCTCAGATGTGCAGGAGTTGCCTGGTGACGGTCATGGCGGTGTCGAGGGGGGCGAGATCGCGGTGGATCTTGGCCATGACGCTCGCGCCGAGCCACAGGTCGTACAGGGCCTGCGCGGTACGGCCGGGGTCGCCGTCGACCGTGATCGATCCGTCCGCGAGACCGCCGGTGAGCGTGCGCTCGATGCGGTCGACGATCGCCCCGGTGCCCTCCTTCAGGACCAGCCGCATCGGCTCCGACAGGTCGGCGACCTCGGCGCCGAGTTTCACGGCCAGACACTTGCCCTGGCACTCGTCGAGGCTCTGTGTCTGCCGCCACTGCTCCCAGTAGGCCATCAGCCGCTCGGCGGCCGACGCGCCGGGCCGGGCGAGCACGCGGTCCATGTCGGAGACGTACTCGTCGAAGTAACTCCTCAGCAGTGCCTCACCGAAGGCGTCCTTGGAGGCGAAGTAGTGGTAGAAGGAGCCCTTCGGCACGCCGGCCTCGGCGAGCACCTCGTTGATGCCGACCGCGGAGTAGCCCTTGTGGGCCATGATCCGCTGGGCGACGTCGAGGATGCTTCGGCGAGTGTCGGTGCTGCGTGCGGTACTGGGCATGACGTGAACGTAGCAGATGATTAGACCGGTCGTCTAGTTGTTCGTCCGCCGCCACCGGACCACTCCTGGTCGGCTCCCGACTGGCCTGCTGAGCAACGCTGTTGACGGACCGTCACCGTGAACCCCGGGCCGGGCGACGGCGTTCGGCGGGCGGTGTCGAGTGATCTACAGTGGCGCTCTGTCCAGCACACGGGGTGCGTCACCGGCACCTGTACCGGCTCCGGGCCGTGCTCGTACGAAAGGCAAGCTGTGCGTCCGCTTGAGGAAACCGATCCGGTGCGTATGGGCCGGTATCGCCTGGTAGGCAGACTCGGTCAAGGCGGAATGGGCAGGGTGTACCTGGCCCGCTCGCCGGGCGGACGCCCCGCGGCGGTGAAGGTGATCAACGATCACTTGCAGTACGACGAACAGATCATGGTGAGGTTCCGGCGTGAGGTGGAGACGCTGGGGACGATCCGCAGCGCCTACACCGCCACCCTGATCGACTCCGAACTCGGCACGCCCCCGTACTGGCTGGCCACCGAATACGTGCCGGGGCCGACCCTGCACGCGGCCGTGACGACGGACGGACCCTTCGCGGCGGAGCTGTGCCGGGCCCTGCTGGCGGCCCTGGCCGAAGGGCTGGACGACATCCACGTCCACGGCGTGTGGCACCGTGACATCAAGCCGCACAACATCATCCTCTCCAGCACGGGTCCGCAGCTGATCGACTTCGGTATCGCCCGCAGCGCGCACGCCGTCGGCCTGACCCAGGCGGGCAGTTGGGTCGGCAGCCCCGGCTACACGGCGCCGGAAACCATCACCCGGGGCGAGACCGGACCCGCCGCCGACGTCTTCGCCCTCGGTGCCACCCTCGCGTTCGCCGCCACCGGCCGGCCGCCCTACGGCGACGGTGACATCGCCACCGTCTCCTACCGGTCCGTCCACGAGGACGTCGATCTGCGCGGTGTGGCACCGGACCTCGCGGCACTCGTCGCGGCCTGTACACACCGCGATCCGGACCGGCGTCCCCGGCCGCGGGAGATCATCGAGATGTGCGCGGCCCGGACCGACCTCGTCCTGCACGCCACCTATCAGAAGGCGCTCGGCTCCGGTACGGCGACGGCTTCGGAACCCGCCGCCCCGGCGACCGCCGACAGCCCCACGCACCCCGCGACGCTGGTGGCCGCCACCCGGATCGGCCCGCCGCCGGACCTCGGCGCGGCCACCACGCAGACGCAGACGCGGGCGCCGATCCGCACGGCCGTGCCGCCGCCCACCGGGGCGGCCGGAACACGGATACGGAGACCGCTGGTGCTGGCCGGTGGCGCCGTGGCGGCGGTGGCCGTCGTCGCCGCGGTGCTGCTGAGCCTGCGGGGATCCGGAACGGCGGAGCACCCGGCCGCGAAAGCGAAGGCGAAGGCGTCGACCGCCGCCGGCCGGGCCGTCGGCGACTCGACGGAACCGGACGTGACGCCGTCCACGACCCGAGCCGCGGCTACCGAGCCGGCCGCGGACGGTACGGACCTGCCGGACACCCTCGTCGTGGAAGCGGGGCGCCGGCTGGCCGCGGGGGAGTACCTCCGGACCAGCCGCGCCAAGCTGATCATGCAGCCGGACGGCAACCTGGTCGTCTACGACGAGCAGGGCGCGGCGCGCTGGGCCAGCAAGACGTCGGGGACCGGCATCTGGGCCGTCTTCCAGGAGGATGGCAACCTGGTGCTCTACGGCAGCGACGCCAAGCCGGTGTGGGCCAGCCGGACCCCGGGGCACCAAGGGGCCGTGCTCGAACTGGAGCAGGACGGCAACGTGGTCATCAGACAGGGCGACGACACCGTGTGGCAGACCGGCACCGGCCACTGACGACCCCCGCTGCTCCGCCGTTCCGGGTGTGCCCGGTGTGTGAGAGCCAGGTGAGCGGACAGACGCAGGGCATGAGCACTTTTCCGGAAAGGAGCGCGGCATCCCGGAGCGCGGCGACCCCCGGCCTGTCGGCCGCCGGGGCGGCGCCGATGCGGCCCAGCCGGGACGGCGAGGGCAGCCTGGCGCACGTGGTGGAGACCCTGCTCGACAAGGGACTCGTCCTCAACGCCGACATCATGGTCTCGGTGGCCGGGGTGGAACTGCTGGGCATCCGGCTGCGGGCCGCGCTCGCCTCCTTCGAGACGGCCGCGCGCTACGGACTGGAGTTCCCGTCGGGCACGGACACGGAGACCGCCGCGTGGCGGCAGGCCCGGGCGGAGAAGGAGACCTGCCCGGAGTGCGGCAAGCGCGCCCCCGTCGAGCAACTCCTCAACCAGTGGTGCCCCTGGTGCGGCTGGCGCAGCGCACAGGCGCGGCACGGGCAGCGCGGACCGGAGGAGAGCCCCCGGGCCGTCACCGGTGCCGAGGCGGACCGGGCGGCCGGCGCCGGGCGGTTCGGCGGTGAGGCGTCGGACGGGGGTCCGGACGCGGACGCCCGCCGCGCCGCCGAGCCCGGGGCGGCGCGGGGCGGTTCCGAGTGACGGCCGGACAGCCGCCGCTGCGACCCACCCGGGACCCGCGTGTGACCCTGGACGACCTGGTGGAGGTGCTGCTCAACAAGGGCGCGGTCCTGCACCTCGACCTCATCGTCGCGGTGGCCGACATCCCGTTGATCGGCGTCAGCATCCGCGCCGCGATCGCGGGGATGGAGACGATGCTGGAGTACGGCATGATGCGCGACTGGGACGAGGCCACCCGGGCCTGGGCCGAGCGGTCCGCCGTGCGCCGCGCGCTGGAACTGCGGGACGGCGAGACCTTCGTCTCCCGCATGAGCGGCGGCCACTTGGAGACGGAAGGCATCCGCACCGGGTGGCGGCCCGGCACCGTCTGCCTCACCGACCAGCGCCTGGTCGTGCTGCGGGAGGAGCCCCGGGAGATCCTCTGGCAGGCCGGACTCGACGCCGTCGCGGCCGTACGGCTGGAGCCCGAGCGCACCGTCGGGGGCGAGGAACGGCTGCGGCTGCGGGTGGCCCTGGCCGACGGTCAGCAGGCGCTGCTGTCGGCCCGGGAGCCGGGCAAGCTGCGGGACCTGCTCGCCGACGCGTGCGGCGGACGCCTGGTCCGGCCCTTCCCGTTCGACTCCGCCGACGAGGAGGAAACGCTCACCGAGGGACACCTGTGGTACCAGGAACCGCGGCGCGGCGAGGCGTTGTGGCGCGGCGGCCAAGGACGGCTGACCGCCGGCCGGCTGACCTGGAAGTCGCCGGTGGACTCCCGGCCCGCCCTGGCGCTGCCGACGACCGGCATCGGCGAGATACGGCAGGCGGCCGAGCGGGGACCGGCCGGCGACGGCCGGGTACTGGTGCTGCGGACCGCCGATCACGGCGAGGTGCGGCTGGCCGCCGACGACCCCACGGCCTGGGCCCGGAAGCTGACCGAGGCCGCCGCGGCGGCCGGACGACCCGTCGAACACAGTGACTTCAGAGGTGAGCCCCATGCCCTTGACCGTTGACGAGAAGAGCCTGAAACACGGGGTGCTGTCCCTCGTGGTCACGCTGGTGGAGGTCATCCAGGAGGCGCTGGAGCGGCAGGCCATGCGCCGCATGAACGGCCAGGACCTCACCGTGGAGGAGATGGAACGCCTGGCGGACGCCCTGCTGGAACTGGACGAGGCGCTGGAACAGATCAAGGACGACCACGGCATCACCTCCTCCGTCGCCGATCTGCACCGAGGGCTGGACGAAGTGGTCGACGACGTCGTCGACAAGCTGATCAACCCCCGGCGCTGGGCGGAGGAGACCCGCGGATGACCGACGGCACCGCCCTGTACGTGTACGCCCTCGTCCGCCACCGGGAGGCGGCGGCCGACGGGGTGACCGGTCTCGACGGCCGGCCCCTGCGCCTGCTGCGCGCACCCGGCACCGAGGTCGCCGCCCTGGTGCACGAGGCGTCACCGGTTCCCTTCCAGGGCGGTGACGAGCAGGTCCGCCGCTGGGTCGGTCAGCAGAACGCGGCGGTGACCACCGTGTGGGAACGGACCGGCAGCGTCCTGCCCATGACCTTCAACGTCCTGGTCGCCGACGAGCCGCCCTCGGACCAACTGCCCGGCGGACGGTCCGCCGAACAGCGCCTGACGAACTGGATCACGGAACGGGCGGGAGAAATCACCGACCGGCTGGCCGAGTTGGCCGGCCGCTGCGAACTCCGGGTCGAGATCACCGTTGACCGTACGGCCGTCGAGACACCGGAGCCGGCCGCCCGGATGGCCGAACGGCAGCCCGAGAGCCGCTCCGCCGGTATGCGCCGGCTCCTCGCCAAGCAACGGGAACAGCAGGTCAAGAACGTCGCGGGGCAACTCGCCGACACCCTGCACGCCCACATGCGACACGCCCTGCTGGCCGTCGCCGAAGACCTCCGCGACCGCGGCCACGCCCGAACCGGACCGGACGAGACCGGGGTGCTGTCCGCCGCCCTGCTCGTACGCGACGAGGACATCGACACGGTCGGCCGCCTGCTGAGCGACCTGCGCACCCGGGAACCGGCCACCCGGGTCCGCTTCCTGGGGCCCTGGCCCCCGTACTCCTTCACCGACGACGCCGTCTCCCCGCCGACGGCGTGACCTCCCCGGCGGACAGGCGGCCCGCACCGGTGTCGCACCCGATGAGCTGCGCGATCAGAGGGTGACTCCGATTGTGCAACGATAGGGCGGCCCGTTCTCCGAAGTCTTGGGGAGAGCATCTCATGCTGTGCTCGAAGTTGTTATACAATACCGGCCGCACCGGTCTCGTCAGGCGGGCCGGGAATCTGTCGGACACAACGCAACGCGTGTGCTGATCCGGGCCACGTTGGAGGACCACACCATGGCGTCAGCTACGGGGACGGAACCGGGCACCGAGGGCGGTGCGGACGCGAGCGCCAACCGGACGGTGCAGGCGTACAACGACCTCCGTGCGCTGCTCCTGTCCGGTCACTACGCACCGGACGCACGGCTGACCGAGTCGGAGCTGACCACCCGGCTGGGAGTCTCCCGCGGCACGCTGCGGTCCGTGCTCGCGCGGCTCGCCCAGGAGGGGTACGTCACCGCCGAGGCCCACCGCAGCGCCCGTACCCGCTCCTTCTCGGTGAGCGAGGCGCTCGAGATCCTGGAGACCCGCGAGGTGCTCGAGTCGGCGCTGGCGGCGAGCGCGGCCAGCCGGGCCACCGCCGCCGACATCGCCGCGATGACCGAGACCTGCGAGCGGATGTGGGCGTGCCAGGTGCCGGGCGGACGTGACGAGTACTGGCGGCTCAACCGCCGCTTCCACGAACAGATCCGGGAGACGGCCCGGCACGCCACGCTCGCCAGGTTCGTCGACAGCCTGCTCTACCCCCTGGTCATGCAGCAGTACCGGGACGCGGACCGGGCACATCCGCGGACCGACTCGGTCCGGGAGCACGAGGCCATCCTCGCCACCATCGCCACCGGCAACGCGGAGGCCGCCGCGGCGGCGATGAGGCACCACCTGTCCGCGGCCCGGCGGGCTCTCCAGCTGCAACTGGCCGAGCCCGCCGGCCCGCCGTCGCCGGCGAGCCGGTAGGGCACGGGCCCGGCGGTCAGGACCACAGGGCGATGGTCCACTCGGGGTCCAGGACCACGGTCACCTCGTCGCCCGGGCGGGCGCCGAGGTGGGCGGAGGCGTGCGCGCGCAGTTCCGTGTCGCCCACCGCCACGACCACCTCCTGACGGTCCCCGAGGTACTCGCTGGACACGATGCGCGCGGTGAACCGGTTGGCGGTCTCGGTGTCCGGGACCCCCGCGGTGACGCGGATGTTCTCGGGCCGGACGCACACGGACAGTTCCTGGCCGGCGGTGGGCAGCACCGGGGGCGCGGTGAAGCGTTCGCAGCGCACCACGCCGACGGCGGTCTTCGCGTCGACCACGCGGTCACCGGAACCCACCGCCGTCTGCGTCACCCCCGGGATCAGGTTGGCGCTGCCGACGAAGTCGGCCACGAACCGGGAGGCCGGCGAGTCGTAGATCTCGTTCGGCGTGCCGATCTGCTCGATCCGGCCCCGGTTCATGACGACGATCGTGTCGGACATGGCCAGTGCCTCGCCCTGGTCGTGCGTCACATAGATCGTGGTGACGCCGAACTGCTGCTGGAACGAACGGAGTTCGGCGCGCAGCTGGGCGCGCAGCTTGGCGTCCAGGTTGGACAGCGGCTCGTCCAGCAGCAGCACCTCCGGCTCGCACAGCAGGGCCCGGGCCAGCGCCAGCCGCTGCTGCTGGCCACCACTGAGCTGGGTCGCCCACCGGTCGGCGTACTCGGTCAGACCCACCTGTTCCAGCATGGCGAGGACCCGCTTCCGGGTCTCGTCCCGGGGGTAGGTGGTGCGGCCGTGCCGCAGCGGGAACGCGGCGTTGTCGAAGACCTTCATGTGCGGCCAGATGCCGTAGGACTGCGGCACCATCGCGATCGGCCGGGCGTCGGGGGAGACGTCGCGGCGGGCCGCGGCGGAGAAGACCGGCCGGCCGTTCATCGAGATCTCGCCGCGATCGGCCGTCTCCAGCCCGGCGAGACAGCGCAACGTGGTCGTCTTGCCGCACCCGCTGGGCCCCAGCAGGGTGAGGAACTCGCCGGAGGGCACGGTGAAGCTGACATCCTCGATGCCGCGGCTGCCCTCGCCACCGCGCTGCGGGTTGTATCGCTTCTCCAGGCCGGAGATCTCGACGGAGTAGTCGGAGGAAACCAGGTTCTGCACGGTCACGACACCTCAGATGTGTTGTTGGAAGCCACGCCGGTTGACCCACCAGACGGAGACGGAGGAGAGGGCGAGCAGCAGGACGGCGAGGGCACTGGCCTCGGGATAGTTCGCGCTCTCCCCGATCATGTCCCACAGCAGGACCACGACGGTGCGGTTGTCCGAGCTGGACAGCAGCAGTGCGATGGGCAGTTCGCCCAGCGCGTTGGCGAACACCCACAGCCAGGTCCGCGACACGGCCGGTGCGATGAGGGGGAGTACCACCCGGCGCATCACCGTGACGCTCGACGCCCCCGAGACCCGGCCCACCTCCTCGAGACCGGGGTCGAGTTGCAGCAGGGACGTCTGGATCATGCGGGAGCCGCGCGGTATGTAGCGGGTGGTGAGCGCGATGACGATGATCCACACGGTGCCGTACACCGGGATGGGCAGGAACAGGTACAGGAACAGCACCGCCACGCCCAGGACGACGCTGGGGATGGCGAAGACCAGGAAGGACAGGTCGAACAGCAGCTGCCCGGGCCGGCCGCCGCGGGCCGAGGCCAGCGCCAGCCAGGTACCGAAGACAGCCGTCAGAGTCGCCGTGAGCAGACTGATGACCAGGGTGTTGAGGACCGCGTGGCTCAGGTTCGGGTCGGTGAAGATCGAGGTGTAGTTGGCGAAGCTCAGCCCGTCCAGGTTGTCGACGCTGATCGGCTGCAGGAACGGGGTCAGGCTGGTCCAGATCAGGGTCAGGATGGGCACCACGATCGCGACGGCCACGTAGAGCGTCACCAGGACGGCGACCGGGATCCGCCACCGGCCCAGCCGCACCGGCGCGGCCCGGTACCCCTTGCCCGACACCACCCGGAAGCGGTGTGCCTCGCGGGTCTGGCGCCGGTAGACGGCGATCATCACCAGGGACAGCAGGACCAGGAGGATGCCGTAGGCGCTGGCCTGGCCGTAGTCGGGCAGGCCCGATGGGGGTTGCAGCGCGGCTTGGACGTAGCTGCTGAACACATAGATCTGGTTCGGCATCCCGAGCATGGCCGGGATGGCGAACTCCTCCAGCGCGATGACCACCAGCAGCATGCTCGCCGCGGTGATGGACGGCAGGGTGAGCGGCAGCACCACCTTGCGGGTCCGCGTCCACCAGCCGGCTCCCGAGGTGGCCGCGGCCTCCTCGAACTCCAGGTTGAGCCGGGCGAAGGTCGGCGCCAGCATGATGTACATGCCCGGTACGCCGAAGATGCCGGCCACCAGGATCATGCCGGGCAGCGAGTAGATGTCGACGGTGAGGCCGAGGGTCCGCTCGACCGCGATCGCGAGCGGGCCGTTGGCGGGGTTGGCCGCCAGCACCCAGGCGACCGCCATCACGGTGGCCGGTACGGCCATCGGGGCCAGTGTGCTCGGCGCGAGGAAGCGGCGGCCGGGGATGTCGGTGCGCTCGAAGAGGTAGGCGAGGGTGACGCTGATGACCGAGGCCAGCACCACGGTGCCGACCACGAAGATCGCCGAGTTGAGGGTGACTTCGAGCAGCCGCTCGGAGCTGAAGATCTGGGTGAAGTTGGAGAGCGAGAAACCGGAGACCTGGAAGGGCAGTTTGAACTCGCTGTCCTTGAGACTGCTGTAGACCAGCATGCCCAGGGGGAAGAGCACGAGATAGGCGAGGACGGCGCCGATGGCGATGTTGACGCCGCCCAGGACACGGTCCCGGCGTTTGGGGCGTAGGTCGGCCACGTCGGCCTGCACGCGGTCCTGACGCTCCGGGTCAGGGCGTACAGCGGCGGAGGGCTGGGTGCCAGACTGCATCGTCGAAGTCTCCAAGGGTGGGCGGACGAGCCCGCCGCCCGCGGCGGCCGCCGGCCGCGGGCAGCGGTGCGTCGGGGAGGTCCGTCAGTTGACGTCGGTGCCCAAGGCGTCTTCGACCTTGGGGAAGAAGGCGGAGAACTGCTCGTACTGCTTGACGTCGGTCTCGCTGAACCACTTGACGCCGGCCTTGCACAGTGCGCCGATCACCTTGTTGGTGGCGGCCTGGGTGCAGTCCGTGTCGGTGGGGATGACCGAGTTGTAGGTGTCGACCAGGGCGGCCTGCCCCTCGGCGGAGGCGAGGAAGGCGGTGAGCAGGCGGCCCGCCGCCGGATGGGGAGAGCCCTTGGGTACGAACAGATAGGACTTGTTGGCGTTGGTGGGACCGACCGGCGCCACACTGATCGGCGCGCCCTTGGCCTGGTCCTCCAGCACGAGGTTGATCAGGTCGGTGCCCACCGGTGTCTGGCCGGAGACGATGTTGGCGTGCGCCTGTGTGGTGTTCTCGGTGTAGTGCGGGTTCAGCTTCGCCAGCCGGGAGGCGTAGTCGAGAGCGGCGTCGGAGCCCAGCGAGGGGTCCTGGTCCCACACGGTCATGAAGGAGCCACGCGACTCGACGGTGAGCTTGCCGTCGTTCCAGCGGGAGGCGAGCAGGTCGTCCCAGCTCGCGGGCGCGTTCTTCGCGGCGACCGCGTCGGTGTTGTACGCCCACACCTTCGGGACGGCCCACACGTAGACGAAGTCGTCGGCGAAGACCTGGTCGGAGGGCACCTGGTAGTCGGCCCAGTCCACCTTCGCCGCCATGTCGAGCGACGGCAGCACGGTGAGCCCGCCGGCGTTGGAGACGTCGAAGCTCACTCGCTCCGCGGCCTGTTCCACGTTGAGCTGGGTGACCAGGTCGGGGGCCTTCTTGTTGGTGTACTTGACGTCGATCCCCGGGTACTTCTTCTTGAACGCGTCGATGGCCGGCCGCATCTGCGACTCCGGCTTCGGCGCGAACCAGATGACCTGTCCCTCGGCCTTGGCCTCCTGGTACAGGGTGTCGAGGTCCTTGGCCTTGGGGTCGGGCGGCGGGCCGCTGCCGCACGCGGTCGCGAGCAGGGCGACCACCAGGCCCAGGGCGGTCAGGACGGCGGCGCGGCGTCGTCGGTCGGCGGGGAGCCGGGCTCGGTTCATGGCCGCCGCCTAGCGCCGGGAGGCGGCGGAGTCGTCACCGGCGAGGCCGTACAGCCGGGCCGCGGTGCCGCCCGCGATCAGCGCCAGGTCGGTGGCGTCGAGGGCCGGCAGCTGCTCCTTGACCAGGTCGGCGAGCTCGGCCAGCTTCCCGGCCGAGGCCGGGTAGTTGGAGCCCCACATCACGTGTGCCGCGCCGAACTCCTCGATCAGCTTCGCGGCCAGCGGTGCCGCCGAGCCGGCCTCGCGCTGGGCCCGCAGGACGGCCGGCGGGGTGAGCTTGACGAAGACCCGGCCGGTCGCGTGCAGCGGGGGCAGGCCCGGGGCGTCGGGGTACGGCGGGGTGCCGGCGTCGAGGCGGGGCCGGCCCGCGTGGTCGAGGATCACGGTGAGTCCGGGGTACTGCTGGAGCAGGCCGGCCAGTACGGGCGCGTGCTGGGCGTGCATCTGGACGCACACCGGCACCCGGCGCTCGGACAGGAACTGCCAGACCGGCGCCATCCGCTCGTCGTCGAGGCCGCGGCCGGGGGTCGGCACCGCGGTCGTCCCGTCGGCGGCACGGATGCGGACCCCCGTGAAGCCGCGCTCGTCGATCCAGTGCCGGAGGTCGTCGACGGCGCCGGGGGAGAGGAAGTCGACCGAGCAGACGCCGCTGACGCGGTCGGCGTGCCGGGCGAGCTGGTCGGCCACGTAGCTGTTGTCGAAGCCGTAGACGGTGGACGCCTGGACGATGACCAGGTGGTCGATGGCGGCGGCGTCGGCCTGGCGCAGCAGGCCGTCGATGTCCACGGGCCGTTCCCTGGACCAGTCGGAGCGGTGACCGCCGAGGGGGGCCGCGGGGTAGGCGTCGGTGTCGGGCGAGATGATGTGGGTGTGTGTGTCGACGTGGAACATGAATACCTCTGTACGGGTGAGGACGCGCGGCGGGGCGGACGTGTATGTGGTGTGTGTGCTCGGCGGGGCGGACGTGAATCAGCTCTGCTCGCGGAGGTGCCGGGTGCGGGCGGCGAGGTGATCGGGGGCGGGCGCGGGGGAGCGGCGGCCGTGGCACCGCGGGGCGGAGGCGACGCCTCGCGCGTGGCTCATTCCGTGCCGCGGGGCGGGCACCCGGCGGCGGCCGGACCCGGTCCTCGGCCGTCTCGCCCACTGCGGTCCGGACGCCGCACCACAGGGGGGAACGCGCACATGGTGCTGGACATGAAACAACTCCTCTGTTGCTTCCGGACCCGGAACCCGCACTGCCGCCGATAGGCCGACGGCACGACTCGACCGGCAGGCCGACGTGAAGTGTCTTACATTTTCGGCCACCGTACGCGCGCGAAACGGCGCTATCAAGACTTGGGCGTCAGGATCGTCAAACAATCCTTACGCGCTCGGTACTGGTCGTCAGGCGGCGACGTACTTCGTGTAGTCGGCGAACAGGTCCTCGGGCGTCACCGCGGACCGGATGAGCCGCTGTTCGCGGGCGTACTGGATGGCCAGCCGCACTCCCGCGAGGAGCGTGTCGTTGAGGCCGTGCGTGACGGCACGCTCCCGCACCGAGCGGGGGGTGTCCGTCCGGGTGTCGTCGATACTCGCGGTGAAGGCGTCGTAGATGTCGCGGACGGCTTCCGGGTCGCTGCGCAGCAGCTCCGTGCGGACGGTGAGCATGTGGTTGATCGGCACGGTCCCGTGCCGGGCGAACCACGCCTGTTCGGCCGTCTCCCAGTCCTGGATGACCGGGACGAGTCCGCTCCCGCCGATCACGGCGGCGATGTCGCCGTCCCGCAGCAGGTCCTTGAGGGTGCTGTCGGTCCGCTCCACGTTCGCGGGCTCGGTGTACTCCGCCACGTGCGGGCCCTCGGTGGTGACCCAGGTGATCCGGTCGGCGTCCACACTGTAGTCCTCCTTCAGGACGCCGCGCACCCACAGCCCCGTCGTCTGGCTGTACGCCCGCACACCGACGCGCCGGCCCGCCAGCTCGGCGGGGTGGCGGATCGGACCGTCCGGCAACTGCGCGAGCGTGTTGTGGTGCAGCCGGCCGCTCATGACGATCGGCAGCAGACTGACGCCCTTGCCCTGTTCCCAGGCCTGGAGGTATGTGGCGATCGCCAGCTCGGCCACGTCGTAGCGCAGCTCACGGACCATGGGGGCGAACGCCCGGTGGATGGGGTCGATCTCGGGAAATTCGAGGGTGCGGTTGCTGACCTCGCGCTGCCCCGTCTTCAACGGGGTCGTGTGCGCGTAGTCCCGTACCGCCACGGTGTACGTGCTCAAAGGGTCCTCACCTTCCGATGGTGCTCAGGCGTACGTCGTCCCGATGACGCCTTTGCGAGCGGGAAGTTCTTGTCGTGCCGAGGGGTCGGCGGTCGACGGGCGTGGCCAACTGGCCGGATCTGTCGGACACATCAGTCCCGGTGAAGTGTCACGGTGACCGTCCGTTGCCAGGCTGAGGCGCTCGGCCGGGGTTGTCAACCCGCTGACGTGACATTGATCGCTCTAATTGTTAAACAGCTTGCCCGGAAGCGCTCCGTCTATTGCGGACACGATGCGCCACTGTTACCGTCCTGGGCGCGTTAATTGTTCAACAACTGTCCGGAGTGCAGCGAGCGGGTCGGCGGTCAGTGGGCCGCAGCGGGCCGCCGCGGCCGGACCGCCATGTCGCCGGGGTGCCGGCCATGACTCATGATGGGGCTCAACTTTCCGTGAGCAAACGTCACTGGAAGGCGGAAAGCGCATGGATGCATGTGTCACGAAGGTGTTCGAGGCGCTCGGGCGGCGCGTGCGACTGGCGCTCGCGCTCGCGGTGGACTCGGAGTCCGCGCTCCTGGAGGCCCCGTTCGCCCCTCTCGACGCACGGACGTGCGACGAACTGTGGCGGGTGGGGTCGTGTCGCCCGGAGGGCTCTTACTTGTTTAACAATCGATGAGCTCGGGTGGTGCCGGCCTTGCCGCCCGAGGCGCCTTGAATGCCATCTGACCTCTGCTTATGTGGTGGTGTCTTGCGGGCTGACGGGCGGTGGTGTTACGTTCCCACTCAAAGATTGTCAAACAATCTGAGTGACGGTCGAGTGAGGTCGCAGCTTTGATATCGATCACGGAAGAGATCGCCGTTCCGAGTCCCCCCGAACGTGTCTGGGAGGTCATTTCCGACCCCTCCGCGGTGGTGTCCTGCATTGGCGGTGCCGAGTTGGGTGCGTCGCATGAGGACGGGTCGTTCGATGGGACGTTGGCCATCAGGTTTGGTGGTCTGCG
>NZ_JBFAAP010000082.1:0-24874 GCF_040639815.1 Streptomyces sp. NPDC023723
CGGCGCGCCGCGGGCGGGCGCGGGCGGCCGGGCCGCCGCAGTGGCTCCAGAAGCGGTGGCACCGCCTGTCCCGGGGCGGTCGGCGGGTGCCGGTGGGGAGCGGGTGGCGACACCGGTCGTGGAGTCAGTGGTTCCGCCGGTCGTGCGGCAGCCGACGGGTACGGGCGGCGAGCGGGTCGGGACACCGGTGCCGGAGTTCACGTCCCCGCCCGCGACCGGGCGGACGTCCGGCCCGGTGAGCGAGCGGCGGCAGCCGACCGTCGCGGTCCGGGGCCATGACGCCCCCGGCACCCCACAGGCACACCTCGACGGACCGCCCCGCAGCCCGGTCCGGTCCGCTGCCACGGACCAGTCCGTCCCGCGTCCCGTCCCGCACGGAACCGCCGCGGGCGATGGACAGGGCACCACGGCAGGTACGCACGACGCGCCGACCCCCCGCCCGCGGCCCGCCCACGAGGTGGACGCCCAGGGCGTCGGTGCCGCTGTCTCAGGGCGCCAGAACCCGGCGTCGACGGCGTACCACGCCCCGGCCGTTCCGTCGGAGGCGCCGTCCCGTGCCGCGCACGGTCCGGGCCGTGCCCCGCTGTCCGCGTCCGCACGCCCCGACGTCGAGACCGCCGCGGGAACCGGTCGTCGCGGCGCCGGCGAGGGCCACGCCGCCCCGGTGCCGGCGGACGGCCGCGGCGTGGCCGGTCCGGCCCGTACGGCAGAGTCCCCGCTCACCGGCACACCGTCCGGGGCCCGGCCCTCGCCCGTGAGTGTCCGCACCGAGCCCGCCCCGGGTGAACACGGTGTCCCACGCGGCACGAACGCGCCGGCCCGGGAGCCCGGCGCAGCGGTGACACCGGCCCGGTCCGAGGCGCCAAGGACGGACGCCGGACCGGCCCGACGGAGCCAGGCCGGGGCCGAGGCCCGCACCGGCCCGGACACACCGGCGCGCACCGAACCGCACACGCCGGCCGGCGCCGGGACACCGGACCGGGCCGACGCCACCACCGGCACGGCCCCTACTGCCGCCACCCCGGAGCACACCGGAGCGCCGTCCGCGACGGAACGGCACCTGGCGGGCGCCCCCGGCGGCCGCACGGACCCGCCCGTGCCGACGGCGACCGAGGCCCCCGCGGGCGCCGGTCGCGGGCCGGAGGACGCCGGCCGGACCGGGCAGTGGCAGGCCTTCAAGCAGGAGCAGACCGACCGGGCCCTCCCGCTCGTCGAGGCGGAAGCCCGCCTGGAGACCGGCCGGACCGGCCTCGACGAGGTGTGGCGGCGCGGCTACGACACGTACACCGCGCACGTCGAGAACGACGTCGCCGGCCGGGCGCCGCTGGCGCGTGACGGAGCCGAGGCCCGGCACGCCCGGTGGCAGTGGCGCGGCGACATCACCCGCGCCTTCCGGGCGGAGCTGGACCGGACGGGCCGCGTCTCCCCGGAGGCGTACACCCGCATCACCGAAAACGCCCGGGCGAACGCGTACAAGTACCTCGTCGGGGCCGACCAGACGCAGCGGTTCACCGCCCGCTTCAGACAACAGGCGGACGCCTACCGGGCGGGCCGGTTCACCCACGGCGAGGACCTCCCGCGCTTCGAGGGGACGCCGGCCCACGTGTACGACGGTGAGCTGCGGACGTACGTGAAGGACGACATCAGGCGGTACGGGTATGCGGAGGACACCGTCCCGGCCGGCCCCCCGGTCGACCTCTTCCGGGACCGGACGCACGACTTCAATCCTCTTGAGCAGTACTACATCGGCAAGCGGGAGGACCTCGCCGGCATCCTCGACCGGTACCGGCGCGACGGAGAGAGCGGAGGCGGACTGCCGGCCTGGACGGGCCTCGACATCGACGCCCTGATGAACGGCGTGGGCCCGGACCTCGAACGGATCGCCACCCGGGAACACGACATCCGGACCGCCACGGCCGAGCGGTTCGACGACATCGTCCGCTGGAACGGCAGGGGCGGCGAGCCACTGCCGGACGACCTCGTGCACCAGGTGCGGCTGGACTTCCAGCGTGCTCTGCGGGCCGACCACGACCTCGTGTTCGCCCACGGCGACGGCGAGGGGCCGCGTGAGCTGTGGCACCTGGCGACGACCCGGGCGGTCGACGAACTCCCGGGCCGTATCGCGCGGGAGAAGTTCGTCCGCGGCCGGCTCACCGAGGAGCGGGCCCACGCGGAGCGCGAGCTGGGGAACCTGGGTGAGGACGTCCTCTCCCACTTCGGCGAGGCCGCCCGGCAGCGCGTCGCCGGTGAGTACCTGGACACCGTACGGACCGCCGCCGGCCGGCACTTCACCGAGCGGTGGGGCGAGAGCCGCGAGACGGGGAAGCCCGCCCCGGAGTGGACCGGCGTACGCGACCGGCTGCGCTCCACCCTGCCCGACCGCGTCCGCCACGAGGGCGACCTCCAGGCCGTAACGGGCGAGTCCGCGCACACGTTCCACAAGATCCTCGGCCACCCCGGCGACTTCGAGGCGTTCCCGCTGCACGAGGACACCGTCAGCAGGCTGGGCGACGACTTCCGTACGGAACACGTCGCCAAGTACGACGAACTCTTCGCCCCCGAGGGGCACCGGACCGACGTGTGGCTGGCGCACGAGTCCCGCCACGAGGACGGATTCCGCACCCGGCTCGACGACCTGCGGGACGGCGAGTACCTGATGGACTTCAAGGACGACGCCTACCCCGCCTTCCAGGACCCGCGCACCGCCCGCGCGGCCGCACCCGAGCAGCGGACCCCGGGGGAGGCCCCGGGCCCCGGCGGACCCGGACCTGGAACCCGGGCCGATGAGACGCCGGTACGCGGCACGGTGGAGCGGGACACCGCCGGCCCGGTGTCCCGGCAGGCCGGGAGGGAGGACGAGGGCAAGGTCCTGGACCTGCGCGGCGAGGTGCGCGAACGGCTGCGGAGCAGCACGGAGTACGCCTTCACCGCCGCGCAGATCGACCGCGCCCACCGGCAGTTGCTGCGCGAACGCCCGGCGCTCGCGGACCTCGGGGTGCGGGAGCGGGCCGCACTGGTCGCGCGGTCCCTGGTGCGTCCCGAGGAGAAGCTGATCGCCGTCGCGGCCGGTCTGCTGGCGCAGCACACGGGGGTGTACGGGAACAGCGGCGAGATCCACCAGGCCCACCAGCGGGTGGCCGAACGGTTCGGCGACCGGTTCGAGCAACTCTCCATCGAGCGGCGGGCCCGTATCGTCGTCGGAGAGATGCTGGACCACGCGAGGCCGCACCAGAACGACGCGCGCCCCCCGGCCGGGCCGGACGACACCCAAGTGTTCATGGCCCGCACGGAGCACACCGTCGACACCGGTCTGAGCCGGGCTCTCGGCGAAGCACTGGGGTCGGGGAGCCCGCAGGACCTGGACCGGGTCGGACGTGCCCTGGCGGCCCGGTCCGGCGCCCGCGCCGGCCTGAGCAGGGTCAACGTCGAGGGGATCGTCGGGGACACCGATGACGCCGAGCCCCTGGACGTCGCCCTGTCCCGGAAGACGGTGCCGGGCCCGGAGGGCCGTGACCTCGCGGGCCTGCTGCGCAACAGTGGGGCGCAGCGACGGGAGCGAGACCTCAGCGAGAGGTTCGACACGGTGATCGGTCCGCCGCCCGGCGCACCCGTCGACGCCGGGCACTTCAGCCATTCCATGCTCGACACCATCAGCACCGTGCTCCATCAACTGCCGGCGGCTCACGTGCGGGGCAACTTCGACCTGAAGTTCATCAAACCGGCCCGCGACGGGAACGGCAGCGGCACCAGCGCCTATGACTGGGACACAAAAGGCATCGAGGTGGTCGTCCCGAAGTACGTACCGGATCTGCTCTACACCACGCTGAACCGCGGTAACGCCCTCCAGCGCCGGCTGATGGACGAGGTGCTGCTGGCCAGTTACGAGGGTGTCGGCAAGGAAAGTGACGCGGCCCTCGGCATCTCCGGTCGGGACCGTCATGTCATGGGCGGAGTGTCGGATGTGCTGGCCCACGGCAACCTGCTGGAGTGGACCCTTCGCCACGAGATCGGGCACTCCCTGGAAGCCCTCTCCGTCTGGCAGATCCTGCGGGCTGAGGAGAGATTCGGAGGGTGGAAGCAGTATGAGGCGCAGCCGGGGTTCGTCACGGCAGTCGCGGAAGAACTTCTGAGCTTCCACCGGATCACCGAGGAGGAGCGCAACCTCCGCATCTCGAACGTACCCCTGTACCAGCGCGTCGCGCAGGTCCTGTTGCCCAGCAGGGCCCGGAACCGCCCCGACCTCCTGCCGGGGCTCCTCGCGCTTCCGGACGCGAGCGCCGCGCTCCAGGAGAAGCTCGATCAGATCGTGAAGTTCGCCCGGCTCGCCGTGGCGCAGCCCTGGACGCTGAACGACGGTGGCGCGGGGACACTGAGCCTGGCGGGCCGCGTCTACCACGTCGACCCCTACGGCAACTGGGTCAGTTACCTGCAGAGCCAACGCGAGCGGTACGCCGTCTCCAACTACCAGTTCTCCAACCCGGACGAATGGTTCGCGGAAGCCTACGCGGCCTATTACGACCCCAACCCCGAGCCTCGCGCACGGCTCAACCCGGACGTGCGCCGGTGGTTCCGTCATGACCTGACCGCACTGCTCGAAACCGGAAGCACGGCCGTACGACGCCGTACCGCCGGGGACGCCTTCGAGACACTCCACTGGCTGCAGGAGGCCGATCCGCACCAGGAACAGGGCGGCGATCCCGCGACGAGACGGGTCCTGGCGGCCCTGACGGCCGACATGTCGCTGCGCGACGGCGTTCCGCACCGGTCACCGCCCCCGGCGGCGGTCGGCACCCGCCAGGACGGCACCGAAGCCCTGGACGCGCGGACCCGTCTGGCCACCTACCTCGACCGGTCCCCGGACCCCGTGCCCGACATCGCCACCGTCGTCAGAGCCATGTCCAGCGCGCCGTCCGACGCACGCGGTCTGCTGGTGACGGAGTACGGGAACGGTGACATCGACCAGGTCATCAACGTGACGCGGGACCGCGACGGCAAGGTCAGGTTCATGGACGGGCGGACCGGCTCCCCCGTGCCGGAGCCGGCGGGCGCCGCCTCCTTCCTGCCGACCACGGACGACATACCCGGCTTCCCGCTGCGCCGCGCGACGCGGACCGCGACCGGCGGTACGCCGTCACACGCGGACCCGGCACCGCGGGCGGCCGGTGATCTCCTGGACGCGCAGGAGTTCCGCCGCCGTACCGCGGCACGGTCGCGGTCCCTGTCCCGGATCACCGGGGTCGACAAGCTGCTGGCGGACCACCAGGGGATCCCCGAGGACGACGTGGCCCGGCGGGCGGACCTGCTCGACCAGCTGATCGACCGGGCGCACGAGTACGCGGCCGGCACGCACGACGGAGGAAACAGGGCGGTGGTCCAGCAGTTGATCGTCCAGGCGGAGCGCCAGGTCGAGGCCTACCGTGAACTGCTCGACGACCGTCCGGCGGCGGAGGCCGGCCGGATGTCCGAGGGGACGTCGGCCGGACCGCGGCGACTGCCGTACCGCGAGCGGGTGGAGCTGGCCAGGCGCACCTGGGACCAGCCGCTTCCCGAGGCCGTGACGCACCTCGAGGACCTGCTGAGACAGGCCGGTACCGGCGCTCGTTCGCTGGTGACGGGGGTGCGGGCCGGCGAGGCGCTGTGGGCCGTCAACCGCGAGGGGACGATCCAATGGCTGACCCAGGACCTGAGAGGAACGACGGCTCCGGCGCGGGCCGCCGCGCCGGTACGGTCGGTCGACCTGGCCCCGAGCGGCCGGCTGATCGCCCCGGTCCGGCAGTTGGCGCAGGCGGGTGACGCGGCCACCCGGTTCTGCGGTATCTCGCCCGGCGCCGACCTGCGGCACGTGCTGTGAACGACGCGGGCGGGAGCCGGCCCGACGGCCCGCTCCCGCCCGCGGGTCCGCACCGGGCGGTGTCAGCGGAACCCTTCGAGCGTCTTGTCGAGCGCTTCGAGCATGGGAAGCAACCGGGCCTCGTGCTGGGCGGCCAACGCGGTCTGGGCCTCCCGGACGGCGGCCACGACCAGCTCGGCGAGGGCCCGCGTACCGCCCGGGTCAGCGACGGCCGGTGAGATCGTCAACTCCCGCAGCGCGCCCTTGCTGTCGACGGTCACCCGCACGGCGCCGCCCCCGGCCGTCCCCCGGGCGCTCAACGTGTGGATCTCCTGCTGGGCCCTGGCCAGGCCCTGCTGCATCTGCCGGGTGGTCTCCACCAGCCGGCCCATGTCGAGGGCGTCGTTCCGCTCCATGATCTGACTCCGTTCTCGGGTACCGGCCCGGCTGCCTCAGGCCGTGCTCCACTTCTGGTTGTCCGCGCCGACGCAGCTCCACAGCTGGAGCGGGGTGCCGTTGGCCTGGAGCTTGTCCTTGACGTCGACACATTTGCCGATCACCGTGTTCACCAGGTCGTGAGCCTGGTTGACCTTGAACTTCTGGGCCCAGCCACCGTTGCACCGGGCGAGCTGGACAGGCGTCCCGTTGGCCTCGGAGGCTCCGGCGATGTCCATGCAGAGCCCGAACATGCGGGCGGTCCCGTCGGAGCGGAAGTCGATCTTCTGCCAGGAGCCGCCGACGCAGTCACGCATCTCCAGGCGGGTGCCGTCCCGGGCGGCACCCGTCCGGGACCCACTGGCGGTCACACAACGCCCGTCGGCATGGCTGTAGACCCTGACACCGGGGTAGGTGACGCTCTTTGACTCGCCGGACGTGCCCGAGGTGCCCGAGGTGCCGGACGCGTTGGATGAACCGGCGGAGCCCGATGCCCCCGACGAACCACCCGTGGTGCTGTCCGAACCGGACGAGGTGGACTGGCGGGTGGGCCGGGACGGGGTGGTGGGCGTCCGGTCGGTGGCAGGGGAGTTCCGGTCGCCGGAGGTGACATCGGTGCCCGCCGCTCCCGCCGTCCCGGGGGCTCCGGGCCGGGCCGCACCGCCACCGCCGTTGCCCGGCACGGCGGACGGAGACGGAGCCGAGTGCGCGGGCCCCGACGGGCCCGTGCCGACGGCGGCCGTCGCCGTGGTCTTCGCCACCGTGGCGGGCGAGTCCGACGGGAACATGCTGTAGACGAACAGGCTCAGCACCACACATCCGGTGAGGACCGCCGCGCCGGCCAGCCACGCCCAGGGCCGGCCGCCGGGGCTGCCGTCCTCTCTGCTTCGCGTGGTGGTACTGGTGAAGGCCCGGGCGAAGCGCGACGCCGCTCCGTTGAGCAGTACCGGATCCTGCCGTTCGGGACGGAGCGTCACTTCGACTCCTTGGTATGACACAGTGGTAATCGGGGACCGTGTAACACGGTGGTGTGACACGGTTGATGGTCTCACATCATGTCACTCGGTCGGGTGTCCGAAGCTTGAGAGGTGGTCGTCATGGGTGAGCTCGCCGTGGATCCGTCTGCCAGTTGGTTGCCGTGCATCCCCGACGCGTACGGCCGGTCCGCCTGGGAGCGGCTGCCTCCCCATGCCCAGCGCGCCATGATGGAGGCGATCCGAGGTGATCTGGACGAGTGGTTCGCCGACCGCCGTGACCACTACGAGGCCGTTGCCGAGGACCTGACGGAGCACTCGGAGCACACCGTGGCGCGGACGGCGGTGGCGCCGCGCGAGCCGCGGGTGCTGACGGCGGCCGACCTGGCGGGTGTGGTCGAGAGTGTCGTCACTGAGGCCGGGAGCCGGACCGGGGAAGCGGACCCGGTATCCCTGTCCGCGCGTGACCTGACGGCGCAGGAGTGCCTGACGCTCCTGTTCTCCCTGCGGGCTGAACTGTTCCCGCAAGGCGTCGCCGCGGCGCGGGCGGTGGACGACGGTGCGGTGGGCCTCGACGCACAGCGCAGCCGCCTCGCCCCGGGCGCCGACTGGAAGCGCGTCAGGGACTGGGAGTCGGTTACCGAGGCGTTGCGCGCGAGCGGTCCCGGCAGCGCGGCCTTCGTCCTCGCCCGGCGCCCCCAGGGCAAGGGACACGCGTTCGCGGCCTATGTGCCCGAGCCGGCGAACGGGGAGCCGGTCGAGGTCGCCTGGCTGGATCCGCAACAGGCGAAAGCGGGCCTGCGGGTGGACAAGGAGCCGCCTCATATCCGACCGGTCGAGGCACGTGCGGTCGTCATCGACCGGCAGGCCCGGATCGTTCATGACGCCCTGCCGGACTTCGTCGTGTCCTCATCCGCCGGGCACGTACAGGCCGACCCTTCCGCCAGCCGCCAGTACACCGGTGGCGGCATCGAGCGAGAGTTCCTCATCAACCTGGTCCCGGTGAGTGAATGGCCGGACATCTTCTCCGACGACGTGATAGCCGAACACGTCTCCGGCTCTCAACTGAGGATAGACGGGGGGCCGGAGCACTGGCTTCCGGAATTCGTCTCCCGGCCCGCGGCAGTACTCGAAGGTGAAGAGTTCTGGAGGCCGCGCGACGGAAGCACATGGAACTCGGAAGCGGCCTTCGATCTCTCCGATGCCGCAGAGGAGAAGCTGCTGGCCGGCCGGGGCCGGACCATCGGCGACGTCTTTTCGGACGACGGCTGGAGACCCGCTTCTGAAACGATGGCGGGTCTGCCGATTCCCCCTTTCAAACCGTACGACGTATCAGCTCTGCAGTTCACCTTCGGTGTTCCCGTCGACGGACTGCTGTCGCTCCTCGCCCTTGACCGGTCCCGGAACCGGGTAGCCCCGTTTCATGCCGCGGCCCATGACTTCGGGATGAGTTTGGCGCATGCCTTCGTCGGGCTGCCGCCGACGCAGCCCGACCCCGCAAAAGCCTATCTCCTCTCGCCGGACCCCCGAGTGCGTGAAGTGTGGGGCTACGGATGGCTTCTGTGGACCCATGCCGCGGCCCCGGTGTTCCAGGAGTATGTGAACAGGAACAACATCGTCAAAAACTTCCTCGCAGTGGCCGCGAGGAATCCGCTCGGCGAGATACTCGGTGCCCTGCGGGAGGAGGTGCAGGATTTCCTGAGGAGAAATGCCACCTGGATCAAAGAATATTTCTCGTATTCGCTGCACCACTACCTGAAAAATGTCGTCAAAGTACCGAACGCCCCAGCCCGAGCCGGTGTTCTGCTGCAGGCAGATCTCACAGCTTCAGACAACGGTCACAGCGTGGACGACTACCTCACCTACGGCCTCACCGGGAGCACCCGCGCCGGCCTGACGATCGGGCAGCGGGAAGCGGTCGGGCTGCGGGAGAAGACGGAGTTCCAAAGACTGCACCGGCATGGCGGGGTCCCGCTCGCACTGATCGAACTGCGCAACTACGGCCCCTACGGCGTCGTCATGAAGCGGGATCAGATGCGGCGGCAATTCGCCGACGTGGCCGCTCTGACCCAGGACGCCTTCGCATACAGCCGAGGCCGGCCGCGGCAACTGGAGGACCTGGCGACTCTGGTGCGAAGCACCCTCTCCGACGGGAATGTGCTGTCGGCTGCCTCCCTGCTGGCGTTCGTCCCCGTGGTGCGGGACGCGGCGCTGCCGGTTCAACTGCCGGACAGCAGCTGGAACCTGTTCCTCGCCGACTCGCTCGCCTCGGTCGCCCGGGGCGGTCGCCTGGCCTCCGCGGCGGTCGCGCCGCTCGGTGCACTGGCCGATTTCGCCGCTCAGGAACTGGACCGGCCCGCCGCCCCCGGGAACCCGGCCCGCCAGGAAGTGCTGGGCCGGGCGATCGCCGCTGTCCGTGGGCTCATCTCCGCGTCGGCCGGGCCGGGTCCGGCTCCTGTCCATGCCGCGCGGGGACCCGGCGCGCACCCGGCGTCGGCCACGCCGACAGCGGTCGCCTCCGGCTCGCACCGAGGGGGTTCCCGCTATCCCCGGCCGCCGGAGGACGCGCTGCGCACCTGGCTTTCGAAGGTTCCCCAGGCCCGCGGCGTGCTCGCCCGCCTCGGGCCGGGGCAGCTCGAACCGCTCCGGGACAAAGCCGTCGGTATCGTGGGCATGCACCATGTGTCTGCGCCGGATGACGTCCCCGGCCTGTCGCAGGAAGCCGAGAAGTACCGGCAACTCCATGTGGACATGGTCGACATCGTCGCGGACGAACTCGAGCGGAACGGCCCGCAGGCGGCCAGGGACACCAGCAAGCGCATGTCCGAAGACCTGGGGACCGGCCGCGTGTCCCACCCTCTCCAGGACCGCGGATCGCAGTCCGGCCGGCCTGCCACGGCGGCACGCCGCAACACACCGGCGCGAAGCTCCCGCCCCTGGGAGTGGAGTGAACCGGCGCCGGGCGCTGACCAGGGCCTGCGCGTCGGTGACGGGTCGGCCTTCGGCGCGGCTACCGGCTTTGCCGGTGTCACGGACAGGTCCCGGGCGATGGAGATCGCCCGTGGACTGATCGACGTGCCCGCCGCGGTGGAACAGCCGGTCGCCGCTCGGACGGAGGCCGCGCGTCTGGTCGGACTGCTCCTGGGCGACGGCCCGGTCGCGGAACGGGTCGCGGCCAGCGGCGTCCGGGTCGTGGTCATCCCCCGTTCCGGGAATCTCGCCGACCTGCCCCCGTACGCCGGGCTGGAGGACCGGGTGCGCCCGCCGGCCGGGGTGCGCGGCTGGACCGACCAGGAGCGGGCCCTGGTGGCCGTGAGTGAGGAGAACCTCCTCGGCCGGGCGGCCGCCGACCCGGCCCGGACCCACCCCGAGGGCTACTCGTCCGTGCTGCACGAGGCCGCGCACCTGGTGTACGCGTTCGGTCTGGACGACGCCCTGCGGACGAGGGCGGAGGAGGCGTTCGGCGCCCGACGGGACGCCGGCCCGGCGCGGCAGTGGGTCGACGGTCCGTTGTGGGACGTGCACGGCGACGCGTCCCACAACCACTCCGCCACGGACGCGGCCGAGTACTTCGCGCAGAGCACGGTGGCCTACTTCGGCGCCAACCACGGACTCGACGCCACCACCCGACAGCGGCGCAACAACGGCGCCGCGTGGCTGGCCGACCACGATCCCGTGCTGTACTCGCTGCTCAATCAGCTCTACGGGCCGCCCCCCGCTCTGACGTTGCACGCCAACGCGCTGTCGGTCACCGACGCGGACGACCGCTTGTGGGAGACCCTCACCTGGCACACCGGGACCACGGCCCACACGACCCACACGGCCCAGGAGGTTCCCCCCGCCGCGCGCACGGCATTCGCCGAGGACGTGCGTCCCGCGGTACGGCTCTGGCAGCGGCCGCTGGCCGAGGAGATCGCGGCGTTGCGGGACATCCTGCGGACCCCCGGTTCGCGGTCGCTGGTGTTCGGGACGGCGCCGGTGAGTCCCGTGTGGGCGATCAACGCGGGAGGCGAGATCCGATGGCTGGACGCACTCGGCACCGGTGACAGCACGGGTCAGGCGCCCGGGGCCGCGCAGGGGCAGGTCGTCTCGATCGACCTGGACAACTACGGTCAGCTGACCGGGCCGTCGGCGAAGGCCGCCGAGTCGGCCGGTGCGCGAACGGACTTCTGCGACCTGAACCTGGGCGCGGACCTGCTGGGAGTCCTCGGCTGGCGGGCCGGCCGCCGATGACCCCGCCGGTCGTTGCCTGTCACAGATCCGGTGGCCACCCGGTCAGAGAAGTCGAGCGGTCCCGCGACCGGAACGACCACGCGACGGCGGCCGGGCTGCCGCCCGGACAACGGCGTCATCACGGAAGGTGCGACTCAGTGTCGGAAAACTCAGAGCACGGCCACCACGGCCACCACGGGCACGGCCACGGAACCGGCGGCGAGAACGGCCCCAGCTGGACCCGGGCGGCGAAGCTGCTGCAGGACGCCGCGCCGATCACTGTGCCCGAAGGTGCCTCGGCGATGACCATCCACGTCCAGTGGGAGCCCGGTGATCCGGGCACCCCGCCGCACCGGCACTCCGGCCCGGCGTTCGGCTACGTCATCAAGGGCGCCGTCCGCTTCGAGCTGGAGGGCGAGCCCGAACGAGTCGTCGAGCCCGGCGGCACCTTCTGGGAGCCGGGCGGTGACGCCATCCACTACCAGGACGGCAACGCCCTGGACGACGAGCCGACCGAGTTCATCGTCACCATGATGTGCGCCCCCGGAAAGCCCATGCTGGAACTGGTCGACGAGGCGGAGCTGAAGGAGCGGGCCCACCTGCGCGCCCCGCGGCCCAACCCCTGAGTCCCGTCGTGTGGATCAAGGAGTGACGTTCGCAGAGGCCGGCCGGCGGTGCCACCCATCCGTGCGGTGGCACCGCCTTCCGTACGGTCCCGGTACTTGGGCCGCAGCCCGTTCACGGTCAGCCGGGAGATCCGCCGAACCGGAACACAAGCGCACTCCAGCGGCACCGGCCCTGCCGCGGGGCCCCACTGTCGTCGGCACCCGGTCATCCGGCACACCGTGTGAGACACCATGTGTCGCGCACTCCGTCCGGGGCCCGCCGCCGATAGCATCGAGCGAGCAGGCGCCGCCGACCTGGAGCCACCGCGTCCGGACACGGCGAGCGCACCGTCAGTGGAATCAAGGTGATCACCCATGGCAGCCGAAAGCGTCCTGCACCCGAGCCTCATCGTGCCGATCGGACACGTCGAACCGGTGCCCCGTCGCATCCGGGGAACGATCGGCGGCCGGGTAGCCTTCGACACCCGCCGCGCGCTGTACGTGTGGGAATGGCAGGCATATCCGCAATTCAGCGTCCCCGTCGAGGACTTGGTGGACGGCGTGCTCCACGACGACCAGCACACCGAGCAACTCGGCGCGGGCCCCGCACACCGGCACACCCTCCAGGTCGGTGCGGAGACGCGCGCGGGAGCGGCCTGGGTATGGGGTGAGGGCGCCCCGGGCCCCCTGCACGGCACCGTGCGTTTCGAGTGGGAGGCGCTGGACTCCTGGTTCGAGGAGGACGAGCCGGTATACGTCCACCCCCGCAGCCCCTACTCCCGCGTCGACGCCCTGCGGTCCGGCAGCAGCGTCCGCGTGGAACTGGAGGGGGTCGTGCTGGCCGACGCTCCCGGCTGCGTGAAACTGTTCGAGACGGGCCTGCCGACCCGCTACTACCTCGACCGCACGACCGTCGACTGGACCCGGCTGCGACCCTCGGACTCGGTGACCCGATGCCCCTACAAAGGCACCACGAGCGGCTACTGGTCCTTCGACGGCGCTGCCGCGGCCCACGAGGACGTTGCCTGGACGTACGACTTCCCGACCGTCCAGGTCCATCGCATCGCCGGACTGACGGCGTTCTACAACGAACACGTCGATCTGTACGTCGACGGCTTCCTGCTGCCCAAGCCCACCGATCCCAAGCGGACGGCCGCCGGCTGACGCCGGCCGCCGCGTCACACATCGGCTCCCGGCCCGGTCTCATGAGGTGGAAAGTCTTCCAAAACCCACCAACTCCCGAGGAGCAGGCCGTGAGTGACATCGTTCTGGAGCCCGCCGCGCAGGAATTCGCCGCCGCGACCGCCAAGCCGCCGCTGCTGTACGAACTCGGTGTCGAGGGTGCCCGCAAGCTGCTCGACGACGTCCAGTCCGGGCCGGTCGACAAGCCTGACGTGGACGAGAAGTGGATCACTGTCCCGGCCGACGCCGGTGACGTGCGGGTCCGCGTCGTCAAGCCCGTCGGCAGCACCGGTGTGCTGCCGGTGATCCTGTACGTGCACGGCGGCGGCTGGATACTCGGCAACGCCGGCACCCACGACCGTCTGGTGCGTGAACTGGCCGTCGGCGCCCGGGCGGCCCTGCTCTTCGTCGAGTACGACCGTTCCCCGGAGGCCAAGTACCCCGTCGCCGTCGAGCAGGCGTACGCGACCGCCCGCTGGGTCACCACCGCGGGCCGCGAAGAGGGACTGGACGGCTCCCGCATGGTCGTCGCCGGTGACTCCGTCGGCGGCAACATGAGCGCCGCGCTCACCCACCTGGCCAAGCGGCGCGGGGACGTGACCTTCCGGCACCAGTCGCTGTACTACCCGGTCACCGACGCCGGCCAGGACACCGAGAGCTACCGGACCTTCGCCCACGGACCGCACCTGACGGCGAAGGCCATGGAGTGGTTCTGGGACGCCTACACCACCGACCCCGCCCAGCGCGCCGAGATCACCGCGTCCCCGCTGCGTGCGACGACCGAGGACCTGCGTGGGCTGCCCCCGGCGTTCGTCGTCGTCGACGAGAACGACGTACTGCGCGACGAGGGTGAGGCATACGCCCGCAAGCTGACCGAGGCCGGCGTACCGACTACGAGCATCCGCTACAACGCCACCCTGCACGACTTCATGATGCTGAACCCGGTTCGCGGAACCCAGGCCTCCAGCACGGCGATCGAGCAGGCCGTCCACGTCCTGCGCAAGGCCCTCGGCACCGACTGAACGCGTCGGTGCGAACCACTACGAAAGGCCGCTCCATGAGTACGCGCAAGCCGACCGTCGTCCTCGTCCACGGCGCGTTCGCCGACTCCTCCAGCTGGAACGGTGTCGTCGGCGCCCTCCAGTCCCACGGCTACCCGGTGGTGGCCGCGAGCAACCCGCTGCGCGGACTGGCCGCCGACAGCGACTACGTCAGACAGCTCGTGACCGCCGTCGACGGACCCGTGGTCCTGGCCGGCCACTCCTACGGCGGCTCGGTCATCAGCGATGCCGCGCGAGACCTCGGCCACGTCAAGGCACTCGTCTTCGTGGCGGCCTTCCTGCCGGACGCGGGCGAAAGCGCGGTCGACCTGTCCGGCGAGTTCCCGGGCAGTACCCTCGGGGAGGCGTTGCGCCAGGTGCCGGTCACCCTGCCCGACGGCAGCCAGGTCGCCGATCTGTACATCGAGCAGAGCAAGTTCCACCAGCAGTTCGCCGCCGACGTCCCCGAAGGGACCGCGGCGGTCATGGCCGCCACCCAGCGCCCCGTGACCGACGCCGCGCTGGCGGAGGGGGCCGCCGCCCCGGCGTGGAAGAACATCCCGTCCTGGGTCCTCGTGGCCACCGAGGACCGGAACATCCCCCCGCGGGCCCAGACCTGGATGGCCGAGCGCGCGGACGCCACCGTGGCGACCGTCGCCGCCTCCCACGCGGTCGGCGTCTCGCGCCCGGCCGAGGTCGCGCGCCTGATCGACGAGGCGGCACAGGCCACCGGCTGAGCGGCCCGCCACCCCGGACCGCAGGACCGAGACCCGGCCGCACCCATGTCACACACGGCCGGCCGGGCCCCTCGGCCCCCCGCGCGGCGGAACGAACACCGGGCCACCGACTCTGGAGCGCATCATGAACACGGACAAGCAGGCCGCCCGTGGGCTGGCCGACATCGAGGCACATCTGTACCGCGAGGCCCATCTCAGCACCGCCCGTCGGCGCGTGACCGCCTTCACCGGGCGGACGGCCGGGCTGACCCACGAGCAGAGACGGGACATCGAGTTCTGGTACCTGGAGGAGCAGCGGTACGTGGCCCGCATGGTGACGCAGCACATCGCCGACAGCATTGGCGCGGCCGAGGCCGCGCACCACGTGCGGTTCGCGCGGTGGCTGCGCGGGACACTGATCGCCATGACCGTCATCAGCGCGGTGATCTTCGTGGGCACGGTGGCCGTCACGGCGTCGGTGGCCTGAGCCGGCGCGGCGGCTCCCGGTCACTGCAAGCGGTTGCGGAGAGGGCCGTGCGGACAGCGAACGCCAAGGTATCGTGGCAGCCGGGAGGCGGTCATGGTGAGGGGCGGAACGCGGACCGGGCTCATCGGGCGGCGGGACGAATGCCGGGTCCTCGACGAGCTGCTCGCGCAGGCCAGGGCCGGGCGGAGCGGGGTCCTGGTGATCCGCGGCGAGGCGGGCATCGGCAAGACCGAGCTGCTGAACCACCTCCTGGACCGGGCCACCGGCTGCCGGGTCGTCAGGGCGGCCGGTGTGCAGTCCGAGATGGAGCTCGCCTACGCCGGGCTGCACCAGCTCTGCGCCCCGTTGCTCTCCCACCTCGACGACCTCCCCGAGCCCCAGCGCAACGCGCTGGGCACGGCGTTCGGGCTGCGGGCCGGCGACGCGCCCGACCGCTTCCTGGTCAGCCTGGCCACCCTGAGTCTGCTTGCCTCGGCCGTCGGCGACGAGCCGCTGATCTGCCTGGTCGACGACGCCCAGTGGCTGGACCGGGTGTCCGCGCAGACCCTGCAGTTCGTCGCGCGCCGACTGCTCGCCGAATCGGTCGTGCTGGTCCTGGCCGTCCGCGAGTCCGGCACCCGCGAGATCCTCGCCGACCTGCCGGAACTCCTCGTGCGGGGACTGGCGGAGCACGAGTCCCGCAGACTCCTCGACTCGGTCGTCACCGGACCGCTCGACGCGAGTGTGCGGGACCGCATCGTCGCCGAGACGCGCGGCAATCCGCTGGCCCTGCTCGAACTGCCGCGGGGTCTGACCGCCGTCGAGATGGCGGGTGGCCTCGGCGGCCTCACGACCCGGCCGCTGTCCAGCCGGATCGAGGCGGGCTTCCTGCGCCGCATCCAGTCGCTCCCTGACCAGGCGCGGCAGTTGCTGCTCATCGCCGCCGCCGAACCGGTCGGGGACGTCTCCCTGCTGCGGAGGGCCGCCGAGCGCCTGGACATCTCCGTGGACACCGCGGTCACCCACGCCGAGGCGTCCGGCCTGATCACGTTCGGCACCTGGGTGCGCTTCCGCCACCCGCTGGTCCGCTCCGCGGCGTACCGAGCCGCCGGTTTCCGGGAGCGCCGGCGCGTGCACGCGGCCCTGGCCGACTCGATCGACGCGAGTCTCCATCCCGAACGCCGGGTGTGGCACCTCGCGAGCGCGACGACGGGACCCGACGAGGCCGTCGCCGCCGAGCTGGAGGGAACCGCCGGCCGGGCCTACGCCCGCGGCGGCGTCGCGGCGGCGGCGGCCTTCCTGTACCGGGCCACCGAACTGACACCGGACCCCGTACGCCGTGGGGACAGGGCCCTGGCCGCAGCGCGGGCCAAGTACCAGGCGGGTGCCTTCGATGTCGCGCGGTCACTGGTCGACGCGGCGGAACTGAGCCCGCTCGGCGAGGCCGACGCGGTACGGGCGACCTTGCTGCGGGGACAGATCATGTCCGCCGCCAAGAGCGCCAGTACCGGACTGCCGTACCTGCTCGAAGCGGCCGGGCGGCTTCAGCCGTTCGACCCCCGGTCGGCCCTCCAGACATACCGGGACGCCGCACACGCGGCCCTGACCGCGGGCCGGCTCGCGACGGGCGGCGTCCGCGATGTCGCCGAGGCCGTACTGAGCGCGCCGGGACACGTCCCCACGGCGAGCCGTGAGCACCTGCTGCTGACCGGCCTGGCGCGGGTGATCACCGAGGACTACTCCGTGGGCGCGCCGCTTCTCCTGGAGGCCGTGGCGGCCTTCCGGACGGGGGAAATCTCCCGGGAGGACGGCCTGGGATGGCTCCCGCTGGTCTGCCGCATGGCACACAACACCTGGGACTTCGCTTCCTGGTCCGAGCTTTCGGCGCGGCTGGTCGAGCTGGCCCGCGGCAGCGGAGCACTGGCCGTACTGCCCTCGGCCCTCCTCCTGCGCCTGTCGAACCGGGTGTTCGCCGGCGACCTGCGCGGGGCCGACTCCCTCGCCGTGGAAGCGAGCGCGATCGCCGAAGCCACCGGCAGCAGCTTCTTCGCGCATTACGGCGCACTCGTCGTGGTGCCCTTCAAGGGACACGAGTCCTCGACCCGGCAGGCGATCGAAGCCGTCACGCAGGACCGTCTCCTCCAAGGTGAGGGCAAGGTGACCACGGCCACCCAATGGGCGGCCGCGGTGCTGCACAACGGCCTCGGCCAGTACGAGGAGGCCTACGCCGCCGCCCAGCGAGGCTGCGAGAACCCGCAGGAATCCGGACTGTCTCTCCAGTCCCGGGTTGAACTCGTCGAAGCGGCCGTGCGACTGGGCCACACCGCGCAGGCGGCCGAGGCCGCGCGGACGATGGCAGAGATGGCCCGGGCCGTCCGCACCCCCTGGGCCATGGGCGTTTCCGCCGCCACCCGTGCCCTGGTGAGCGAGGGGCCGGCCGCCGACACCCTGCACCAGCGGGCGATTGAGCACCTCGACGCGGCGGGGACCCGCATGGACAGCGCCCGCGCCCGGCTCCGCTACGGCGAGTGGCTCCGCCTCGGACAACGCCGGGACGACGCTCGTGTGCAACTGAACAAGGCGTACGAGATGCTCAGCGAAGCCGGGGCCGAGGCATTCGCGGAGCGCGCGCGACGGGAGTTGCAGGCCGCCGGAGCGACCGTACGCAAACGCGCCTCGGCGACCCCGGCCGCCCTCACCACGAAGGAGGCCGAGATCGCGCGGCTCGCGCAGGCGGGCTTCACCAACCCGGAGATCGCCGCCCGGCTGTTCCTCAGCCCGCACACGGTCGAATGGCACCTGAGCAAGGTGTTCGCGAAGCTCGGTGTCTCCTCCCGCAAAGAGATCGGCTCGGTCGTCGTGGACGCCGCCCCGCTCACGTCCTGACCTCTCGCCCGGCGCCGGACGTTTCCGGTTCCGCCAGCAGCGCGGGCACGGTGACGATCGGGATCTTGCTGTTCAGCATGCGGTGGACCGGGCACCGTCCGGCGGCCGCCAGCAACTGCCTGCGCTGCTCCGGCTCCAGGTCACCGGTCAACCCGATGTTCTTGACGATGCGTCCCTCCGTCCCGAACCGTACGGCCACGTCGATACGGTCCAGCCGCCAGCCGTGCCGGTCGGCCAGTGCCCGCACCGCCATGGATGTGCACGACCCCAGCGCGGCCAGCAACAGCTCTCCCGGGGTGGGGCCCGTGTCGTCGCTGAGCGGCTCGGGTTCGTCGGCCGTCAGGGTGTGGGTGCCGATCGTGACAGCACGGGCGAGCCGTCTGCCCTCGGCGACGGACACGATGCGCGTGGTCATGGGTCTCCCTCTCGGCGCGGGGCGAGGAACGATGCGGCGGGGACCGTCGAGGAACCCGTCCCCCCTCCCCACAGACCGAGCGGCGTCCGCACCTGTGACACCCGCCGCTCACAGCACCGTGCGCAGAAGCCTCCGCGAGGTGATGCCGAGCTTGACGTACACCTTCCGCAGGTGCCATTCCACGGTGTGCGGACTGAGGAACAACTGGGCGCCGATCTCGGAGTTGGTGAGCCCGTCCCTGGCCAGCTGCGCGATCTGCGTCTCCTGGGCGGTGAGCGCCGTCGCGGCATCGGCGCCCTGCCGGGCCACGGTCTCACCGGTGGCCCGCAACTCGCGTACCACCCGCTCGGTGAACGCGCTCGCGCCGAACCGTGTGAACAGTGTGTGTGCCTCGCGCAACTGCTCCCGGGCGTCGACCCGGCGGCCCTCCCGACGCAGCCACTCCCCGTACAGCAGGTGCGCCCGGGCCAGCTCCGCCGCGATCCGGGTCCGCCCGAGTCGTTCGATCGCCTCCCGGTACAGCCGCTCGGCCGCGTCACCCTGGCCGAGCAGCGCCCGGGAGCGTGCCTGGATACCCGACGCCCAGTCCGTCGCGGCGGCGTCGGTGGTCCGGGTCAGCCGGTCCAGCGCCTCCTCGGCCGCGTCATGACGACCGCTGCGTACCGCGGCCTCCACCAGTTCGGCCAGCCCCAGGTTGGCCGTGACCAGGTCGTACGGATGAGCGCAGGCCTGCCGGGCCGCGTCGAAGGCGTCCTCGTACCGGCCCAGACCGTTGTGAAGCACGGCCTCGGCCCGGTGCGCGATGGACACGCCGATGCCCTCACCCCGGTTCACCGCGTCCCCGATGCCGGTCTCGATCAGTGGCAGGGCTTCGCGCGTGTGTCCCCGCCAGGCGGCGAGCGTCATCGCGCCGTACGGCGCGAAGCTGCTGCCCGCCGCTTCCTGGACCCGGGCGATCTCCGCGATCAGCAGCGCCGCCGCCTCCAGGCCGCCGTCACAGGAGTGGACGACGACCCGGGAGTTGAGCGCGAGCGGCAGTTCGGTGAGCGCGCCGACGGTGCGGGCGGTCCGCACGTGGCGGTCCACCAGCTCCGTCCACGCCTCGTCGTCCCACATCTCGGCCGCCAGTGTCGAGGCCAGCCACGACCAGCGCAGCACCTCCTCCGGGTCGGTCTCCCGGCGGAACGCGCGCACCGCGTCGCGCGCCGCGGGCACCGCGTCGCCGTAGCCGGCGGTGAACCTGGTGGCCAGGGCGTCCAGCAGCAGATCGGCAGTCCGCGGCGGCCCTGTGACTGCTTCCGAGGTTCGCTGGGCCGCCGCCGCCACCTCACGGGCGTCCGCGCCGGAGGCGAGTCGCCCGGCGAACATGGCGGCCGACAGAGCGTCCAGAAAAGTCTCCCGCGCCAGACCCGCGTCGAGGGGCACCAGACGCCGCGCGGTGGTCAGCAGCAGGGGGAGCGCCTCGTCGACGCGGCTGGCGGCGAAGGCGACCTGGGCCTGGAGCAGGTCGGCGCGGGCGCGGCCGTGCTCGTCCAGGACCCCGCTGCGGGCCAGCGCCAGCAGATCACGGGCCGCGGCGGGCGCACCGGCGCGGAGTTTCGCCTGAGCCGCGGCGAGGGCGCGCGCCGCCTTGCGCCGCGGGTCGGGTGTCAGGACTGCGGCGTGGGCGAGGAAGGCGGCCGCCGCGGCCATGCCGCCCCGGGCCAGCGCCCGCCCGGCCGACGACTCAAGCTCACCGGCGATCGCCTCGTCCGGCCGCACCGTCGCCCGCGCCAGGTGCCACGCCCGGCGGTCGGGGTCGAGGGCGGGATCGGTCACCTCCGCAAGGACACGGTGGGTCTCCCGGAGCTCCGCGAGTCCGGCCGACCGGTAGACGGCGGAGCGCAGGAGCGGATGCCTGAAGCGCACGAGGGCCCCGACGGCGAGCAGCCCCGCCGTCACCGCCGGGCCGTCCGCACCCGGGCCGATGCCCAGCCGCTCGGCGGCCCGTCGGAGCAGTGTCACATCACCGATCGGTTCGGCGGCGGCGATCAGCAGCAGCCGTCGGGTGTCCGCCGGCAGCGACCGCACCCGCGCGAGGTAGCTCCGCTCGATCCGGCCGGTCACCGGTCCGGGACCGGGCCGGCCCAGACCGTCCGCCGGTTCCGCGTCGAGTCGGCCGTGCGGGAGTTCCAGCAGCGCGAGGGGGTTGCCGCGGGCCTCGGCGAGGACCCGGTCGCGGATCCGCTCGTCCATCGGGCCGTCGGCCGCCGTGCTCAGCAACGCCCGGGCGTCGGCAGTGCCGAGACCGTCGACGGTCAGCTCGGGCAGACCGGAGAACTCGTCGTGTCCCCGCTGCTCGCGGGAGGCGAAGACCAGGGCCAAGGGTTCGGCGAGCATCCGCCGCGCCACGAACGCCAGGGTCTGGGCGGAGACCCGGTCGAGCCACTGCGCGTCGTCCACGAGGACGAACAGCGGCCGCTCGGCGGCCACGTCGGTCAGCAGTCCGAGCACGGCCAGACCCACCAGGAACCTGTCCGGAGGCGGCCCCGCGCTCATCCCGAACGCCGTGGCCAGTGCGTCCCGCTGCGGTGGCGGAAGGCAGCCGGCGCGGTCGAGGAACGGGGCGCACAGCTGGTGCAGGCCCGCGAACGGGAGCTCCATCTCCGACTCGGCACCCGCCCCGCGGGCGACGCGGTACTTCGCGGCGCGCGCCGCCAGGTGGTCCAGCAGAGCGGACTTCCCGATCCCGGCGTCACCCCGCAGGATCAGTACAGCACTGCGTCCGGCTGCCACCTCCGCAACCAGTGCTTCGAGTGCGTCACGCTCACGGCGCCGGCCACGCAGCGGCCCCGGCCCGTCCCCGCTGCTCACCCCGACCCCCGCACGCGGCGAGCATAACAACCGCGTGCGCGGGCCGGCGGGCGCCGACCGGGAAACTCCCGGTGTCCGGGCACGACCGGACAGCGGACCCGTCTGTGACAACTCCGGCGGGGGACGCGGCGTGGACTCCGTCACGCCGATCGGACCCTCGGTGTGGTTCCGGCCCGGGTAAGGTTGACAGCATCGTTGTGACAACTTTACGGGAGCCCGACTTCCCCGGATTTTCCCCAAGGAGCTGCGTCTTATGATCGTCGGCCCGCCTCCCGACCTGGTCGGTCGGCAGCATGAGTGCGGGGCGCTCGACGACCTGCTGACAGGTCTGCGCGAAGGCGGATCCCATGTCCAGGTGGTCCGTGGCGAGGCCGGCATCGGAAAGTCGGTGCTGCTGGAGTACGTTGCCGCCCGGGCGTCCCGGGTGAAGGTGACCTGGGCGCACGGCATCGAGGCCGACATGGAGCTGCCCTACGCGAGCCTGCACCAACTGTGCACGCCGTTCTGGGACCAGCTGGACGAACTGCCGGAGCCCCAACGCGACGCCCTGCGCGTGGCGTTCGGGATGGCGGCCGGGGACCCGCCGGACCGCTTCCTGGTCGGCCTCGCCGTGCTCACCCTGCTCACCCGCGCCTCGGAGACCCAGCCGGTACTCGTTCTGGTGGACGACGCGCAGTGGCTGGACCAAGTCTCCCTGCAGACGCTGGAGTTCGTGGCCCGCCGGCTGCTCGCCGAGGTGGTCGCCATGGTGTTCGCGGTCCGTGACCCCGAGGGGCGGACCGTGCTGGGCGGCCTGCCGACGCTGCGGCTCGACGGTCTGGACACCGCCGCCGCCGGCGAACTCCTCGAAAACACCGTCGGGGGACGGTTGGAGAAGCGGGTCCGGGACCGGTTCGTGGCTGAGATGCACGGCAACCCGCTGGCCCTGCTCGAATTCTCCCGCGGCCGCAGCGCCGCCGAACTGGCCTACGGCCTCGACTCGTCAGCTTTCCCCAGTGTTCAGGGGCCGGTGGCCGGCCGTGTCGAACGGGACTTCGCCAGCCGCCTCGGCGCGCTGCCGGCGGCCACCCGGACACTGCTGCTGATCGCGGCGGCGGAACCGGTCGGTGACGCCGGCATGCTGGTCCGCGCGGCCGCCACCCTCAAGATCGTCATCAATGCCGCACCGGCCAAGGCGGCCGGTCTGATCGAGTTCGGCGAGTCCGTCCGCTTCCGGCACCCGCTGGTCCGTTCCGCCGTCTACCGCGGAGCCGAGCCCGAGGAGCGCCGAGCGGTGCACCGGGCGCTCGCCGAGGCGACGGACCCGGTCACCGACCCCGACCGGCGGGCCTGGCACGCCGCGCAGGCCGCCGACGGGCCGGACGAGGAGGTCGCCGCGGGTCTGGAACGGTCCGCCGACCGCGCGCGGCAGCGCGGTGGCATCGCCGCCGAGGCCGTACTGCTGGAGCGCGCGGCAGAGGTGACACCGGACCCGCGGTCCCGGGGCCGCCGCGCCCTCGCTGCCGCCGAGGCGCACTTCTCCGCCGCCGCGCCCGACCGGGCCACCGAGCTCGCGACGGTGGCCGAACTGTGCCCGCTGAGTGGCCTGGACCGCGCCCGGCTGGCGCGCCTGCGGGCCAGGATCCTGTTCGCCCGCAGCCGCAGCGACGAGGCGGCGCCGCTGCTCCTGGAGGCCGCCGCGCAGTTCACCGCCGCCGGCTCGCCACTGGCCCGGGAGACGTACCTGGAGGCCATCAGCGCGACCATCTTCGCGGGCAGCGTGCACGGCCCGACAGGCGCCCGCGCCGCCGCCGTCGCGGCCCGCGCGTCCGGGGCACCCCCCTCGGGGTCCAGGTCCGCCGACCTCCTCCTCGACGGAGTGGCCGCCGTCCTCGCGGACGGCTACGAGACCGGTGTCCCGGTACTGCGCGGTGCGTTGGAGTCACTCACCCAGGAGGAACTCGGCACCCGGGAGGCGACCGTACGCTGGCTGCTGCTCGCCCCGGTCGCGCTGGAGGCGTTCATCCACTACGCCTGGGACCTGCACGCGTGGGACGCGCTGGCCAGCCGCGCGGTGCGGCTGGCCCGCGACATCGGTGCGCTCGGCGCGCTGCCACCGGCCCTCGTCTACCTCGGTGGGGTCCACATCCACTACGGCAATTTCGCCGAGGCCGACCGGATGATCGACGAAGCCGACGCGCTCGCCGCCGCGACCGGCCACGCCCCGCACCAGTACGCCACGCTGGTACTGGCCGCCTGGCGGGGCGAGGCGGACGTCGCCGCCCCCATCGTCGAGGAAGCCAGGCGGCAGGCCGAACAACGGGGCGAGGTGTCCCTGCTGGGCGCCATGGGCTACATCCAAGGCGTACTCTTCAACGGCCTGGCACGCTACGAGGAGGCCCTGGAGGCGGCTCGTACGGGCATCGAGCACGACGGATTCAACTTCACCGGCCTGTCGCTCGTCGAACACGTCGAGGCCGCCACGCGGTGCGGTGAGCTGGACCAGGCCCGCGCCTCGCTCGCCCGGCTGCTCGAACTCACCCGCGCCGCCGATTCCGGCTGGGCGCGCGGTGCCGCCGCCCGCAGCCAAGCCCTGCTCACCGAGGGCGACGAGGCCGACCATCTGTACCGGACCGCGATCGAGGAGTTCGGCCGCGGCGGTGTGGCCGTGGAAGTGGCGCGTACCCACCTGCTGTACGGCGAGTGGCTGCGCCGCGGCCATCGCCGTTCGCTGGCCCGGGAACACCTGCGCACGGCCCACGAGATGTTCGACGGCATGCGGGCACACGCCTTCGCCGAGCGGGCCGGCCGTGAACTGCTGGCCACCGGTGAACACGCCCGGGTACGGGAGAACAAGCCGGCGAGCGTCCTCACCCCCCAGGAGTCGCAGGTCGCGACACTCGCGGCGGACGGCATGACGAACGCGCGGATCGGCGCGGAGCTGTTCATCAGCCCGCACACCGTGGAGTGGCATCTGCGGAAGGTGTACACCAAGCTCGGGATCAACTCGCGTCGCGCGCTGCCCGGTGCCCTGGCGAGTACCCCGGTCACCGAGATCCACGGGGAGGATACACTGCGCACCGGCTGAGCCCTGCCGCAGTCGGGCGCAAGGACAGTGTGAGAGCGCCGGCGCACTCGTGTCACACTTGTCGCACGGGAGCTGTCTCCAAGGGTGAGTTTCCGATCCCCGAGGAGTACACGTGACCAGCACTGCTGAGGCACCCAAGTCAGGAGCCAGAACGGCTCACCCCGATCATCTCGGGCACGTCATCTTCATCGCG
>NZ_JBFAAP010000083.1:0-24139 GCF_040639815.1 Streptomyces sp. NPDC023723
GCGCACCGTACTGATGTGTCCCGGCCAGGGCGCCTACCTCCCCGGCGCCGGCGGACCGGCCGCGCACCGTACTGATGTGTCCCGGCCAGGGCGCCTACCTCCCCGGCGCCCTGCGCCACCTGCGCGAGGTGCCCGCGGTCGCCGAGGTGCTGGCGGCCGTGGACGCCCACGCGCCGGACCGCCGCCCCGGCGCCCTCCCCGTCGGCCGGCTCCTCACCGAGGAGGACGCCCCCGGCCCCGAGGAACTCCTGCGCGCCGACCCCCTCGGCTTCGACCTGGCCACGTACGCCGCGGTGGTGGCCGCCGCCACCGTCCTGCTGGACCTGGCCGGCCCCCGGGTCGACGCGGTCCTCGGGCACAGCGTCGGAGACCTGGCGGCCCTCACCGTCGCGGGGGCCGTCACGGTCCGCCAGGGCGTCCAACTGCTGCGCGTCCGGGACCGGCTGCTGCGGACCGCCGGACTGCCGGCGGCCGGCATGGTGGCCACCGACGCCGACGCCGGCCGGGCGGCCCGTCTGATCCGCACCTGCGGCACGGCGCAGGTCCGGATCGCCGCCCGCAACGCGCCCGCCCAGGTGGTCCTGGCCGGCCCCGACGCCCAGCTCGCGCACCTGGAGCGGGCGCTGCTGGACGGCGGGCACCGGGTGACCCGGCTGGCCAGCCGCACCGCCTTCCACCATCCGCTGCTCGGGGAGGTGCACCGGTCCTTCCGCGGGCTGCTGCGGACCCAGCCGATCGCCCGGCCCGCCCTCGCGGTGCACACCACGGCGGGGCACTGGGCCGCCACCCCCGCCCAGCTGCGCACCGCGGCCGCCGCCCACCTCACCGAACCCATGGCCCTGCACCGCGCCCTGCGCGCCCTGTGCCGGGCCGGTTTCACCACCTACATCGACAGCGGCCCCCGGGCGCTGCTGAGCGCCCTGGTCAAGGCATCACTGCCCGGCTGCGCGACCGCCGCGCCGCTGCGCACCCCGGTCGGCGCGGAGCGGATACGGCAGCGGCTGGCCGCCGTCGCCCCGCCGCACCGCCCCGGTCAGGGTGCTTGGTAGTCTGCCGGGGCCAGTCACGCCACCACCCCGGTGGTCAGGGAATCCGGTGCGAATCCGGAACTGACGCGCAGCGGTGAGGGGGACGGGCGGGGCACTGATGCCACTGGGACACCGACCGCGCACCCGCGGGCGGGCGTCCTGGGAAGGCGCCCCGTCCGGACGAACCCGAGTCCGAAGACCTGCTGGCACCTCCGCGCCCCCGCGCGGAGGTCGACCACAGGCCAGGCTCCGCGTCCAGAGCCCCGACACCCGAGGCATGCCCGTGCTCCGTTCCACCCCCCGCAGTGCCCTGCTCCTGCTGACCTCCCTCACGCTGCTCACCGCGTGCGGCACCGCCGGGACGGAAGGGACGTCGGCAGGCGCCTCCGCCGCCGCCGGCTACCCGGTGACCCTCCAGAACTGCGGCCACACCGTCACCCTGAAGTCCGCACCGCGGCACGCCGTCTCCCTCAACCAGGGCAGCACCGAGATCCTCCTCTCGCTCGGGCTCGCCGACCGCCTGGCCGGCACCGCCACCTGGACCGACCCGGTGCTGAAGGGCCTGGCGAAGGCCAACGCGAAGGTGCCGCGCCTGGCCGACAACAACCCCTCCTTCGAGAAGGTCCTGGACGCCGGACCCGACTTCGTCACCGCCTCCTTCGTCTCCACGCTCGGCACCGGCGGGGTCGCCACCCGCGAGCAGTTCGAGAAGCTGGGCGTGCCCACCTACGTCTCCCCGTCCGACTGCGGCGCCGGCAAGGACAACGACAGCGGCGGCGACGGCTCCCGCTCCACCCCGCTCACCCTGGACACGGTCTACGGCGAGATACGCGACCTGGCCCGCGCCTTCGGCGTCCAGCAGCGCGGCGAGCGGCTCGTCGCGGAACTGAAGGAGCGGGTGCGCACGGCCACCGACGGCCTCGACGCGTCCGGTGTCTCCCTCATGTACTGGTTCGCCAACTCCCAGTCGCCCTACCTCGCCGGGTGCTGCGGCGCGCCGGGCGCCATCACCCGGGCCCTGGGCGCGCGGAACGTCTTCTCCGACACCCACGACGAGTGGCCCCAGATCAACTGGGAGACCGTCGCCGACCGCGATCCCGACGTCATCGTCCTCGGTGACCTGACCCGCAAGTCGCAGACCGCGGAGTCCGCCGCGGCCAAGATCGAGTTCCTGGAGACCAACCCGGCCACCCGCAACCTCACCGCCGTCAAGAAGAAGCGGTACGTGCTGCTCAGCGGACAGGCGATGAACCCGTCCATCCGCACCGTCGAGGGCATCGAGCAGGTGGCCGCCGGACTGCGGGACCTCGGACTCGTCAAGTGACGGGGCTGCGGACCCCGTTGCTCACCGCGGCCGGACTGGCCGCGCTGGTGGTGTCGGTCGCCGTCGCCGTGACCATCGGACCGGCCGACATCTCCACGGCCGACGTCTGGGCCTCGGTCGCCGCCCATCTGGGGCTCGGCCAGGGCGCGCTGGCCCCGCTGCGCGACGGCATCGTGTGGGACCTGCGGATGCCGCGCACCCTGCTGGCCGCGGTGTGCGGCGCGGGCCTCGCGCTGTGCGGCGCGGTCATGCAGTCCCTGCTGCGCAACCCGCTGGCCGACCCGTTCGTCCTCGGTGTCTCCTCCGGCGCCTCGACCGGCGCGGTCGCGGTGATCGTGCTCGGCGTGGGCGGGGGAGCGGTGTCGCTGTCCGCCGGGGCGTTCGTCGGCGCCCTGGTCTCCTTCGCGCTGGTGCTGCTGCTCAGCCACAGCCTCGGCGGCAGCGTCGACCGGGTCGTGCTGTCCGGGGTGGCCGCCATGCAGCTGTTCTCCGCGCTGACCTCGTTCACGGTACTGACGTCGGCGGACGCCGAGACCACCCGGGGCGTGATGTTCTGGCTGCTGGGCTCGCTCACCGGGGCCGGCTGGACCGAAGTACTGCTGTGCGCCGGGGTGCTGGCCGCCGTACTGCTGGTCTGTCTGGTCCACTCGGCCACCCTGGACGCGTTCACCTTCGGCGAGGAGGCCGCCGCGAGCCTCGGCGTGCGGGTGGCCCGCACCCGGCTCGTGCTGCTGTGCGCCACCGCCCTGCTCACCGCCGCCCTGGTCAGCTGCGCCGGGGCGATCGGCTTCGTCGGGCTGGTCCTGCCGCACGCCACCCGCGCGCTCACCGGCGCCGCCCACGCCCGGCTGCTGCCGGTCACCGTGCTGACCGGCGCGGTCTTCCTGGTCTGGGTGGACACCCTGGCCCGTACCGTCCTCGACCCGCAGGAGATCCCGGTGGGAGTGGTGACGTCCCTCATCGGCGTACCCGCGTTCGTGGTGATTCTGCACCGGGGCCGGAGGCGGTCGTGAACGACTCGGAGACCGCCGCCTCGCGGACCGCCCGCCCCGCGGCCCCCGCCGCCGGAGGGCTGCGGGCCGACCGCGTGGGCCGGCGGGCCGGCGGGCGGCTCGTCGTGGACGGTGTCAGCCTCGCCCCGCGCCCCGGCGAGACGGTCGGTCTGCTCGGCCCCAACGGGTCGGGAAAGTCCACCCTGCTCAGGCTGCTGGCGGGCGTGCTGCGCCCCGCCGCCGGCGTGGTCACCCTCGACGGCCGGCCGCTGGCCGAAGTCGGCCGCCGGACCGCGGCCCGCCGCCTCGCCGCCGTCGAACAGCACACCGACACCCAGACCGAACTGACCGTCCGGGACGTCGTCGCCCTCGGCCGCATCCCGCACCGCCGCCCCTGGGCGGCCGGCTCGGCCGCGGACGCCCGGGCCGTCGCCGCCGCCCTCGACCGCACCGGCCTCACCGGCCGGGCCGGCCAGTCCTGGCACACCCTGTCCGGCGGCGAGCGCCAGCGCGCCCAGATCGCCCGCGCGCTCGCCCAGGAACCGCGCGAACTGCTGCTGGACGAACCCACCAACCACCTCGACATCCAGCACCAGCTGGACCTGCTGGAACTGGTGGTGAGCCTGCCCGTCACCACGGTCGTCGCGCTGCACGACCTCAACCTCGCGGCGATGTACTGCGACCGCGTCCTGGTGCTGAGCGAGGGCCGGGCCGTCGCGGAGGGCGTCCCGGCCGACGTCCTGACCCCGTCCCTCATCGAACGGGTCTACGGCGTGCGCGCCGAGGTCACCGACGGCCACGGCCACCCGGTCATCCGCTTCCTGCGCCGCCCGCCGGAGCCGCCCCGCCGGTGAGATAGCGGTGGAGCATGGCCACCAGTTCGTCCTCCAGCCGGCCGGTCTCCAGCGGCACCCGCGCCGAGCAGATCTTGTGGACCACCAGCTCCACCGTGGTCACCAGGAGCCGGGCGGCGGCCTCGGTGTCGGTCACCCGCACCTCGGGGTGGCTCTCCAGCAGCTCCCGGCCGTACCGGATGCGCTCCTCCTCGTACGCGTTCACCTTCGCGAGCAGTTCGGGGGCCCGCGGCGCCTCCTCGGCCATCACCCGCAGCAGTTGCGGATCCTCGACGTGGTTCTCGACCGCCGCCCGGACGAACACCCGCAAAATGTCCGCCAGCGACTCGGGCAGCCCCTCGGCCAGATACCGGGCGACACTGGCCTCACCGGCTTCCAGGTGCCGGGTCACCAGCTCCACCAGGATCGCGTCCTTGTTCGGGTAGTACTGGTAGAGCGAACCGATCGAGACCCGGGCCCGTTCGGCGATCCGGTTGGTGGTGCCCGCCGCGTAGCCGTACTCCTCGAAAATGTGAGCAGCCGCGTCCAGGATGCGCTGCCGGGTCAGCTCGGCGCGCACCTGACGGGGCTGTTTACGTGGGGCGAGACCACGTCGGCCGGATGTCATGCAACCTCCTGGGCAGCGCCGCGAAAGCGAGTGGCGGACGACCTGAACAATTGCTCACAATACTGTCATGACCTGCGGCGGAGCCGTCAAGGACGGCCGCCGGACCGCCCCCGCGGAAGGACCCTTCATGACGCATGTCGCCACGCCGTACCGGAGTGTGGGCCCGGACGAGGTCCGGGCCCGGCTCGGTGCGCCCGACGCGATGACCGCGGCGAAGAAGACCGACCGGCTGGACGACTTCTTCCGCCGGTTCATCGCCCACTCGCCGTTCCTCACGATGGCCACGGCCGACGCCCGGGGCCGCGCCGACTGCTCGCCCCGGGGCGACTACCCCGGCTTCGTCAAGGTCCTCGACGACCGCACCCTCGCCATCCCCGACCGCCCCGGCAACCGGATCGCCGACTCCTTCGGCAACCTCGCCGAGAACGACGGCATCGGGCTGCTCTTCCTCATCCCCGGCATGCGGGAGACGCTGCGGGTCAACGGCCGGGCCCGGCCCACCGACGAGCCCGACGTCCTGGCCCGGATGGAGACGGAGGCCCGGCAGCCGGTGCTGGCGATCCTGGTCGAGGTGGAGGAGGCGTACTTCCACTGCGGCCGCGCGCTCATCCGGTCCCGGCTGTGGGACCCCGCCGCCCAGGCCCTGGCCGACGAGATGCCGTCGGCCGGCGAGGTCGCCGTCGGGCAGTTCGGCCTCGACGTCGACCCGGGGTTCATCGACAGCCGTCTCGAGGACAGCTACCGCGAGCTCTACTGACCAGGCCGACCAGGCGCCCAGGCCCCTTAAGGACACCGAAACCCCATGGCAGCACAGACCCAGCAGACCGTCCTGGTCGACCGCCTCGAACCCGTCACCGAGGACGTCGTCTCCCTCACCCTCAAGGGCACCGAGGGACCGCTCGACCCCTGGGAGCCGGGCGCCCACATCGACGTGTCCCTGCCCAACTGGCTGACCCGGCAGTACTCGCTGTGCGGGGACCCGGCCGACCGGGACACCTACCGGATCGCCGTCCGCCACGACCCCCTCAGCCGGGGCGGATCGGAGTACATCCACCGCTTCCTGCGCGCCGGGCGCGCCCTGACGGTGTCGGTGCCGCGCAACCACTTCCCGCTGCGGCCGGCGCCGGGCTACCTGTTCCTGGCCGGCGGTATCGGCATCACCCCCGTGCTGCCGATGCTGCGGGCGGTGACGGCGGCCGGACTGCCCGCCCGGCTGGTGTACGTGGGTCCGACGGTGGCCGCGATGCCGTTCGCGGCCGGCCTGCGGGCCCGGTACGGGGACCGGGTGCGCCTCGTGGCCACCCGGGAACAGGGCCGCCCCGACCCGCGCGCGCTGGCCGCGGACCTGGCCGCGGACACCCTGGTCTACTGCTGCGGCCCCGCGCCGCTGCTGGCCGCCGCCGAGCAGGCGTTCCCCGCCGGGCGGCTGCACGCCGAGCGGTTCCGGCCGCTGCGCCGCGAGTTCGGTCCGGACACCGGCTTCGCGGTGGAGTGCGCCCGGTCGGGCGGGACGGTCGAGGTGCCGGCGGGCACGTCCATGCTCGACGCCCTCGCGCACAGCGGCCGGACGGTGGCCGCGGGCTGCCGGGAGGGCGTCTGCGGCAGCTGTGAACTCACCGTCCTGGACGGCGAACCCGACCACCGCGACGACATCGGCGCCCCGGCCGGCCGGATGTACCCGTGCGTCTCCCGCGCGCGTTCGGCGCGGCTCGTGGTGGACCTGTGAGCCGTACCGGACCAGCCGGGTCCGAGCACCCGATCCCATGAACATGGAAGCGAGACACCCATGAGTCTGCTGCCCAAAGTGCGCATGCCCCGGACCCGGCGCATGATCACCCTGGAGGTGCGGGCCACCGAGCGGCTGAGCCCGGCCTTCCTCTCCGTCACCCTCGGCGGCCGGGAACTGGCCCATCTGGAACCGATGGGACGCGACCAGACGGTACGGCTGTTCTTCCCCCGCGCGGGCCAGCGGCGGCTGCGGATGCCGAGCCGCGACAGCGAGGCGTGGATGGCCGAGCTGCTGCTGATGCCCAAGGCGAGCAGGCCCTGGGTGCGCAACTACACGGTCCGCCGGGTCCGGCCGGAACTCGGTGAGCTGGACATCGAGTTCGCGCTGCACGCCGACGGTCCGGCCGCCGCGTGGGCGCGCGGCGCCCGGCCCGGTGATCCGGCCGGCGTCTTCGACATGGGCATCACCCATCTGCCGCCCGAGGACGCCGGGTGGCAGTTGCTCGTCGGCGACGAGAGCGCGCTGCCCGCGATCCTGGCCATCCTGGACGACGCGCCCGGCTCGCTGACCGCGGACGTGTTCCTGGAGGTGCCCGAGCGGGCCGACTTCCGCACCGGCCTGCGTGTTCCCGAGGGCGTCACGGTGCACTGGCTGGCCCGCGACGGTGCCGGGCCCGGCGCGGCGGCCCTCGACGCGGTGCGGCGCGCCGAGCCGCGGCCGGGCCGGGGATACGCGTGGGTGGCGGGCGAGTCCCGGCTGGCCACCGGGGTACGCCGGCACCTGGTGCGGGAGTGGGCGATGCCCAAGTCGGACATCGCCTTCCACGGCTACTGGCGGCAGGGCCGGTCGAGCGTCGGCTGACCCCGGCGCCGGCGCGGGCGCGGGTCAGCCGCCGGTCAGGACCTCCGCCGCGGCCACCCCGGAGGCGGTGCTCGCGCCGTGCGTGAAGACCTGCACCGCGCCTTCGGTGAGGGGGTGCGGCAGCCCCATCTCCACCAGTACGGCGTCCGGGCGGGCCGTCGTCAGGTCGGTGACGGCGCGGCTCATCCAGCCGTGCCGGGCGGCGTCGCGGACCACGACCACCAGCGGGCGCCCGACCGCCGGGCGCAGCGCGCACTCCTCCAACGCGACGGTACGGGCCTGGAGCTGATGCCCGTGCACCCGTACCGAGGTGGTGTCCGGCAGCCGCTCCCGCAGCGCGGCGGCGATCCCCCAGGGCGTCTCCTTGCCGATGGCCAGGTTGGTGGCCGGCGCCAGCTCCACCACATGCGGCGCGGACGGCAGGGGCAGCGCGTCCCGGACCGCTCCGGTGACCCGGACGGCCCGGCGGGCGGCGAGCTGCCCGATGCCCGCGCCGCCCCCCGGCGCGTCGCCGGCCGACTCCCGCAGCTTCACCGACCAGTCGGCGAACTCCGCCACCCGGCGCGCCGCGTCGGCCAGCCGTTCCTCGGCGAGTGCCCCGTCGGTCACCGCGCCGGCCAGCGCGCCGGCCAGCAGCTCGGTGGTGGACTCCTCGGCGCTCTCGCCACCGACGCACAGTGCGTCCACCCCGGCCGCCACGGCCCGTACCGCCGCCCCGCCGATGCCGTACGCCCGGGTCACCGCGGCCATCTCGATGGCGTCGGAGACGACCAGGCCGTCGAAGCCCAGCTCGCCGCGGAGCAGGTCGTGCAGGATGCGTCGGCTGAGGGTGGCCGGGCGGCCGGGGTCGTAGGCGGGTACCAGCAGGTGGCCGCTCATCACCGCCCGCGCACCCGCGTCGACGGCGGCCCGGAACGGGGGCAGCGCCCGCGCCTCGATCTCCTCGCGGCCGGCCAGGTAGGCGGGCAGGTCGTGGTGCGAGTCGACGGCGACGTCCCCGTGCCCGGGGAAGTGCTTGGCGCAGGCCGCCACCCCCGCCGACTGGAGCCCGCGCACCCAGGCGGCGGTGTGCCGGGACACCACGTCGGTGCCGGTCCCGAAGGACCGCACGCCGATCACCGGGTTGTCGGGGTTGGAGTTGACGTCCGCGCTGGGCGCGTAGTCCAGGCTCACCCCGGCGGCCCGCAGCTGCCGCCCCAGGTCGGCCGCGACGGCCTCGGTCAGCTCCGGGTCGTCGACGGTGCCGAGGGCGAAGTTGCCGGGCCGGCTGGAGCCGGCGGCGGACTCGATCCGGGTGACGTCCCCGGCCTCCTCGTCGATGGCGACGATCAGTGCGGGGTTCTCGGCGCGCAGCCGCTCGGTCAGCCGGGCCACCTGGTCCGGGGAGTCGATGTTCCGGGCGAAGAGCACGACGGAGGAGAGTCCGTCGGCGACGGCGCGCAGCACCCAGCCGGGTGCCTCGGTGCCCACGAAGCCCGGCTGGAGGACGTTGAGCGCGAGCCGGCGCAACGCGCCGCCGGGGTTGCTGCTGGAGGTCATCGGCCGCGCCTTTCGGGTGTTTTGCTGGTACAGACCAAGCCCACGATGCGCCCAGGCTAACCAGGTGTGTCAAGGGTGGAGCCGGGGCCGAGGATCTTGAATTTCAGTCAACGGGGCTGTTCGGCAGGGGTGTTGACACCGCCACTTGGTCTAGTCCATTGTGAGGCCACGTTCGGCGCGAGGCACCGCGGTCCGGTGTCCGCCGCCCCCGCTCCGCCACCCGGCCCCGAGCGGAACCCCGCAGCCCCCCTCCCGCGTGCGCACAGCGGCACGCCTCGCGCACAGACCGCCGTCCACGGCAGGTGCGACGGCGACGACTTGGAGCACCACATGGCCACATCCGACCCCTACCTGTACCGAGCCGCCTCGGACGTCCCCTACTTCAGCGCGGACGCCGACACCTATCTCGCCCGCACCCAACTGCGCGACCTGGTGAAGACCCGCCCGCTGCGGGTGCTGACCGAGGAGCAGTTCGCACACTGGCAGACCTACGGCTACACGGTCGTCGAGCAGGCCGTCCCCGCCGAGTCCGCCAAGCGGCTGCTGGACTTCGCCTGGGACTTCCAGGGCCTGCACCCGGACCGCCCGGAGACCTGGTACGAGGAGCGCCGCTACCGCTCCGACCTCGACCGCGAACTGCACATCTACGGCTTCGTCGAGGCGTACCACCACCAGCTCATCTGGGACAGCCGCCAGACCCGGCGGGTCTACGACGCCTTCGCCGACGTATGGGACTGCGAGGAGCTCTGGGTCACCCTGGACCGCCTCAACCTCAACCCGCCCAACGTCAAGAACCGCGACCGCGCCCTGATCGAGGCGCGGGACCGCGGCTTCGACATCGAACTGCACTGGGACGTCGACACCACCCTCGGTGTGCTGCCCCAGCGGGTGCAGGGCATCATCGCCCTCAACGACACCGAGCCGGACCACGGCGGCTTCCAGTGCTGCCCCGAACTCTTCCGCCGCTTCGAGGACTGGAAGGCCCGCCAGCCGGCCGGCCGCGACCCCATCCGGCCCGCCGTCGACCGTGCCGAACTGCCCGTGGTCCGGCCCGACCTGAAGGCCGGCGACCTGCTGATCTGGAACGGCCTGCTCGCCCACGGCGTCGCGCCCAACACCTCCGGCCGCGGCGTGCGCGCCGTGCAGTACCTGTCGATGATGCCCGCGCTGGAGGAGCACGAGGCACTGCGCCGCTCCCGGGTCGAGTCCTGGCGCACCCTGGCCACCCCCGACTGGAACGCCACCCTGCTCGGCGACATCGACCGGCCCGAGGCACAGCGGTACCCCACCGCCGAACTCGACGACCTGGGCGCCCGCCTGCTCGGCCTGAAGTCCTGGCGCGACGGGAGCGACACCGACGAGGCCACCGGGGACGCCGCATGCGCCGCATCTGTCTGACCCTGCCCACCAACCGGGCCTGCCCCGAGACCATCACGGCCCTCGGCGCGGAGGCCGCCCACGCCGCCGAACACGCCGACGTCGACGTCCAGGTACTGATCCTCGACTCCTGCGCCGCCGCCGTGCGCGCCGAACACACCGCCGTGCTCAGGAATTTGCCCGCGCACCCCCGCGTCACCGTCCACCACCTCGACGAGGCCGCCCAGCGCGCCTTCCTCACCCGGATCGTCACCCGCTCCGGCAGCACCAAGCCGGACCTGCTCCTCGACCTCCTGCTGCCCGACGGCCTCTCCTACGGCGCCTGCACCGACCGGGCCTTCCTGATCGCCGCCGCGCTGGGCTGCGAGTCCGTGCACCGCCGCGACTCCGACAGCCGCTACCAGCGGCTGGCCGGCCGCACCGTCTTCCCCGTCCACCACGAACTGGCCGCCCTCGGCCGCCTCCCGGCACACGCCGAGGTCACCGCCACCGACCTGCCGGCGGCGTACGCGGACCGGCCGGTGGCGATGGTGGGCGGCTCCTTCGTGGGCGAACTCTCCGTCGACATCGCCGAGATGCGCGCCGCCGACCCCGAGGTCTACCGCGAGGTGGTCGGCCTGTGGGCGCCCGGCCACTGGACGCCCGCCGCCAGACGCGAACTGGCCGACGAGTCCTTCCGGGGCGCCGGCACCGCTGCCTTCACCGCCGACCACGCGACGCTGACGCTGGTCGACCCGATGCGCGTCGACATGTGCAACATCGCCTTCCACGGCGTGCACGAACGGGTACCGCTGCCACCGGCCCGGGACACCATCGGCAGCGACTACTTCCTGATCCACCTGGTGCACGACGCCCGGCTGCCCGGCGTCCTGCACAACCGGCACATCGTCAACTACTACACCGCCGAACGCCGCACCGACGACGGCTTCCGCGCCTACCAGACGCGCTTCGTCAAGTTCCTGTTGTCGATGCTCTACTTCCACCACGTCTACGACCGGATGGCCGAAGCCGGCGACACCCTGCTGGACCACACCGGCCGGGTCCGCTCCGAGGCGATCGCCGCGCTGGCCCGGGAGAGCACCGGCCTTGACCGGACGGAGAACCTCCGGCGGCTCGACGCCGTCGACACGGCCTACCGGCGCCTCGGCGGCCGCTGGGCCGGCGTCGCCGACCTGCTGGCCGCCCGCCGGGACCGCCTGCTGGACGAGGCCCGCGACGACATGGCGGACTTCGCGCTGCTCACCGAGGCGTGGCAGCCGCTGATGGCCGCCGCCCGGACCACCCCGCTCACCGCGCCGCCCGGGCAGCCCGGGTGAACACGCCACCGCGGACGGCCCCGGGGGTGCTCAGCGCACCGCTCGCCGCCGCGCTCGCCGCCGCCGGCCCGGACCGCCTGGTACTGGACCTGGCGGGCATCGTCCGCGCCCACGCCACACTGCGCCGCGAACTGCCCGGCGTCCAGGTCCGGTTCGCGCTGAAGGCGTGCCCGGCGGACGAGGTCGTCACCGCGCTGGCCCGGGCGGGCGCCGGCGCCGACGCGGCGAGCCCCGCCGAGATCGAGCAGGCGCTGCGGGCCGGTGTGCCGGCCGGCCGCGTCCACTACGGCAACACCGTCAAGTCCGACCGGAACATCGCCGCCGCGCACCGCCTGGGCGTGCGCACCTTCGCCACCGACAGCCTGGAGGACGTGGCCGCGCTCGCCGCCCACGCGCCCGGCGCCCGGGTCTTCTGCCGGGTGGCGACCGGCGGAGCGGGCGCGGTGTGGGGCCTCAGCCACAAGTTCGGCTGCGCGCCCGCCGACGCGGTCCGGGTCCTGGTCCGGGCCCGGCAGGCGGGACTGGTGCCGGCCGGGCTCTCCGTGCACGTCGGCTCCCAGCAGATGACGGCCGAGGCGTGGCGGACCGCGGTGGAGGACCTCGCCGAGGTACTGCGCGCCCTGCGCGCCCGGGGCATCGCCCCGGACCACGTCAACCTCGGCGGCGGCCTGCCCGCACGGGGCTACCTCGACCGGCACGGCGACCCCCTGGACCCGCCACTTGACAAGATCTTCGCGGTGCTCCGGGAGGGCATGGACACCCTGCGCCGGGCCCACGGCGGCCCCCTGGACTTCGTCGTCGAACCCGGCCGGTACCTGGTCGCCGACCACGGCGCGGTGCGCGCGCACGTCGCCCGGCTCGCCCGGCGCCGGGGCCCGGACGGCACGGACCGGCACTGGCTGTACCTGAGCTGCGGCAAGTTCAACGGCCTCTACGAGATGGACGCCCTCCAGTACCGGCTGGTCTTCCCCGGCCACCGGCCCGGCCCCACCGTCCCGGCCGTCGTCGCCGGACCCACCTGCGACAGCGACGACGCCTACTCCCACGAGGACGGTCTGGTCCAGGTGCCCCGCACGCTGGCCTCCGGCGACCCGGTGTGGGTGCTGTCCTCGGGCGCCTACGCGCTCAGTTACACCACCCGCGGATTCAACGGCTTCGCCCCGCTGCCCTACACCGTCACCGGCGGCGCCGATGACTGAACCCGTACGGGTCCGCCGTATCACCGCCGCCGACTGGGACGCCGTGGTGGCACTGGAGCGCGACGCCTACGCCCCGCTCGGCCTCTGCGAGGGGCGGGCCGCGCTCCAGTCCCGGGCGGCCGTCTCGCCCGGCACCTGCTTCGTCGCGGACGTCGGCGGCCGCGCGGCCGGATACCTGCTGGCCCTGCCGTACCCGGCGCTGACCGTCCCCGACCTCGGCCGGACCGAGCCCGTCGCCGTACCGCCCGGCAACCTCCATCTGCACGACATCGTCGTCGCGCCGGCCCTGCGCCGCCGGGGACTGGCGCGGCACCTGCTGCGCCGGCTCACCGGCGCCGCCCGCGCCCGCGGCGACGAGCGGATCTCGCTGGTCGCCGTGGGCGGCAGCGACCGGTTCTGGTCGGCCCGCGGCTTCGCACCGCACCCGGACGTCGTCCCCACGGGCGGCTACGGCGCCGACGCCGTCTACATGTCCCGGCCGGTGCCGGCCCCGCGCGAAGTGAGCTGATACGTGTCCCGACTCCACGACCCCTTCCACCGCGGCCAGTTGGCGGCCGCCGCGCTGTTCTGCTCCCTCGGCTTCCAGTACGCCACCTGGGCGGCGCGCATCCCGGCCGTCAAGACGGACCTCGCGCTGAGCACCGCCGAGGTCGGCGTGCTCCTGATGGCCGCCGGCGTCGGCGCCGCCGTCTCCTTCCCGCTGGTCGCCTGGCTGATGCGACGGCTCGGTTCCCGGCGCCTCGCCCTGCTCTCCCAGCTCGGCCTGGCCCTGCTCCTGCTGGCCCTCGCGGCGGCGCCGAACTACCACGTGGCCCTGCTGGTCATGTGCGTGGACGGGCTGCTGGTGGGCTGTCTCAACGTCGCCATGAACGCGCAGGGAGCGGCCCTGGAGGCCCGCTTCGAGCGCACCACCATGGCCCGGCTGCACGCCACCTTCAGCGCCGGATCGCTGCTCGCCGCCCTGGTCGCCTCCGGCATGACCGCGCTGACCGGGTCGGTCACGGCCCACTTCGCGGTCGCCGTCGCCCTGCTCCTGGCCCTCGGTGCCACCGCCCGTACCGGACTCCTCACGGACGACGCACCGCCCGCGCCGGTGGCCGGCAAGCCGCGCCGCCGTTGGACGGTCCCCACCGCGCTCACCTGCTGGATGTGCTGCGCGATGGTGTTCGGCACGATCGCCGAGGGCGCGATGAACGACTGGTCCGCCCTCTACCTCAAGGACGTCGTCGACGCGTCGGCCGGGCTCGCGCCGCTCGGCATCGCCGTGGTGTCCGGCGCGATGGTGGTCGCCCGGCTCTTCGCCGACGGCTGGCGCGACCGCTTCGGCGACCGGCGGGTCGTCCTGTTCGGCAGCGCGCTGGCCGCCACCGCCCTGACCTGCGCCCTGCTCGCCGGCGGTGTGCTGCCCGCGCTGCTCGGCTTCGCCTGCGTCGGCCTCGGCATCGCCGCCGTCACGCCCTGCGTCTACGCGGCGGCGGCCCGGCAGGGCTCGGACGCGCTGACCCTGGTCGCCGCGATGGGCACCACCGGCCTGCTGGCCGGACCGCCGCTCATCGGCTTCGTCGCGGACGCCAGTTCGCTGGCGTGGGGCATGGGGGCCGTCGCCGGGTCGGCGGCCGTGGTGGCGCTGTGCGGTACCCGGATCAGCTGGCAGCCGGTGCCCGGGCCGGCCCCGGTCACTCCTTCAGCGCCGCCTCGGGTCCCATGACGACGACCGGTTTGCGGGCCGGGTCCAGCGCCTTCAGCAGCACCCGCATGTGCTCCGCGCGCAGCGACACACAGGCGTTGGTCGGCCCGCCGTGGTCGACGTGGATCCACACCCCGCCGCCCTTGTCCTCACCCATCGGACGGGTCTCGTCCAGCGGGGTGGTGCCGGGCACCCGGTTGTAGTCGATGGCGACCACGTAGTCGAACGAGCCCTCCAGCGGCTCACCGAGGTGACCGGTGCCCTCGGCGTGGAACTCCGGGTCCTCGTCGTAGGGCAGCCGGGCCCACGGGGCGGGCAGCCGGCCGCCGGCGTCGCTGAGCGAGAACACGCCGATGGGGGTGCGCAGGTCGCCCGCCTCGTGCTCGCTGGTCCAGCCGCGCAGCCCGTTGTGCGCCGGCCAGGGACCGGCGACCGCCCGCCAGCCGTGGTCGGCGCCCCGCTCGTACAGGACCACCTGGGCCCGGTTGTCGTCCTCCGCCCCGCCCCGCACCACCACGGCCTGCCGGGCGGCGGACGGCACCCGGTCGCGCAGGGCGGGCCCGACACCGGGCAGCGGGCGGTGCGCCGTGCGCTCCGGCGGGGCGCCGGGCACGGGCGTGCCCCGGGCGGCGGAGCCCCGCGGCTCCGGGGCACAGCCGGTTCCCAGCAGGCCGGTGCAGACCGCGGCGCCGAGCGCGCAGGCCAGGGCTTTCCTCAGGGGCATACCGATCTCCGACTCCGTACGTGTCCTAGTCATTGCTTGACCGCTCACGGCATCGGATTCCCACGGACCGCCCCGCCTCCCCCGTTCGGCGCAGACCTGTCCCCGGATCGGGACGGCGTCAGGCCGCCGGGACCGGCGCGCTGGTCCGGCCGCCGAGCACCGCGGAGAACCGGTCCGTGACCTCCGCGAGGGCCCCGGCCGCGTCCGGCGCCACCGTCAGGGCCCCGTCCTCGCCGACCAGGATGCTCCGGTCGAGGGTGAACCAGCCCGGCACGATGTGCGTGGCGCCCATCGAACTCAGCACCGGGCGCAGCGCGTAGTCGATGGCCAGCACATGGGCGGTGCTGCCGCCGGTGGCCAGCGGCAGCACCGTCTTGCCGGCCAGCGCGTACTGCGGGAGCAGGTCGAGCAGCGACTTCAGCAGTCCGGAGTAGGCCGCCTTGTACACGGGGGTGCCGATCACCACTCCGTCGGCCCGTTCGAACAGGGCCGTCGCCTCGACGATCGCGGGATGGCCGAAGTCGGCGCCGAGCAGCGCGTCGGCGGGCAGGGTGCGCACGTCCAGCGGCACCACCTCGTGGCCCTGCACCCGGAGCCGGTCGTCGAGGTGGCGCAGCAGCCGTGCGGTGCGGGAGGTGGGGGAGGGGCTGCCGGAGACGGAGAGGACGTAAGCCATGAGGGACCTTCCGGAGGCGGGGACGGGGAACGGTCGGTGGCGGCGCTCACCAGGCGCTGGACGCCACCGTGATCAGGGGCCGCAGTTCATTGCGCAGGGTCTCCAGGAACGTGACGATCTCGGCGGCCACCGAGCGGTGCTGGAGGTCGTTGAGTACGTCGTGCCGGGCGCCGCGGACCAGTGAGAGCCGGGCCCGGGGCAGCGCGGCGGCGGTCCGGACCAGGCTCTCGTGGTCGGCGAGCGGGTCGGCGTCCCCGGCCAGCAGCAGGGCGGGCACGGGGAGAGCGGCGTCGTGGACCGCGGTCAGCAGTGCCGCGGGCAGCGTGGCGTCGAGGGCGCCGCGCCGCACCCCCCGGTCCTCGGTGAGCACGGCCCGGTGGGTGGGGCAGGAGGTGCGGACGTCGAGTTCGTCGTCCCAGCTGTCCGTCTTCGCGCCCGCCCGGCCCGGCAGCCCGGCGAGCACGACGGCGTCCGGTGCCACGACGGCCGGCGTCCCGGCCCGGCCGAGCAGCGCGGCGAGGGCCGCGGCCCCGGAGTCGGCGCCCACCAGCACCACCGGACGGACCACCCCCTCGTCCCCCGCGGCGCCCTCGACCGCCGCGGCCAGCCGGGCACCGAACCGGGCCAGCGAGCCGGGCAGGTCGGTGGCGTCCAGGTCCGGGGCGTCGGTCACCCGGACCCGGTAGGCGTCGGCGGCGAGCCGCCGGCCGAGCCGGCCGTAGGTCGCGGGCGTCTCACCGCGGCCCGGCACGACGAGGACGGTGCCGCGGGTGCGCAGTCCCGCGGGGGCGTGGTGGTCGGCGTACTCGGTCATGTCAGGCACTCCTGTTCGCGAGGCGGCGGGCCTCGGTGTGGCGGTTGGCCGGGACGGGCAGCCCGAGGTGGCCGCGCAGCGTGTCGGCGGTGTACTCGGTGCGGAACAGTCCGCGCTTCTGGAGCAGCGGCACCACCCCGTCGACGAACAGCTCCAGTTCGTCGTCGGTGCGGAAGGCGAGGTTGATGCCGTCGAAGGCGCCGGCCGCGAACCACTCCTCGATGGCGGCGGCCACCGTCTCGGGCGCCCCGACGAACGGCGAGCGCCGGAACTCGTTCACCGAGTCGGCCACCTGGCGCAGCGTCAGGCCCTGCTCCCGGGCCCGCTCGATGATCTTCGCGGCGCCGGTGCGGCCGCCCTTCTCCGCCAGGTGCGCCACGTCCGGGAAGGGCGCGTCGAGGTCGTGCGCGCCGAAGTCGTAGGCACCGAAGGACCGGCCGAGCAGCGCCAGGTTGCTGGCGAAGTCGTTGTCCTCCTCGAAGATCTCCCGCTCCCGGCGCCGGGCCGCTTCGTCGGTGGCGGCCACCACCGGACCGCCGTGGATGAAGATCTTGAGGTGCTCGGGGTCGCGGCCGTAGGACGCCGTGCGCCGCTTGATGTCGGCGTAGTACTCCCGCGCCTGCGTCAGCGAACCGCCCGGTGCGTAGATGCCCTCGGCGACCCGGGCGGCGAGGTCGCGGCCCTCCTCGGACACTCCGGCCTGGAAGATCACCGGCTGGCCCTGCGGCGAGCGGGAGATGTTCAGCGGACCGGCCACCTTGAAGTGCTCGCCGGTGTGGTTCAGTTCGTGCAGCCTGGCAGGGTCGAGGAAGACGCCCCGCTCGACGTCCGCCGGGAAGGCGTCGTCCTCGTAGGAGTCCCACAGGCCCCGGGCGACCTGCACGAACTCCAGGGCGCGGCCGTAACGGGTCGGGTAGTCGAGGTGTTCGTCCAGGCCGTAGTTGCGGGACGTGCCGGTGTCGAAGCTGGTGACCACGTTCCACCCGGCCCGCCCGCCGCTGATGTGGTCCAGCGAGGCGAACCGCCGGGCCAGGTTGAACGGCGAGTTGTACGTCGAGCTGGCCGTGCCCACCAGGCCGAGGTGCCGGGTGTGGGTGGCGACCGCGGACAGCAGGGTGAGCGGTTCCAGCCGGTTGAGGTAGTGGGACGGGTAGGTGGCGTTGATGAACTGGCTGTCGACGATGAACAGCGCGTCGAACAGGGCGTGTTCGGCGGCCCGCGCCTGCCGGATGTAGTAGCCGATGTCGATGCTGGCGTTCTTCGCCACGCGCGGGTCCTTCCACAGCCCGTGCTGGCCGGGACCGCCGACGCCGTAGGGGTGCAGGGCGAGATGGAGCGTGCGGGACATGGTGTTCCTGTCTGTGCGAGGGGTCTGCGGAAGGGGGTCAGGCGGGCAGCAGGGCGCGCAGGCGGTCGCGTTCGGCCCGGTCGGCGAAGGCGCCGCGCAGGGTGGGGGCGGAGCCGACCAGCAGGCGGGTGTAGGGGTGCTGGGGACGGTTGACGACGTCGTGCGCGGCGGCGGTCTCCACCAGCTCGCCCCGGTACAGGACGGCGATCCGGTCGGCGGTGCCGGCCACCGAGCCCAGGTCGTGGGAGATGAACACCATGGCCACCCCGCCGGCCCGCAGCTCCTTGAGAATGTCGAGGATCTGGACGCGGTTGGCGGAGTCCAGGGCGCTGACCGGTTCGTCCAGGATGACCAGCCGCGGCTCGGTGACCAGCGCCCGGGCCACCGCGACCCGCTGCCGCTGGCCGCCGGAGAGCTCCCCGGGCAGCCGGTCCAGCAGGTCGCCGGTCAGCCGCACCCGGTCCAGGAACGCCCGGGCCCGGCCGGCCGCGTCGGCCCGTGGCACTCCCCGTACGAGCAGCGGCTCGGTGAGCGACTCCTCGATGGTCAGGTCCGGGTCGAGGCTGCGCAGCGGGTCCTGGAAGACGTACTGGACCACGCCCCGGCGGCGCAGCGCGCGCCACTGCCGGTCGCCGTGGCCGGTGACGTCCTCGCCGTCGATGACGATCGACCCGGCGGACGCGGGCACCAGGCCGAGGACGGCCCGGGCGAGGGTGGACTTGCCGGAGCCGGTCTCCCCGATGACGCCGACGGTCTCACCGGGGGCCACGGTCAGTGCGACGCCGTCCAGGGCCTGCCTGCGCCGGCGGCGCGGGCCGTAGTGCACGGTGAGGCCGGTGACCTCCAGCACGGGACGCGGGGTCATGGGGTCTCCTCGAAGGGGTGGGCGGTGCGGAACTTCTCCAGTCCGTACTGCTCGTGCTCGGCGACGAGCAGCCGGGTGTACTCGTGCCGGGGGTCCGCCAGCACCGACCGGGTCGGCCCCTGCTCGACGACCTCGCCGTGCCGCATGACCAGCACCTCGTCGCACAACTGGGCGACCACCGCCAGGTCGTGGGAGACCACGACCAGGGCGAGGCCCGTTCGCTCGCGCAGTTCGGCGAGCAGGTCGAGGATCTCGGCCTGCACGGTGACGTCGAGCGCGGTGGTGGCCTCGTCGGCGACGAGGACGCGGGGCCCGGCGGCGACGGCCGCCGCGATCAGCACCCGCTGGAGCATGCCGCCGGACAGTTCGAACGGGTACTGGCCGTAGACGAGTTCCGGGTCGCGCAGCCGGACGGCGGCCAGCAGTTCGACGGCGCGCCGGCGGGCTTCGCGCCGCTTGCGGCCGAGCTTGACGCGGACCACCTCGGCGATCTGCGCGCCCACCTTGACCGACGGGTTGAGGTAGGACGCCGGGTCCTGGAAGACGGCGCTGACGACCGCGCCCCGCAGCCGCGTCCACCGCGCGGGCGTCAGCGTCGCGATGTCGGTGCCCTCGATCTCGATGGTGCCGCCGCTGATCTCGAAGTGGGCGGGCAGGATGCCGAGCGCGGCCCGGCAGGTGAGGGTCTTGCCGCTGCCCGACTCGCCGACGATGCCGACGGTCTTGCCGGGCGTCAGCTCGAAGCCGACGCCGTGCACGATCTCCCGGCCGCCGGCCCGGTCGGTGACCCGCACGTCGCGCAGGGCGAGGACGGGCGGAGCGGGGGCATCCGGCGGGGTGTCCCGGGCCGGGAGGTCCTTGGTGGTCAGGGTCGTCATCGCGTACCTCCGGCGGGAGTGGGTTCGGTCCGCTTCACCTGGCGGGCCCGCAGCAGGGCCCGGCCGGACTCGCCGGACACGTCCCGGATCGCGTCCGCGAGCAGATTGCCCGCCCAGACGGTCGCCATGATCAGCAGCGCGGGGGCCACCGGCGCCCACGGTTTCTGCCCGAGATAGCCCAGGTCGGAGGCGAGCAGCCCGCCCCAGGTCGGGTCCGGTGGCTGTACGCCGATGCCGAGGAAGGTCAGGCTGGAGACGATCACGAACCCGGTGCCGACGGTCTGCGCGAACGCCACCGCGATCGGCGCCAGCACCTTGGAGCGGACGTGGCGCCGGACGATCCAGCCGACCGAGGCCCCCGAGATGATCGCGGCCTCCACGTACGGCGAGCGGGCCACCGAGAGCGTCGCGGCCCGCGCCACCCGGTAGAACAGCGGCGCCACCAGCACGCCGGTGACCAGCATCGCCTGGGTGAGGCCGTTGCCGAGCAGCGCGATCACGGCGACCGCGAACAGCAGGAACGGCAGCGCGACCAGGGTGTCGGCCAGCCGCAGGGTGACCCATTCGAAGGCGCGGCCCAGGTAGACCGACAGGATGCCGGGGACCGCGCCGACGACCAGGGCGGTCACCGCGACCTCCAGGGCGCCCAGGACGCTGACCCGGGAGCCGTCCAGGAGCCGGCTCAGTTCGTCGCGGCCCAGGTTGTCGGTGCCCAGCCAGTGCGCCCCGGAGACGCCGGCCAGCGCGTTGTCGCCGGCGGCGAGCGGGTCCTGCGGGGCGAGCAGCGGGCCGAGGACGGCGAGCAGGGCGATCAGGACCAGCACGGTCACGGCGATCCGGCCCGAGGTGAGGCCGAGGACACGGCGCAGCACGGTCACACTCCTCGCTGTGCGGCCGGCGTGACGCGGGCCAGCACCAGGTTGACGATCAGGTTGAAGGAGACGACCAGCGCGACCGACACCACCAGGACGCCCTGCACCGCCGGTACGTCACCGGCCTGCGCGGAGTCGTTGGCGAACCGGCCGAAGCCCTGGAGACCGAAGATCCACTCGGTGACCACGGAGGCGCCGACCAGCGCGGGGAACTTCAGGCCGAGCGTGGCCAGGGTCGGGCCCAGGCCGTTGCGCAGGACGTGCCCGAAGAACACCCGGCGCGGACTCAGGCCCCGCACCACCGCGCCGGTCACGTAGTTCTCGCCGTAGGCCGACACCAGGCTGGTGCGCAACTGGCGGGCGACGTCCGCGACCACGTCCAGGCTCAGCGCGAGCGCGGGGAGCGTGATGTGCGCGAGCCAGGGGCCGACGCCCTGCGCGGCGGGGACGTAACCGCCGGAGGGGAACAGGCCGAGGCCGACCGCGAGCACGGTGACCAGCACGATGCCGACGACGAAGGCGGGCATCACCGAGATGACGGTGACGAAGCCGGTGACCGCGCGGTCCACCCAGGTGGTGCGGCGCAGCGCCGCGAGGGTGCCGAGCACGAAGCCCAGCGTCACACCGATGAGCAGCGCGAAGAACGCCACCGAGAGGCTGACGCCCAGACCGAGCCCGATGAGGGTGGAGATGTCGGCGCCGTTGGTCCAGCTGGTGCCGAGCTGCCCGTGCAGGACGCCGGTGAACCAGTCCCAGTACTGGACCAGGAACGGCCGGTCCAGTCCCCACTGGGCCTCCACCCGGGCGACGGCCTCGGGGGTGGCCTCCTCGCCGAGCTGGATGCGGGCCGGGCTGAGCCCGCTGAGCGAGCGCAGCGCGAACGTCACGAAGGTGGCGACCACGAAGACCGGCACGAACACCGCGACCGACCGGCCGGCCACCGCCAGGGCCCGGCGCGGGGAGTGCCGGGTCACGAGGCACCCGCGATGGTCACGCCGGTCCAGTTGAGGTGCGCGGGGTTCTTCGGCAGGTCGGAGACCGACTTGCTCTTGGCGATGAGGTTGGGCTGGGAGTACGTGAACACCAGCGCGTCGCTCTTCAGGCCGGCCCGGGTGGCGGCCTGGAGGGTCTTGGTGTACTGGGGGTCGTCCAGCGGGGTCTGCCGCACCTTGGCCACCGCCGCCTCGAAGCCGGCCGGTTCGTAGGGCGAGCTGAGGTTGAGCGGACCGTCCGGACCGAAGTGCGCGGTGAGGGTCTGCACCGCGGAGTCCCGGCCGGTGGTGCTGTAGAGCGAGAACGTCAGGTCCTTGGCGAAGAACGGGGTGGCCCAGTTCTTGTCGATCCTGATGTCGACGGTGATGCCGACCTTGGCGAGCTGGGACTGGACGATCTCGGCCCCCGGGTCCTCGGCCGGGATCACCAGGTCGAGCTTGATGTCACCGGCCTGGTGACCGGCCGCGGCCAGCAGCTTCCTCGCCTTCGCCGGGTCGTAGGGGTAGGCGTTCTCCGACTCCGGGTCGTAGGCCGCGTACCCCTTGGGGAACGGCTGGTCGGTGGCCTCCCCGTAACCGAAAGTCAGTTTGTCGACGAACTCCTGGCGGTTGACGGCGTACCGGACGGCGTCGACCACCCGGTCGTCGTCGAACGGCGCCTTGTTGACGTTGAGGCTGATGTTGGAGGCGTTGAAGCCGGGCTGCACGAAGACGTCGAGGCCGGCCTTCTTGGCGCTCTCGGCCTGGCTGGGGTCGATGTCGGCGAAGTTGTAGACGCCGGTGCGGAGTCCGGAGACCACGGTGGAGGAGTCCGGCGCGGAGGTCAGCTCCACGTTCTGGATGTGGATGTTCTCCGCGTCCCAGTAGTCCGGGTTCTTCGTCAGCACCGCCTTGGTGCCCGGGACGAGCTGGGTGATGACGAACGGCCCCGCGCCGACCGGGTTCTGGTCCAGTCGCTCCGGCGACTTCGCCGCCTTCGGGCTGGCGATCTGGAGGACCCGCTCACCGAGCAGCTGCGGGATCTGGTAGTCGACCTGGGTGAGGTGGAAGACGGCGTCGAGGCCCTTCGCGGTCACGGACTTGATGGATGTCAGGTCGCCGAAGAGCGCCGAGTTCTTCTGCTTCTTGGCCCGTTCGACGGCCGCCTTCACCGCGGCGGCGTTCACCGGTTCGCCGTCGCTGAACTTCAGCCCGGAGCGCAGCCGGAAGGTGATCTCGTCGCCCTCGGCGTTGTACTTCCAGCTCTTCGCGAGGTCCGGCACGGCCTCGCCCTTCTCGTCGACCTTGGTCAACGACGCGTAGACCAGGGCGAGTTCCCGGAACTGGGCGCCGCTGCCGCCGACCACCGGGTCCCAGTGGGTGGGGAAGTAGGTCGAGGTCCACTTCAGAGTGGCGGCGCCGCCCGCCGCGGCGCCGGCCCCGCCGCAGGCGGCGAGGACGGGGACGAGCAGGGTGGCGAGCACGGTGCCCAGCGCGGCGGCGCGCGGGCCTCTGGCGAAGCGGGGGCGTCGGGGCATGTCTGTCTTCCTGATGGGTGCGGCCGCGGGGAACGGAGGCGCGCGGGTGCCGCACGGCGGGCATGCCGATACGGGAGTACGCGGGAGGCGGCCGGGAGACGGGGAGGTGAAGCGGCGAACCGGGAAAGCGGCGCCGCGGTGGGCGCGGAGCGCGACAGGAGGCCGGCGCGCACGAGGAACGCGGGCGCGGCCAGGGGCCGTGGGCGGCGGTCGGTCAGCGACAGAGAGCGCTACAGGTGCGCCGCAGATCCACGTAGCGGCACACCACACCGGGGTGCGTCGTCAGCATGCGGCCATCCTCGGGGAGGAGTCGGCCGCTGTCAATGGACACCAATCGATGTCTCATTGCGCGGGACGGACATGACGGCTGATCAGAGGCCGTCCGGTCGGCCGCCGCGCGAGTGCCGCCGGGAGCCACCCGCACGACGCGGTGCGCCCGCCGGCGGGGCGGGCGGTATCCGCCGGGGTGGGCCCGGGGTGTGGTCGGTCGTCTCGCGGGTCAGGAACCGCGTGGCGGTGCGGCCGGTGCTCGCGGGGTGGGTCGTGGCCTCGTCCGGGTGCAGCCACAGCGGCCCGCCCGCGGTGTCCACCCGCACCGCGCCGGCGGGCGGCCACGGTCCCGGCGCGAGCAGACTCCGCTCGGGTTCCGTCAGGCTCCGGAAGCGCTCCAGCGCCTCGGTGGGGGCGAGCGCCCGCCCGGCCGCACGGAGCCCGGGGCGGACGGCGTCGACGGCGGCGGCGTACGCCTCGAACGGCCGCCATCCCGGCACCGCGCGCCGCCCCCCGGGGCCGCGCACCAGCACCGTGGGCAGCGCGTACCGGTACCCGCCGTCGTCCGTCTCCTTGGCGGCACCCGGATGCGGCGACCCGCCCGGCACCGACCGCACCTCGGGCACCGGGCGGCGCGCCTCGGCCCGGTCGGCGGCCACCTCGTCCCGCA
>NZ_JBFAAP010000084.1:0-24091 GCF_040639815.1 Streptomyces sp. NPDC023723
TGCGTGGTGGGGAGTGTGGGCTGGCGTTGGCGGGTGGGGTGACGGTGATGTCGTCGCCGGGGATTTTGGTGGAGTTTTCGCGGCAGCGTGGGTTGGCGCCGGATGGGCGGTGCAAGGCTTTTGGGTCGTTGGCTGATGGGACTGGGTGGGGTGAGGGTGCGGGGGTGGTGGTGCTTGAGCGTTTGTCGGTGGCGCGTGCGCGGGGGCATCGGGTGTTGGCGGTGGTGCGGGGTTCGGCGGTGAATCAGGATGGTGCGTCGAATGGGTTGACTGCGCCGAATGGTCCGTCGCAGCAGCGGGTGATTCGGCAGGCGTTGGCGGGTGCGGGGTTGTCGGGGTTGGAGGTTGATGCGGTTGAGGGGCATGGGACGGGGACGAGGTTGGGGGATCCGATTGAGGCGCAGGCGTTGTTGGCGGTGTATGGGGGTGGGCGTGGGCGGGGTCGGCCGTTGTGGTTGGGGTCGGTGAAGTCGAATATTGGGCACACGATGGCGGCGGCGGGGGTGGGTGGTGTCATCAAGATGGTGGAGGCGTTGCGGCGTGGTGTGTTGCCGGCGACGTTGCATGTGGGTGAGCCGACGCCGCATGTGGACTGGAGTGGTGGTGGGGTGCGGTTGCTCACCGAGGCGCGGGAGTGGCCTTCGACGGGGCGGCCGCGTCGGGCGGGGGTGTCGTCGTTCGGCATCAGCGGCACGAACGCCCACGTGATCCTGGAACAGGCACCGCAGACGGATCAGGTGGACGAGGACGAAAAGTCGACGTCGTCCTCTCCGGTGAGCTGGGTGGTGTCGGCGCGGACGGAAGAAGGGGTGCGGGCCTACGCACGGCGGATAGCCGAGGCCGCGAACCCCGGTCTTTCGGTGGTGGATGTGGCCGCGACGTTGGCGGCGCGTACGGCGTTCGAGCACCGTGCGGTGGTGGTGGGTGCCAGTCGTGAGCGGTTGGGTGCGGGGCTGGCTGCTCTTGCCGAGGGTGTGGCCTCGGATGATGTGGTGACGGGGACTGCTGGTGCCGGCAAGGCGGTGCTGGTGTTTCCGGGGCAGGGGTCGCAGTGGGATGCGATGGCCCGCGACTTGTATGCGACGGCTGGGGTGTTCCGGGATCGTCTGGACGAGTGTGCTCGTGCGATGTCGGTTCATGTGGAGTGGGATCTGCGGCAGGTTCTGCTGACGGATGAGGGTGCTTGTCTGCTGGCGCGGGTGGATGTGGTGCAGCCGGCGTTGTTCGCGGTGATGGTGTCGTTGGCGGCGTTGTGGGAGTCGTACGGTCTGCGTCCGGCGGCGGTGGTGGGGCATTCGCAGGGTGAGATCGCGGCGGCGTGTGTGGCGGGGGCGTTGTCGCTGGAGGACGCCGTCCGGGTGGTGACGTTGCGCAGTCGGGCCATTCGCGCGCTGGCCGGGCAGGGCGGGATGGTGTCCGTCGCGCTGCCCGCCGACCAGGTACGGGCCCGCCTCGACCAGTGGCACGGCGATATCGATGTCGCCGCGGTGAACGGTCCCGCGTCCACCGTGGTCTCCGGCAGCGCCTCGGCCTTGGACGAACTCCAGGCTGTCTTCCGCGCCGATGGTTTCCGCACCCGGCGGATCCCTGTCGATTACGCTTCGCATTCGGCGCATGTCGAGCAGATCCGCGCGCAGTTGGCGGAGGTGCTGTCGTCGGTCAGTCCCCGGTCCGGTGACATTCCCTTCTACTCGACCGTGACGGCGGAACGGATCGACACCACCGCACTGGATGCCGGTTACTGGTTTCGTAATCTGCGTAGTCCGGTCGAGTTCGAGGCGACCACGCGGCTGCTGCTGGCGGACGGTCATGACACGTTCGTCGAGTGCAGTCCTCATCCCGTTCTGGTCACCGGCATTCAGGAAACCATCGACGCCACGGACAGTCCTGCCCGGAATTTCGGGACGTTGCGGCGGGACGGTGGTGACCTGGCCGACTTCCTGCTCACGGCCGGGCAGGCGTTCACGGCCGGTGCTGTGCCGGCGTACGGGCATGGTGGTCAGCATGTGACGCTGCCCGGTTATCCGTTCCAGCGGGAGCGGTACTGGCTCAAGCCCGGCACCGGACGCAGTGATGTCGGTGGGGCGGGGCTGACGACGGCTGATCATCCGTTGCTCGGTGCGGTCGTCGAGGGGGCGAGCAGTACGGTCCTCACCGGGCGGATCTCCCTGGATACCCATCCTTGGCTGGCCGATCACAAGGTGGCCGGCACCACCGTGCTGCCTGGTGCCGCCTTCGTCGAGCTGGCGCTGCACGCGGCGGATCAGGTGGGCTGCGGGAGTGTTCGTGAGCTGACGGTGTCGTCCCCGCTGCTGCTGCCGGAGCGTGGTGCGCTGCGGCTGCGGGTGGAGGTCGGTGAGCCCGCCGGTGACGGTGGTGAGGGGGCGCGGCCGATCCGGGTCGATGCCCGTCCGGACACCGCGGCCGGCGGGTCCTGGACGTGCCATGCCACCGGCGTCCTCGATTCCGGCGCACCGTCCGCCGACTGGGACCTGAGCAGCTGGCCGCCGGCCGGCGCGCAGCCCCTCGAAGTCTCCTACGAGGACCTGGCCGCCCACGGATACCACTACGGTCCGGCATTCCAGGGGCTGCGGAGGATGTGGCACCACAACGGCCATGTCTACGCCGAGGTCAGCCTCCCCACCGACCCGGACACCTACAACCTCCACCCCGCACTCCTCGACGCCACACTCCACGCCGCCCACGGGGATGGCCCAGCTCTGGCGACCACCTGGCGCGGTGTCGCCGTGCACGGCATCGGCGCGACCGTCCTGCGGGTGCGGATCAGCCCGAACCGCGCCGGGTCGGTGTCGATCCTGCTGGCCGACGACGTGGGCGACCCGGTCGCCGAGGTCGGTGGAGTCGGCACCACCTCGATCACCTCGGGGCAGTTGCAGGCGGCGAAAGCCGCACAACTGCACGCCCTGTACCAAGAGGTGTGGGCCGACCACCACGCCACGAAGTCCTTGCCGCGCAAGGCCGACTGGGCCGTCGTTGGCGCGGACACGCTACTGGCCCGGGCGGGATTGACGGCCGCCGGTGTGCCCACCGAGGCATACCCGGAACTCGGTGCCTTGGCCGAAGCCGGCGAGGCGGTGCCGGACTACCTGGTCTTCACCGTGGCGACGGGCGGGGAGGCCGCCGCCGCCACGCGGGAGACCTGGCACCAGTTGCAGGACTTCCTGCGGACCGAGGCGCTCGCCTCCGCGACCGCGGTGTTCCTGACCACCTCCGCGGTCCCCGCGTTCAGCGCCGCCGCCGTCGACCTCGCGGGCGCCGCGGTTTCCGGGCTGCTCCGGTCCGCACAGGCGGAGCACCCCGGCAGGCTCGTACTCGTAGACGTGGACGCCGACCAGGAGTCGTGGCGGATACTGCCCAGAGCCGTGACGCTCGGCGAGCCCCACCTGGCGCTGCGCGGGGGGAAGGTCAGGGTTCCGCGGCTCGCACCGGTCAAGCCGGCCAGTGCCCCGGAGCGGTGCGACGAGCCCTCGAACACGGTACTGATCACCGGCGGAAGCACGGCGATCGGCGCACGGCTGGCCCGGCACCTGGTCTCCGGCCCCGGTGCCCACCGGGTCGTGCTCACCGGCGCCGAAGCCCCCGTACCGGACGCCCCAGTCACCACTGAGGCGTGCGACCCGGAGAACTCCGCGGCACTGCGCGACCTGATCGACGGACTCGCCGCGGAGCACCCGCTGAGCATGATCGTCCACATACCGGAGGAACTGCCGAACGATCAGCCGGCCACGCTGACACCGGACGCGCTCGCCGAGGCGGTACGCGCGCGGATCACGGCCGCGGAGAATGTCGAACGGGCGGCCGGGGCCGCCACCCTCGTCCTGTGCTCGTCGTTCGCGGGGACCGTGGGCGGCGGCGGAACCGCTGTGGACGCCGCGACGGCGGCCGCACTGGACGCGCTCGCCCGACGGCGCCGGGCCCAGGGCGCTGCGGCGGTGTCACTGGCCTGGGGGCCCTGGGCGCTGGGCGACGAACCGTCCAGCGGCACCCGGATCGCGGGACTCGGCGTACTGGGGATGTCGGAGGCCGTCGCGCTGTTCGACGTCGCCCGTCGCGCGAGCGAACCCGCGCTGATCCCGGCCCGACTGGATCTGGCCGAGCTGACCCGGCGGGCCAGAACCGGCAAGCCGCTTGTGCCGGTGTTCAGATCACTGGTCAGGACCACCGGCAAACGCACCGTGGGCCGAGGCGCCGTCTCGACCACGTCACTGCGGCAACGGTTCGCGGCGATGCCGGAAGCCGACCAGGACGACATGCTGTCCGGCCTGGTCCGCACCCACATCTCGGCGATACTCGGGCTCGAGTCGGCGGACGTCGTGCAGCCGAACCAGATCTTCAGCGAACTCGGGTTCGACTCGCTGTCCATGCTGACCCTGCGGAACCGCCTGAAGTCGGCGACCGGTCTGCACCTCGATTCCTCATCGGTGTCCCACCACTCGACACCGAGCGATCTGGCCCGGCACCTCAAGCAGTCACTGCTCGACAACTGACGCGGCAGGAACCTCAACACCCGAGGAGACGAGGATGCGACCCCTGACAGCTCCTGGTGGACGTCTGACCGGAGGTGCCGATGTCCGAGCGAGTCGTTAGCCCGACGGGACACGGGTACCTGCTGCTCGACTCGCATCCGGCCGGTTGCTTTCGCGGCGTCGAGCTGACGCGGGCGGAAGTCCGGGCGCCCGAGCGGCCACCGCGGCGGCGGCCGACTGCCCTGGTGATCGGCTCCAGCGGGGGCTACGGTCTGGCGATCACCATCGCGGGGCTGGTGCGGTACGGCATCGACGGCGTGGGCATCAGCCTGGAGCGGCCGGCCGGACACCGCAGCGCGACGGCCGGGTGGTACCGCACCATCGCCACCGCGGCGATCGCCCGCGAGTCGGGGTCGGACTTCTCGTTCCGCAACGCCGACGCGTTCGCGGACACCACCAAGACCGAGACACTGGACCTGCTGGCCAAACGGTTCGGCGGTGTGGACTACCTGATGTACAGCGTGGCCGCGCCCCGGCGCACCGACCCCCGCAGCGGCGTCACCCACCGGTCCGTGATCAAGCCGCTCGGCGCACCGCACTCCACCTGGAACCTGGAGTTCGCCGACGACGGCGCCGCGCTGCTGCGCGAGACCGTCCTGGCTCCGGCAACCAGCGCCGAGACCGCCGCGACAGTGCGCGTCATGGGCGGCGAGGACTGGTCCCGCTGGATCACCGCGCTGGCCGACCGCGGCCTGCTGCGCGAAGGTTTCCGCACCGTCGCCCTCAGCTACATCGGCTCGCCGCTGACCTCGGCGATCTACCGCAACGGCACGATCGGCGCGGCCAAGGTGGACCTGGAGAACACCGCGAACGCCCTGAACAGGCGGTTGGCCGCGGTGGGCGGCCGCGCCTACACCTCGGTGAACGGGGCCGCCGTCAGCCAGGCGCTGACCGGCACCCCCGGCATCCCGCTCTACGCCGGCCTGCTCCGCGGCGTCCTGGGCGACCGCTTCCCGTCCCCCGTCCAGCAGTCGGTCCAGCTCTGGGACCAGCTCACCGCGGACCGGCCCGACCTCGACGAGTGCGGCCGGATCCGTCTCGACCGCTGGGAGCTGTCCGCGCCGGTGCAGGCCGCCGTGACCGACCGCTGGCGGTCGCTCACCCCCGAAACCGTCACCGAGCTCGCCGACCTCAGGTGGTTCCGCGGCCAGTCCCGGGCCCTGTACGGCTTCGACGTGCCCGGTGTCCGGTACGACACCCCGGTCGAGACCGACCTGCCCTGGCCGAACCCGAGTTGACCCCCTCGGACACGTCCGACCGGCAGGAGTACGCGCCAGGAGGCCCGCGAGTCCCGCTCCGGGTCCGGCAGCGGGACTCGCGAGGCGGCTCAGTGGACGCCGGCGGTCTGGCTGGTCCAGGTGGCGTACATCTCGCTGTACCTGCCGCCCGCGGTGACGAGCTGGTCGTGCGCGCCGACCTCGACGATCCGGCCCTCGTCGACGACGACGATGCGGTCGGCCTTCATGGCGGTGGAGAGCCGGTGCGCGATCAGGATCGCGGTGCGGCCCTCCAGCAGCACGTCCAGGGCAGCCTCTATCTTGGCCTCGGACTGGAGATCCAGGTTGGACGTCGCCTCGTCCAGCACCAGCACCCGGGGCTGGGCCAGGAAAGCCCTGGCCAGGGCGACGAGTTGCCGTTCACCGGAGGACAGGGACTGGCCGCGTTCCTGGACGACGGTGTCGAGACCGGCGGGCAGCCGCTCGACCACGTCCACCAGACCGACCGCCCGCAACGCCTCCCGGACCTCATCGTCGGAGACATCCGGGGCGGCGAAGCGGATGTTGTCCCGAAGCGGCCCGGCGAACAGGAAGGGCTCCTGCGGCACGACGCCGAGCTGCCGGCGCAGGGACTCGATCCCTACCTCCCGCAGGTCGCGGCCGTCGATGAGGATCCGGCCGGCGGTCGGGTCGTAGAACCGGCTGACCAGTTTGGCCAGGGTGGACTTGCCGGCGCCGGTCGGACCGACGAACGCCACGGTCTCACCGGCCGGGATGTGCAGCGACACGCCGGCGATCACCGGCCGGTCAGGAAGATAGCCGAACGTCACGTCGTCGAAGACGATCTCGCCCTCGATCTTCGGCAGGTCGACGGCCCCCGGCTGCTCCTCGACCCCCGGCCGGGCGCTCAACAGCTCCCGCAGCTTCACGATCGACGACTGGCCCTGCTGGTAGGTGTTGTACATCTGCACCAGCTGCTGGATGGGCTGGAAGAAGGTGCCCAGGTAGAGCAGGAACGCCACCAGCTCGCCGATCGTCAGGTCCCCGTCGGCGACCATGCCGGCGCCGATGGCCAGCAGCGCGAGCTGTCCGGCGACGCCGAGGACCTGGGTGCTGGGCGTGTAGATCGAGTTGATCCGTCCGGTGCGCACGTTGGCGTCGTAGTACCTGCCGGTGACCTGCCGGTGGTGTTCGGTGTTGCGCCGCTGCCGGTTGTGCGCGGTGACGATGCGCACCCCCTGAAGGCTCTCGGAAAGGTCGGCGACCACATCGGCGACGGTGTCCCGCACCCGCAGGTAGCCCTTGCCGGACGCCCGGCGGAACCACAGGGACAGCACGGTCAGGACGGGCACCACCAGCACGATGGTGATGAGCGCCAGCTGCACGTCGTAGGTGAACAGGATGACGGTGACGATGACAATGGTCAGGCCCTGGACGGCCAACTGCACCAGGCCCTCCTGGAGCAGCGCCTGGAGGTTCTCGATGTCGCCGGTCATCCGGGTCATGATCACGCCGGTCTTCTCACCGGTGTAGAAGTTCAGCGACAGCCGCTGCAACTGGGTGAAGACCCGGACCCGCAGGTCGTTCATCACCGACGCGGCGATCCGCCCGGTCACCTTGACCCGCGCCGCCTGGGCCAGACCGGTGACCACCAGACTGACCAGGTAAAGGCCCGCGACCAGCGCCAACGCGCCGTTGTCCTTGCCCATGACACCGTCGTCGATGCCGATCTGGGTCAGCTTCGGCCCGGCCTGCAACATCAGCGCCTCGGCGCCCACGAACACGCCGGCCAGCAGCGCCATCGGCCAGTACGGGCGGACCAGCCGGCGCAGATTCAGCCGGGCGCCGTCCGGATCGGGCCGGGAGTGCTCGAAGACGACGTCCGGCTCGGCGTGGTCCGGCTCGGTCTTGAGCAGCTCCTCGACGCTGGCCCGCATCTCGGGCGGAACGCCGGCGAACGGGTGGGCCGACGCGGTGGCCCGCCCGCCGCCGTTGAACGCCGCGCCGCCACCACCTCCGGTGACCGTCATCGCGCCACACCTCCCAGTTCCTCGATGCTCTCGTCCGCCTGGGCCAGCACTTCCGCGTACAGCGGTGTGCTCGCCAGCAGTTCCGTGTGGGTGCCGTCGGCGACGATCCGGCCGCGGTCCAGCAGCACCACGCGGTCGGCCAGGCTGATCGTGGACGGCCGGTGCGCGATGATCAGCGTCGTCCGGCCGGCGAACAGGGCCCGCAGCCCGGCGTGGATCTCCTGCTCCACCTGCACGTCGATGGCACTGGTGGCGTCGTCGAGCACCAGCACCGGCGGATTGACCAGCAGCGTCCGGGCGATGGCGATGCGCTGCCGCTGCCCGCCGGACAGGGTGTAGCCGCGTTCGCCGATGACGGTGTCGTAACCCTCGGACAGCTCGGTGATGAACTCATGTGCCCCGGCCGACCGGGCCACCCGCTCGATGTCGGTGATGTCCGCGTCCGGCCGTCCGTAGGCGATGTTGTCGCGGACCGACGCCGAGAACAGGAACGGCTCGTCCAGCACGATGCCGACCGTGTCCCGCAGGCTGTGCAGGGTCAGCTCCCGCACGTCGTGGCCGTCCACGGTGACGGAACCGCCCCGCACGTCGTAGAACCGCGGCAGCAGCCTGGCCACGGTGGACTTTCCGCTGCCGGACCGGCCGACCAGCGCCACCGTCTCGCCGCTGCGCAACTCCAGTGACAACCCGTGCAGCACGTCGGGGCCGTCGCCGTAGCCGAAGGTGACGTCCTCGAACCGGACGTCACCGCGCGCCCCGGTGATCTCCCGTGCCCGCGCGGCGTCCACGATCTCCGGCTTCTCGTCCAGGATCTGGTACAGCCGCTTGGCGGCGGCCGACGACCGCTGTCCCAGCGTGATCAGGTTGCCGATCACCTGGAACGGCACCTGGAGCATCAGCAGATACGCGTTGAAGGCCAGGATCGCGCCGACGCCCAGGCTCCCCTGGATGACGAGGTGTCCGCCGTACAGCAGCACGATCGCCATGCCGACACGGGGGAGGTTCTGCACCGCCGGTGTGTACCGTGCGCGCAGATCCGCGTCCTTCACATTGGCCCAGCGGACGTTCGCCGCGGCCTTCTGCAGCAGGGACAGCTGCCTGCGTTCGGCCGCGAACGACTTGACCACGCGCACGCCGTTGACGTTCTCGTCCACCACGGTCGCGACTTCGGCCAGCCGGGACTGGATCAGCCACGACACCGGGAACAAGGAGCGCTGCATGCGCCGGCTGGTCACGTACAGCAGTGGCATCGGCAGCATGGCCAGAACGGCCAGCGGCACGTTGATCGCCAGCATGTACCCGAACGCCACCAGCGAGATGCTGCACTGCACCAGGAGGTACGGCGCGAACGCCAGATACATCTGCACCGCGCGGATGTCGGAGTTGGCGCGGGAGAGCAACTGCCCGGTCTGCACCCTGTCGTAGAACGGGAACGACATGGCGGTCAGATGCCCGTACGTGATGTTGCGCAAGTCGTACTCGATCTTGGCCGCGGTGCGGAACAGCAACTGCCGGGACAGGAAGCCGACGAGCAGCATGACCACCGTCAGCGCGAGCAGCCACCACAGGTAGTGCGACAGCGGCACCCGGTCCGACACGATCGAGTTGTCCACCGCGTCCTGGATCAGTTTCGGTACCTGGACGGACACCAGCAGGCTGATCCCGGACGACACCAGCGCCGTGCCGAACATCCAGCGGTGCGCCCGGACCAGCGGCCAGGCCCGGCGTAACCAGGAACGGCTCGAATCGGGGTCGATGGCCGCGCTCGGCGGCGGATACGTCTCGCTCACCTGGTCCTTCCCTTCTCTGCGCCCTCGGGGACGATCCACTCGCCCTGCTTCTCGCTCTTCATCGCCTCGTGCCACAGCGCCAGCGCGGCCAGCGCCCGCTCGGCCCGCTCCTCGTCGAGGAACGCGGCCACCTCGGCCAGCTTCCGGCTGATCTCCTGGTCGGCGGTGGTGAGCAGATGCCGGCCGGAGCTGGTGACCACGAGCGTGGCCTTGCGCCGGTCGTCCGGATCGGGCTCCCGCCGCACGTACTTGCCGGCCACCAGGCCGTCCACGACCGCGGTGACGGTCGCCGGCGTCACGGACAGCATCGATGCCACCCGCGATGCCGTCGGCGGATCCGACCGGGTCAGCACGGACAGCATCCGGTACTGCGGCAGCGTCAACTCCACGCGCAGCAAGGCATGTTCGACGACCTTCGCCAGGGCGGCCACAACAGCGCCCGGCGTGACTGTTTCGGGCATCACACATTTAGGCTATCAAACATCGTACGGTGTCCGCAGTAACGTTGCGGCGAGCGGCAGGGGGGAGCAAGGACTGCGGATCGCCGCGTACGGGAAGGGCGGGGTGGGACGCGCGGCAGGAAAACACGGTGGCCGCTGCCGCGGTGAGGCGACAGCGGGCCGGTAACGACAGGTGTGCGAATGGTCCGTCAGGCGACCGTCACATCGCAGTCAGCACCATCGCGGAGTTGACGCCTTCGCCGCGGGCCAGCAGCAGTGCGGTGGACACGGTGGCCTCCCTCGGCCGATCACGCACCAGGTCGAGCCGATCGGACCGGACCGGGTCGGTCACGTTGATCATGGGCGGGATGACGCCGTGCCGCATGCTCAACGACACGGTGGCCACGTCGAGCGCCGGACCACCGGAATAGAGCCGGCCGGTCATCGTCTTGGGGGCGGTCACCGGAACCCCCCGCGGACCGAACACGTGGGTGAGGGCGGCGGCCTCGGCGCGGTCCAGCTCGGCGACGCCGGCCGCATCCGCGAACACCACGTCCACCTCGCCCGGCGCCACGCCGGCGTCCGCGAGCGCGGACTCGATCGCCCGGCGCAGCCCGGGCTCCCGTGCCGAACCCGGCCGCGGGTCGAAGGCCGTGGCGTACCCGGCGACCTCGCCGTACGGCCGGACCCCTCGCGCACGTGCGTGTTCCGCGTCCTCGACGGTGAACATCGCGCCGCCCTCACCGAGCAGGTAGCCGGACGCGGCGGTATCGAACGGCAGGTAGGCCCGGGTCCGGTCGGCCACGGTGCTCATCCGGCCGGCGGCCAGCTCGATCACCCAGCCGAGCGGGCACATCGCGCTGTCCACCGCACCGCACAGCACCACCGGCAGACCGTCGGTCACGAACCTGCGGGCCTGCGCGAGCGCGTCCAGCCCGCTCGTCTGCCCGGTCAGGACCCCGCCGGGACCGGACACCCCGTGCCGGATCGAGATCTGCCCCGTGTTCACCGCGTAGAACCAGGAGAACGACAGGTACGCGCTCACATGGTCACTGCCGAGGCGCCACAGCTTCTCCAGCTCGCGCTGGCTGTACTCGAGCCCGCCGACGGACATGCCGGTGACGACACCGATCCGATCGCCCGGCATGGCGGCCAGTTCGAGTCCGGAGTCGCCGACCGCGGCGTCCATCGCGATCAGCGCCAGCCGGGTCGCCTGGTCGGTCTGCGGCACCAGCCGGCCGGGGACGTGCCGGCGGACGTCGTAGTCGGGCACCTCGCCCGCCAGCTTGACCGGGTACTGGGACGGATCGAACCGGGTGATCCGGTCGATGCCGCCGCGCCCGTGCAGTACGGCGTCCCAGTACTCGTCGGTGCCGAACCCGTTCGGCGCGACCGCGCCGATGCCGGTGATCACCGCGCGCCGGAGTCTGGACGCCGTGCGGTGTTCCCGGCCCGCGACCGCGGTACCCATCAGCGCTCCCCTCGGGTCAGCACCATGGCGCTCTGGAAACCGCCGAACCCGCTGCCGACCTTCAGCACCGTGTTCAGCCGGGCGGGCCGCGCCGTCAGCGGCACGTAGTCGAGGTCCAGCTCCGGGTCCGGTTCCCGCAGGTTGGCGGTGGGCGGAATCACCCCGTTCTCGATGGCCAGCGCACATGCCGCGATCTCGACCGAGCCGACCGAGCCCAGCGAGTGGCCGATCATGGACTTGATCGAACTCACCGGGGTCCGGTACGCGTGCTCGCCCAGACTCCGCTTGAACGCGTCGGTCTCGTGCCGGTCGTTCTGGTCGGTGCCGGAGCCGTGCGCGTTCACGTAGTCCACCTGCTCGGGTGTGCGCTCGGCCATGCGCAGGGCCACCTCGATGGCCTTCGCCAGCTCCGGACCCTCGGCCCGCAGCCCGGTCATGTGGAACGCGTTCGCGCGCACGTCCCACCCGCCGATCTCCGCGTAGACGTGCGCGCCGCGCTCCCTGGCGTGGTCCAGTTCCTCCAGCACCAGCATCGCGCTGCCTTCGGCGAGCACGAACCCGTTGCGGGTGCGGTCGAACGGGCGGGACGCGGTGGCCGGCTGGTCGTTGCGCGGCGTCGTCGCCTTGACCGCGTCGAAGGACGCGACACAGATCGGTGACACGGGCGCGTCCGAGGCGCCGGCCAGCATCACGTCGGCCGCCCCTTCGCGGATGAGCCGCGCCGCATGGGACACCGACTCGATGCCCGCGGTGCACCCCGTGGACACCAGTGCCACCGGGCCTTCCGCACCGACCTCCCAGGCCACCTCGGCGGCCAGGGACGTCGGGATGAGGTAGTTGTACATGTGCGGCACCGCGTACTCGTGGTCGAGCAGCCACTTGCGGCCGTTGTCGGACAGGACCCCGTACTCCTGGGCCACACTCATCGTGCCGCCGATGGCGCTGCCGACGCTGGTCCCGGTGCGCTGCGGGTCGGTCCTGTCCATGTCCAGGCCGGCGTCCGCGACCGCTTCCCTGGCCGCCGCGACAGCGAGTTGCGCACCCCGGTCCAACCGCCGGATCTCCTGCGCGGAGAAGCCCTCCGCCACCGGGTCGAAGTCGCACTCGCCCGCGATCCGGGAGCGGAATCCCGACGCGTCGAACAGTGTGATGGCGCGGATGGCGGAGGTGCCGGACGAGATCAGCTCCCAGAATTCCTTGGCGTTCCTGCTCCCCGGGGCGCGCACGCCGAGGCCGGTGACGACTACTCGGCGCTTCACCGTGACCTCACCGCCCGCACCATGAACACAGCGTTTGGCATGTGATTCCCTTCACTGATGTGGCGGGCACGCGTCGAACGTGACCGGCAGCGCTTCCAGGCCGCGGATCGTGAGGCTCCGCATCCACCGCAACTGCCCGACCGGTACGGCCAGGGCGAGACCGGGGAGCCTGCGCAGCAGCGCCTCGAAGGCGATCCGGGTCTCCAGCCTGGCCAGCGGAGCACCGAGGCAGAAGTGCGCCCCGCGTCCGAACCCCACGTGTCCGTTCTCGGCGCGGGTGACATCGAACCGGTCCGGTGCCGTGAACCGCGCCGGATCCCGGTTGGCCGACGCCAGTGACAGGAGCACCGGGTAGCCCTTCTCGATGCGGGTACCGGCGATCTCGACGGGCTCCAGCGGGAAGCGCCACGTCGCTGTCTCGAACGACCCGTCATACCGGATCATCTCCTCCAGCGCCGAGTCCAGCAGCTCCGGCCGCTCCCGCAGCAGCGCCAGTTGGCCGGGGTGGCGCAGCAGCGTGAGGATGCCGTTGCCGATCAGATTGACCGTCGTCTCGAAGCCCCCGACCAGCAGCAGGGACAGCATGGACAGCAGCTCCGTCTCGTCCAGCCGGTCGCCGGCGTCCCGGGCCGCGATCAGGGCGTCGACCAGACCGTCGGCCGGCTCGCGGCGACGCCTCGCGACCAGCTCGGTCAGATATCCGAGGAGGTCGCGCAGCCCGACCGGCCGCGCGCCTGCCTCGCCGGACGGGTCGTCGGCGGTCTTGTTCGTCCACCGGCGGAAGTCCTTGGTCCAGCGGCGGAACACCTCCTGGTCCGCCGCCGGCACTCCCAGCAGCTCGCAGATCACCGTGATCGCCAACGGGAACCCGAACTCGGTGACCAGGTCCACCCGGCCCCGCGGCACGATCTCGTCCAGCAGTCCGTCCGTGATCCGCTGCACCTGGCCACGCAGGCCCTCGATCCGGCGGGCGGTGAACGCGGTCGAGACCAGCCGGCGCAGCCGCGCGTGTTCGGCCCCGTCCGTGGTCAGCAGATGCGTCCCGAGTCCGGTCCGGTCCTCCAACGGCCGTCCCCGGCCCGCTTCCTGCCAGTCGGCCGGTGCGGTGCGCGGGTCCTTGCTCATCCGGGGATCGGACAGCAGCGTGCGCACGTCCTCGTCCCGGGTCACCAGCACGCCGTACAGACCCTCGCCCTCCAGGACGTGCCGGACCGGCTCTTTCGCACGCAGGCACGCGTACTCGGGATAGGGATCGTCGCCGAAGTCCACCATGCGCCTCCTCCGCTTAGGTGCGCGTCTCGTCCCCCCGCCGCGGTGACGATGTCCGTCGGCTTCGCGAGGTGTCTTCGCGAGGTGCGGGGCGAGAGACGCTGCGCCGATCTTCGCGGCACCGGTTCGAGGTGGGTTCGCGTCCGGTTCGACCGAGGGGCGCGCCGCGCCGGCGTGCGCCGGCCGGCGCCCCGCTACCGCCGGCCCAGGATCTGGTCGAGAGCGTCCCGCAGCCGCTGTTCGCTGCTCGCCACGGCCTCGCGGGTGACCGCGCGGAAGCCGACGAAGCCGTCGGGACGGACGAGCACGGCGCCGTCCTCCTTGATGTGGGCGGCCTCGGCCCACCCCTCGACCGCGTGGGCCGTGATCCCCAGTTTCCGCGCGGCGTCCAGCCAGTGACCGGCCGCGGTCGCGGTGATCAGCGTGAAGCCGTCCACCAGGTCCACGGTGGACCGTCCGTCCGGCAGCCACCGATGGGGCAGCCGGCTGCCCGGCGCGCCGTCCAGCCGGAGATTCTGCAAGTCCGTCAACGGTTCCGGGTCGACCACCGCGCGCGACGCGTACCGGTACCCGATCACCGGGATCATGATGTCCGCCATTCCGACGGCCGCGCGGTCAGCGGCCCGGCCCGGCCCGTGGTCCCAGTGCAGGTCGCGGTTCTGGGTACGGAGCACGATCTGTTCCATGGTGAACAGCGCGACTGCCCGGCGCTCGACCTCGTAGGTGTCCAGCAGGGCGGCGCCCCCCGCGGTCAGTTTCCACGCCAGGTTGTGGGCGTCGGCGATCCCCATGTTCAGTCCCTGACCGCCCACCGGCGGCACCAGGTGCGCCGCGTCACCGACGAGGAAGACGTTTCCCTGCCGGAACCTGTCGGCCACCTGCGCCCTGGGCGCCCACGGCAACAGGCTGATGATCTCCGGCTCGATGTCGAGGACTCCGGTGGCGTCCCTGATCTGCTGCTGGATCCGCTCGGTGGGGGCGCTCGGATCGCCGTTCGGGATGAGGAAGAGCCAGCGGTCCGTGTCGACCTTCACCAGGGTGCCGGACGCCCGGTCGTTGCGCAGGAACGTCATGGAGAGCGGCGGGGCCGGCAGTTCGGCGCGGAACAGCACGTTGAGCATGTGGTTGGTGCCGATGCGTCCCGGGCCGGTCACGCCGATGCCGAGCAGTTCCCGGGTCCGGCCGCGGCCGCCGTCGGCGGCGACCACGTAGTCCCCCGTGACGGTCCGGCCGTCCGCGGTCGTGACCCCGCCGTCGGCCACCGCGACCACCTCGCTGTCGAAGTCCACCTCGCCGCCCAGCTTCCGCAGTCGTGCCAGCGCGGCCCGGTCGATCCGGTCCTGCGGGCAGCTGCCCAGTTTGGCCGGGCCGATCTCCGGTGGCTCGAACCGGGAGGTGACGGTGTTCAGTTCGGCCAGGCTCGGCCCCGACATCAAGCCCCTGGCGCGGTCTTCCGTCTCGATCCCGATGCCGGCCTCGCGCAGGATCTCCGCCGACCTGTCGGTGAGGCCGAACGCCCTCGGGTGATCGTTGACCCGCGCCCTGCGCTCCAGCACCTGGACCGAGACCCCGTGCCGGGCCAGCAGGACGGCGGTGCACAGTCCGACGGTGCCGCCCCCGATGATCACCACTCGCACGGCTGTCCCTCCGGCACCGGGAACGTCTCCAGCAGTGTTGGTCCGTCCATCGTTGTCCTCCCTTGTGCGATCCGAGACACCGGGCCGCCGCCGGCGGGCTCGGCACGTCGAGTTCCGCGGCGGCACACCTCCCCACCGAGTACGGCGTACGCGATTTCACGCGTGACCCACCGCGGGCGGCGTACGCGCCCGGCCAGGCTACGCGCGTACGATGGTCGTCGTGCCGAAACCGAACCCCGTCATCTGGATGCGAGCGGAGAAATCCACCCGAGGTCCGGCTCCGCAGTACAGCCGCGAGCAGATCGCCGGGGTGGCGATCGAGATCGCGGACGCCGAAGGCATCGAAGCCGCGTCGGTGCGCAACATCGCCAAGCGGCTGGGCACCGGCACGATGACCCTGTACCGGTACCTGCCCACCAAAGAAGACCTGTACGCGGTGATGATCGACCAGGCGACCGGCTTCGAGCCGCAGGAGCCGACCGGCGACGTCCGCGCCGACCTGACCACCCTGGCGCGCCGCCGCAGGCAGATCTTCCTGCGGCACCCCTGGCTCGCTCCGCTGCTCGGCACCCGCCCGGTCATGGGCCCCAACTTCCTGCGCGGCATGGAACGCGATCTCGCCCTGCTGGCCGGCTGCCACCTCGACATGGAGGAGACGCTGGCCGTACTCGACCTGATCCACTCCTGGGTCAGCGGTACCGTGCAGGCCGAGCTGACCGAGCGGGCGGTCGCCCAGCGCTCCGGCGTCGATCGTGATGCCTGGCGGCGGCACATGCAGCCGTATCTGATGTCCATGCTCGCGACCGGTGAATTCCCGTATCTGAGCAAGATGATCCAGGCGTCCGAGATCGGCGAAGGCGACGAACGGTTCGAGAACGGCCTGACGACCATCCTGGACGGCATCGCCGCCCGGTTCCTGGCGGACACCGGCGACGACGGCTCGGGCCCGGTCGAGTAACCGCACCGACGGCGGACCGCTTGCGACGGGAATGCCCTTCCCTCGCTGCGCCTACTGGGCCGCGCGCAGTTCGACGACGGCGAGCCGGCCGGCCGGCGTGACCGAGGTGATCCCGAAGCCGGCCGATCCGGCCATTTCGCCCAGTTGCTCGAGGGTGTGCTGGCGGCCTCCGAAGTAGCAGAGCATGCGGAGGTCGCCTTCGGTCATGATGTTCTGGTCCGTGAAGTAGTCGACGACCAGCACCCGTCCGGTTGCCGACGCCGCGTCGGCGCAGCGCCGCATGATGCGAGTGGCCGCCGCGTCGTCCCAGTTGTGCAGGATGCTCGACAGCAGATAGGCGTCCGCTCCGGTCGGCAGCTCGTCGAAGAAGCTGCCGGCCACGGCGCCGGCCCGGTGGTCGAGACCGGCCGCGGCGATCGCTTTCCCGGCCCGGCGCACCGGGCCGGGCAGGTCGACGACCGTCCCCCGCAGCTCGCCGTGGTCCTGGAGGATGGTGATCAGCATGCTGCCGTCGCCACCGCCGACATCGACGAGGTGCCGCAGCTGTCCCCAGGGATAGGCCGCGGCCACGGCGGGTGCGTGCGCCTTCAGCCGGGCGCCCATCAACGCGTCGAACGACTCGGCGCGTTCGTCGTCGGCGGACAGGTCGTCCCAGAACGTCAGGCCGTACTGCCGCGCGAAGGCCGGCTCGCCGGTGCGCACCGTGTGCAGCAGATGGACCAGGCTCAGCTCCGCGTGCCCGAGGGCACCCTCGATGTCGAGTACCGCTCGCATGCCTTCGGGCGCCCCGTCGCACAGGTGGCGCCCCATGGCCGTCAGGTCGTAGCCGGCGGTCCCGGTGTGCGACAGCACGCCGGCGCTCACCAGATGGTCCAGCAGCCGTCCCAGCACGTCCTGGTCGGCGCGCACCGCTTCGGCCAGCGCTTCGGCCGTCCGGGTGCCCGCGGCGATGTGGTCGGCCAGCCGCAGCGTCGCCGCCACCCGAATGGCCATCGGCGTCAGCAGATCGGCAGCTGCCCATATTCCCCCGCTCCTGGGGGGCTGCACCTCGGCCATGGTTCCTCCTGACTCGACGGTTGTCTGTTCGCTCCACGAAGCGGCCCGGCTCAGAAGCCGGCGCGCTCCTCCGCGAAGGTCTTGGCAAGGCGAAGGTTGATCATGCTGTGGCCGCTCAGCAGCCGTCGCAGGTACCGGCGTGCCTCGTCGATGGTCGTCGCGCCGCCGAACTGCGACAGCGCCGAGCGCTTGATCGTGCTGGTGTGCCGGGCTTCGACGACGACGCCCTCCCGCGTCTCGGTGAACCGCCAGTGGCCGGTGTGCGCGTCCAGCATCGTGGGCAACGTGATCTGCTTGTAGACGATCAGGTGGGGCGGCCGGCAGATGCGCACCGAGCGGACGGAGTGCGTACTGCCGTCCGGGCCCTGGGTGTCCATGTCGAAGAACTGGATGCCGGGCACCTCCTCGGTCAGGGCGAGTCCCACCACGTGCGGGATGCGCTCGGGCCACAGGTCCGCCCGGTAGAGATAGTCGTAGGCGTCCTCGACGGAACCCGCGACGAACAGCGGGTCGGTGAAGGACACCACGAGGTCGTCCAGTTCGGCCCGCCGTTCCGCCGTGTCGCGCAGTGTGTCGAGGTGTTCCTTGCTTTCCAGGCGGAGCCTGTCCAGCAGCGGACCGAGGTCGGCGTCGCTCGGCGCCTCGACGACGTTGCTCAGCTCGATCCGGGTCCGGCCGGGTGCCAGTTCGGTGAACACCCAGTCGGCGCGGATCTTGCCGGCCGGCGGGTCGACGTCCAGGTCCGCGAAGGTGATGCGGTGTCCCGGCCGGTCGGCGCGGCGCACGCTCCGCCAGGTGCGGACCGCACAGTCACCGGCCAGCGACCAGTGCTGGACCAGGTCGCCCTTCTCGTTGCTGTGCAGCACCTGCGCGTGCACGGCGGACAACTGGAACTGGGGCCGCCGGGCGACATCCGCGACCAGGTCGAACACCGTCTCGTAGTCGGCGTCGACGTCCACGCTGTGATCAACTCTTTGCTGTGTGCTCGACACAATCAGCCACCTCACAAGCGCCGTAGTGTTCCGAATCTTCGAAGCCGACCATGTCCGTCGCCCTTCGACCTCGATTCGAGAACCCGTCGAGTCCGCCGCACCGGGACGCCCGCGGCGTCGGCCGGTCATCTACTCGTCGTCGAACCGACGTCGAAGGGGAGCGCGCAGCCTTCGGGTGCGACCCCGAACCGACATCCGTGAGGATCCGTCCGTGGCGCGGCACAGTTCCTGACCGCCAACCGTAAGGAGAGGCACATGCCGAGCACCGTCACCGTCGGCACGTTCGACAGTGATGACATCGCGGACGTCACGAAGATCCTCCGGGAGTTCGACGGCGAGGTCGCGCCCGGGCTGCCCCGGTTGCGCCGCAGGCAGCTCTTCAGCTACAGCGATCTCTACGTGCACATGCAGGACTGGGACGCCGCGGACGCGACCGAGGCCCACCGGATGGCGACCACCGACCCCCGCTGCGTACGCCTGAACGAACGCCTCGCGGCCTACTTCGGCGAGTACACCGCGGCCGAGGACTGGGACGGCCCGGTCGACCGGCCGGCGGCCGAGCGTTTCTACCTGTGGCCGGCCGAGCGGCTGGAGAACCTGGAGCAGACGTACAGCGCGGTGATCGTGAACACCCAGCGCCAGGAGTACATCCCCGAGGCGGCGCGGCTGTTCGCCGAGTCGGATGCCACCGACATCCCGCAGAGCATGGGCACCCTGCGCCGCCAGATCTACCTCTGGCGTGGGATCTACCTGCACATCCAGGACTTCGCCGACGCCGACCCCAGCAAGGCGGTCAGCAAGGTGTGGGCGGACGGCGATCCCCGCTTCCTCCAGCTCGTCGACGACCTGACGCAGATCATTCCGCCGTACGACCCGAACGGCCATTCACTGGCCCACCGCTTTTACCACTGGGCCGCGGAGGTGTCAGCATGACCGAGCTACCGACCTTCCCGATCCGGCGACAGCTGCCCGGCGTGCTGCCGGCCGAGTACGAGACACTGCGGGAGCGCGGCATCGGCCGGGTGACACTGCCCACCAGCGTGCCGGCCTGGATGGTGGTGCGGCCCGAGTACGCCCGGTTCGTACTCTCCGATCCCCGGTTCAGCTCGGACAAGACGAACGCCGCGTTTCCCAGGCTGACGCCGACCGGGATGGACAAACTGAAGTACTGCGCCCCGTTCATGATCAACCTGGACGGTCCGGAACACATGGCGCGGAAGAAGCTGGTGCTGCGGGAGTTCACCCCGGAAGCACTGGCCCGGCTGCTGCCACGGTTGCGGGTCGCCGTGACCGAGAAGATCGACGCGATGCTGGGCTCGGCGGCGAAGCCGGTCGACCTGGCGGCGCGACTGTCGTACCCGATCGGCCGCCGGTTGCAGTCGATGTTCATCGGCGTCCCCGAGGCCGAGTTGCAGCAACTGCGGGACAACGTATGGAACTTGATGCTCTCCAAGGGGGAGGAGGAGGAAAGGGAAGCGGCCGCGGTGATGAACGGCCACGCGATACAGCTGCTGAAGGAGAAGGCGGACAACCTCGGCGACGACTTGATGAGCCACCTGATCCTGCACGAACGCGAGAAGCACGGCGAGATCGACTGGTTCAAGCTGGCGCCCCTGATGATGTCGAACGCCCAGGGCACCCACAACACCTCGGGCACGATGATCTCGTTGGGCGTGCTCACGCTGCTGAGCCGTCCGCAGGAGCGGGCGGCGCTGCTGGCCCGGCCCGACCGGCTGGCGGTAGCGGTGGAGGAGATGCTCCGGTACTTCTCGATCAACGACGGCACCCCCATGCGGCTGGCCCTGGAAGACGTCCGGATCGGCGACACGCTGGTGAAGGCCGGTGACGGCATGGCAGTACCGACGATGCCCGTCAACCGCGACCCGGCGGTGTGTCCTTTCCCCAACGAGCTCGATCTCCAGCGGGAGAAGGCCCCCAGACACATGGCGTTCGGCCACGGGCCGCACAAGTGCCCGGCGGAGCGCCTGGTACCGGAGCTGCTGAAGATGGTGTACACGATCCTGTTCGAGCGGGCTCCCTCGCTCACGCTGGCCGTGCCCGAGGCGGAGCTGACCTACAAATACCACTCCATCCAGGCGTTCGGTCCGGCCGAACTGCCGGTGACCTGGTGACGGCATGACCCGGCCGACGCCACCGGTCGGGCTCGACGACCTGATCACGGCGATCACCGGGCGCCGCACCGACGCCCTCGACCAACTGACCGAGGCGGTGGCGACGGCCGACCGGGTCGGAGCGGCCGCCGACCGCCTCATCGGTCACTTCGTCGACAGGGCCCGACGTTCCGGGGTGTCCTGGACCGACATCGGCCGCCGGACGGGTGTCACCGAGCAGGCCGCGCGTACGAGGTTCGGCGGCGAGCCGGCCGCTGCCCGCCCCGCCTTCGACAAGCTCACCCGGCCCGCTCACAACGCGGTCGTCGCGGCCATGAAGGAGGCCAAGCAGGGCGGCAGCGCGGAGATCGAGCCCGCGCACCTCGTCCTCGGGCTGCTCGGCGCCGATGGCACCGCGGTCGCCGCGCTGCGGACGCAGGGTGTCGACCTCGGCCGGCTGCGAGACGCGGCAGTGGCGGCCCTGCCGGCGCGCGGCGACGCCCGTCCGGCGATGGTTCCGTACGGTGCCCGCGCGAAGACGGCGCTCGAACTGACCTTCCAGGCGGCTGCGCTGCTCGACGACGACGGTGTCGGCACCGGCCATGTGCTGCTGGGGCTGCTGGCGGAGGAGAACGGCACCGGGCTGCTGCACTCGCTCGGGGCCGGCCTGGAGACGACCGAACGGTTCGTCACGGACGCCGGCAAGGAACCGCCCGTCAGCCGGTAGCGGAGCCGCACGGAACCTCCTGGCGGGGCGAGGTCACTTGCCGCGTCAGGAGGTTCCGCGCGGCTCCGGACCGACGTAGGCCCGGCCGGACCGACCGGGCCGGTCAAGGACTTCCCCCGCCACGGATTCGGAGAGAGAGCTGCCATGGCTGTCGAGTGCTTCCCCCCGGCGCGGTACGCGCGCGACCGGCACCGGACACCGGGAGCGCCGGTCTGATGGCGTCGCCGGACACCGACGGCCCCGTCGCCCTGGTCACCGGCGCCTCCGGGGCGCTCGGCGCCGCCGTGGCACGCGTCCTCGACCGGCGTGGCTACCGGCTGGCCCTGCACTGCGCCACCGGCGCGGACCGGGCCGGCGCGGTCGCGGCCGAACTCGGCCGGCCCAGTGTCGTCGTGCGGGCCGACGTCGCCGACTGGGCCGCCACCCAGGCCATGGTGGACCGGGTGCACGCCGAACTGGGCGCCGTCAGCGTGCTCGTCAACGCGGGCGCGATCCGCCGCGACGGACTCCTGGCCACCCAGTCCGTCGACGACTGGACACGGACCATCGCCGTCAATCTCATCGGCACTTACCACACCTGCCGCGCCGTGCTCCCGGACATGGTGCGGGCCCGATGGGGGCGCATCGTCAACGTCGTCTCACCCGCCGGTCTCATCGGCAGCCGGGGCCAGACGGCGTACTCGGCGGCCAAGGCCGGCGTGATGGGCATGACGAGGAGCCTGGCCCTGGAATGCGGGCGGTACGCAGTGACGGTCAACGCGCTGTCACCCGGGCTCATGGCCTCCACTCTGACCGAGCAGGTGCCCGCCGAGATCAGCGCCGCGCTGGTGGCCCGGACCGCGCCCGGCCGCATGGGCACACCCGGCGAGGTGGCCCGCGGCATCGAACTGCTGCTGGACGCCGACTACATGACCGGCCAGGTGCTGTGCATCGACGGCGGGATGTCGATCTCCTGACCCGCCCGGCACCCGCATCTCCGGATCCTCGCGGTCACCGAGCCGCAGCCCGGCCCGACCGCAGTGCGGGAAGGGCCGGATGCCCGTCGGCGAGACGGCGTTCGACGGCCGGCCGGGCCGGGCGACCTGGCCGGACCCGCTCCGGTCGTGCGCGCGGGACTCACATCCGGACGGTCTTGGGGAGGTCGGTGGCGAGCGGGTCGAAGCCGGTGATGTTCGGGAGCGCCTTGATGCCGGAGATCAGCGTGATGAAGCCGACCTTCAGGTTGCCGTCCGGATGCCAGACGTCCTGCTGCGCCCGCTCCAAGTAGATCTCGCGAAGCTTGTTCGGGTCGTAGAAGAACCGGATGAAAGACAGGAACTCGTCGTACAGCACGCGGTAGACCAGCTCGTACCGGTCCAGCGCGCGCTCGGTGTCGGCCGGGTTCTTCAGCGCGGCCTCCAGGGCCCGGGCGGCCATCGAAGCGCCCGAGGTGCCCAGCCACACGCCCTGCGAGAAGAGCGGGTCGATGAATCCGGCCGCGTCGCCCACCGACAGCCAGCCCGGACCGTGGAAACTCTTGCACACGTGCGACCAGTCACGGGCGGTGTGCAGTTGGTCCACCGGGGCACCGTTGGCGATCATGGTCTTGGCGACCACGCTGTTCGCCACCGCCCGGTCGAAGATGTCCTGGTGCGAAAGGCCCTGGGCGGTCGCCTCCGCCACCATCGCGGCCGGGAGCACATGACCGAGGCTCACGTTGTCCTTGGTCACCGGAATGCCCCAGAGCCAGCCGCCGGTCTTGACCGACTCCACCAGGATGTCGCCGCCCTGCCGGCCGTCGGACAGCGGCTCGTACGGCGTGAAGTAGTTCCAGATGGCGACGTTGCGCAGATCCTCCTGCCAGGACACCTCGGTCAGCTTCCGCGAGATGGCCCGTGCCTGCCCCGACGCGTCCACCACGAAACGGGCGGTGACCTGGTGCGTCTCGCCACCTCGGCGGTACGTCACACCGGTGACCGTGCCGTTCTCGTCGGAAAGCACCGCCGTGACGTGAGCCTGCTCCTCGACACGTACGCCGAATCCTCGAGCGGTGTTCAGCAGCAACTCGTCGAACTCGCTGCGGACCACGTGCCACGAGTGGTCGTACCGGCCGGTCTGGTCGAACGAGGCACGCCACGGCTCCGAGTCGAGGCCCCACACCAGGCTGATCCCGTACTTCGGCTGGAAGCGCCTGTCCAGTTCGTCGATCAGGCCGAGCTGTTCCAGGGTCGGGATCACCCCGGTGATCATCGACTCGCCGATGTGGTAGCGGGGGAACTTCTCCCGCTCCAGCAGCAGGACGTTCCGGCCGTTCTTGCCCAGCAGGGCGGCGGTGGTCGAACCCGCCGGCCCGCCGCCGACCACCACAACGTCGTAATCCCGGATGTCGGACATGCGAAATCCTTCCTCGATGGACGGCGACAGCTCCGCCGAGCCGACGGCCCGCGGTGAGTGACGCGGCTCAGGTACTCCTCGTCCACGGCAAGCCGCGGGGACGGGAGCCTGCCGACAGGGCTGAGCGGACGCCGGGCCGTCGCGCGGCAGGCGCGTCCGGTCGGCGCGCGGACACACCGGCGTGCCGGCCGGTGCGCACCGGCCGCGGCGCCCC
>NZ_JBFAAP010000085.1:0-22390 GCF_040639815.1 Streptomyces sp. NPDC023723
GGCGGTCCAACGCAGCCGGTCACCGTAAGGAGGGAGGCGGCCGGGCCAGCCGCCGCAACCGCGGTAGTCGGAGTGGCGTCCTCGTCAGGTCATGCTGCTTGCGGGTCTAACTACCCGATCCCCGGTCGTCTGGCTTCCACCGGAGATTCCTTGGAGGAGACGTGAGCACCGAGCAGCAGCCGACCCGGCCGACTCAGCACCCGGGGCGCGGAGGCCCGAGCGCCCGATCTCGTGAAGCGGGGCGCCCTCCCGGCGATCGGCGGAGCCGTCTCCGGTACCGCCCGCGCGTAGGAACAGCCACCTCCACGACAGCCGACCCACCCCACACCAGCCGGAAAACAGCAGCCGCTTGGTCACCTCATGACAGCGGGTCTACCCGCAACTATCCCCATGAACAGGCACCCAGCACCCTGTCACGCTGACACCCACCCAATGCCACCAATCCGCCCCCAATCCCTCGTCTGGCTCGAGGGCTACCAGGCCTGGTCCGGTGGCGTGTCGAAAACGGGATCACCGCCCTGTACGCCGTGCCCGCCTCCGGCCAACGGCCCGGTCAAGGGACATGTCGAGCGGATGTTCCGCACCATCGGCGACCGGTTCTCCCAGTACGTGGCCGGTTACACCGGCTCCGACGTCACTCAGCGCGGCTCTCACGTCGAGGACGAGGCGTGCTGGACGCTGTCGCAGGTGCAGGATCTGCTGGAGGAGTGGCTGGTCGCGGACTGGCAGCACCGTCGGCACGCATCCCTGCGTCATCCTCTGGCCCCGAAGCTCGCGGTGTCGCCGAACGAGATGGGGGCCGCGCTGGTCGGCGTGAGCGGCTATGTGCCGGTACTGCTCAGCGAAGACGACTACGTCGAGCTCATGCCGGTCAAGCGGGTGGGCATCAACGACTACGGCATCCGCTTCGACTATCGCACCTACGACCACGAGGTCCTCAACCCGCACCGCGGGCGCAGGTCGACGGCCCCGGACGGGATGTGGGAGGTGCACCACAACCCTTATGACCCCCAGCAGATCTGGGTGCGGCTGCCTGGCGGCTGGGAGGACGTGCCCTGGATCCACAAGGGGCGGGTCAGCCTGCCTTCACCGACTTCACCTGGCGGCACATCCGCGCGACCGTCGAGCGCCGCGGCGACCGCGATGAGTGGTCTGGCCGCCAGATCTTCAAAATTCTTGAGCACGCCGACCAGAACCGACTCGGCAACGTCGAAGAACTCGCTCAAGCGGCTTGACACGACGTAGCAGCCTCGGGAGCCGCCGGACCGGGCAGGCGGGGGACATCGTCCGCGCGCCATGGGACGGTGGGACACCACCACCGTCGCGCCCGGTCCGCGTGACCTGGCCCGGCCGCCGGTCAGGCCAGTTGGGTGCCGCCGTCCACGCACAGCACCTGGCCGGTGACGAAGGCGGCCTGCTCGGACGCGAGGTACACGACGGCAGCGCCGACTTCCGACGGGAACGCCGTCTCCCGCCCCACGAGCGTGCGCCTGCCCAAGGAGCTCAGCTCCTCGCCCCGTTCCGCGGCCAGCGAGGCGAACATGCCCTCCGGATGCCAGCGGCTGCCCCGGCCGACGTCGGAACGCGGGTCCTCGGGCATGGTGCCGTACGGTGCGACGGCGTTCACCGTGATGCCATGACGCCCGACCTCCTTCGCCAGCACCTTGGTGAAGGCGTGCACGGCCCCCTTCATCGCCGAGTAGACGGCGAGCATGGGGTCGCCCAGGATGCCCGCGGTGGAGCCGATGTTGACGATCCGTCCGCTGCCGCGGGAGATCATGCCGGGCAGAAAGGCATGAGTGCAGTTGAGGGTGCTCATGATGGTGAGGGAGATGTCCCGCTCCCAGTCCGCCGGCTCGGTGTCGGCGAACAGATCGAGTCCCACGTGTCCGCCCACGTTGTTCACCAGCACGTCCGGCGGCCCGACGTGCTGGTGCACGGCCTTCACCAGGGCCGCCACGTCACCGCGGTCCGTCACGTCGGCGTGGTGCCAGACGGCTTCCGCCGCGCCGCTCTCCGACAGTTCCGCGCAGACCCGGTGCCCCTGTTCCTCGTCCCGGCCGACGATGACGACAGCGGCACCCTCGGCCGCGAAAGCCAGCGCCGTACTCCTGCCGATGTTGGCGCTGCCTCCGGTGACGACCACTGAACGGCCGGCGAGACCTGTGTTCACGTTCTGCTCTCCTGTCCCTCTGTCAAAAGATCTTGTACGGGCGTTGGTGGGACCGCCCCGGCCGACGGCACCGTCCCGTCGTGCTGGTGGGGCGTGAACCGAGTGCGGACACCGTCCGGCAGTACCCCGCCGAGTGTCCGGTCTCCGTCCGTCACCTTCAGTCGGTGGAGCGGCCCTGCTTCTCGGCGCCCATGCCGGAGAAGCCGACGGAGTAACCGCCGTCCACCGGCATCAGCGCTCCCGTGACGTAGGAGGCCTCGTCACTGGCCAGGAACAGGGCAGCCGCGGCGATCTCGTCCGACAGACCCCAACGGTCCATCGGGATGCCGGGCACGCGGGAGACACCGGGTGGCGGCTCCGGCCACTGCTGGGACATGGGAACCAGACCGGTCCAGATCGTTCCGGGACACACCGCGTTCACGCGGATGTTGTCGTCGGCGTAGTCGAGGGCGGCGGTCCGCGTCAACTGGTTCACGCCGGCCTTGGCCGCCCCGTACACGCCGTGGTGTTTCCAGCCGACGAGCGATGTCGCCGAGGACACGTTGACGATCGAACCACCGCCTGTCCTGCGCATCGAGATGATGCCGTACTTCATGCAGAAGAAGACCCCTCGGAGGTTGACCCCGTGCACACGGTCCCAGGTCTCCGTGGTCTGCTCGTGCAGTGGCAGCAACCCGCCGCCGAATCCGGCGTTGTTGACGAGGATGTCGATCCGCCCGAAGGTGTTCTCGGCCGTCCCGACCATGCGCCGGACATCCGCCTCGTCACCGACGTCCGCCCGGACCGGGACCGCCGCGTCGCCGATCTCGGCGGCGACATCGGCCGAACGGCCGCTGATGCTCGCGCAGACGACATGGGCTCCCTCGTCGGCGAACCGGTGCGCGATGGCCTTGCCGATTCCCGACCCGGCACCCGTGATGACCGCGACCTTGTCCTTCAGACGCATACACATCCTCCTCGGTGTTCCGCCACCGGCCGGTGGGCCGGTGGCGGACGAGTCGTTAGCCGGCCGCTGCCAGGTGGCGGACGGCTCGCATGTCCGGTGCGGTGACCACCACCCGTCACCACGGTGTTCCTGCCGTCCAGCGCGGCATCTCCGCGTCGAGCGGACGACGTGCCTGTCCGTTGTCCGACGGGCCCCGGCGCGCGGCCGGGACCCCGCGGTCACACCCCGCTGTCGGCCCTGGAGAAGACGAATCCCTCGTACACGTCATCCACGGTCGAGACGAACGGCTCTCCCGGACGCACCCGCCCGCCCAGTCCCGGTGACCGGCGGACCGGTCCGCCCGGGACGGTGGTCCCCAGGACGTGATGACTGAGGAACAGCGGGGCGGCAGCAGTGCCGTTCACCAGGCTCGTCCGCTCCTCCTCCGCGGCGAGCCCGACCTCGACGACATCGCACCCGAGATCACGTGCGTACACCGCGGAGTCGGGTCTGGCCCCGTACCGGATGTGGCGGCGCAGGCCGGGGTGGCCGAGCGCGCGGTCGAGGTGAGGTTCGGCGTCCGGTTGCCGGTGCGGCCCGTCGCCGAGGAGATCGTCGTCCTGCCCGCCCGCGCCGGAGGGGACGGCTTCGAGCAAGGACACCGAGAAGCCCTCTTCGAGGGCACGACGGAGCTGGTGAACGCCAGTTGCACCGGCCCCTGTCACCAGCAGGTCGGCCTCACGCGCCGGGAGCTCCCTTTGCGCCTGATCGTATGCGACACACAGGTTGTCCCTGACAGACGTGTTCATCAACGTGCTCAAAAACCCTCCGCGTGCTGAGCAAGGGCCCGGTCCCGTGCGGGGCCTGGAGGTTGTACCGATCGGTCGACGAATCGGCGTCGTCACAGTAACGGACGCGAGCGCGGCCAGGCAATGCTGCGGACACAGGCGGTCGGTGTCGTGTGCCGACCTCGCCGGGCCTGCGGGTCCCGCCGCCGGACTCCCGTCGTTCGCCCCGGAGAGCGGGAGCCCGGGAGCCGGTTCACTCCGGCCTGAGTCCTGCCAGTACCAGCCGGACGTGCTCTCGGACCGCCTCGTCGTCGAGTGGCCGGTGGCCGACGACCAGCCGGAAGTACAGGGGCGCGTAGAGCAGGTCGAGCACGACGTCGGGGTCGGCCCGGCGGATCTCCCCCCTCTCGATGGCGGCGCGCACGATCTCGACCCCCTGGCGCCGCCGCGCGTTGACGTAACCGTCGCGGAATGCCCGGGCGATCTCCGGGTCGAACTGCCCTTCGGCGATGAGGGCGGCCACCGCGGTACCGGTGGCGCCGCGGAACGACTCGGCCATCCGGAGCAGGCGGTCCTCGACCTGGCCGATCCGGAAGTCCTCGGGGTAGGGCAGGACGTCGTCCGACTTGCGCAGGAACGCCGACATGACGACCGCGGCACGGTTCGGCCACCACTTGTAGACGGTCACCTTGCTGACGCCGGCCCTGGCGGCGATGGCCTCGACCGTGGCGGCCTCCAGGCCGTGCTCCAGGAGCAGTTCGTAGGCCGCGTCGAGGATGGCCGCCTCGGCGCGGGGGCCGGTTCGGGCGCGCCGCCGGCTCTTGCTCCCGGGCTCGGCCGAGCCCTCCCGTGCCGGAGTGGACATGGGGCGCACCTCACTGCATGACGCGAACGCGCGGTCCGGGTTCTGTGGATCTCCAGCGCCACACGATAGGCGGCACGTCGGGGCTCGTCCATTCACGGGTGTTGACACCGGGTCTCCCGTCGGCAGATATTAACTGAACGTTCAGTTCTGTCATGGCGATGCCCAGATCCACGGGAAGGCGGCCGCATGGCCACAGCCACGGAATCCACGTACTCCTCCTTCGAACTGCCCGTCACCCGAATCGCGGACGACGGCCCGATGACGGACGCCGAGCTGGCCGTCCGGCGTGACCTGGCCGCGGCCTACCGCCTGTGCGCGCTGTTCGGCTGGGACGACCTCATCTACACCCACATCTCGGCGCGCCTGCCCGGACCGGCGCACCACTTCCTCGTCAACCCGCTCGGCCTCGGCTTCGAGGAGATCACCGCCTCGAACCTGGTCAAGATCGACCTCGACGGCAACGTCATAGGCGACAGCCCCCACCGGCCCAATGCCGCCGGGTTCGTCATCCACGGCGCGATCCACAGCGCGCGCCAGGACGCCCAGTGTGTGATGCACCTCCACACCGAGGCCGGGATGGCGCTGTCCACCCTGGAAGAAGGTCTGCTGCCGCTGACCCAGCACGCGATGCGCTTCCACGGCCGCCTCGGCTACCACGACTACGAGGGCATCGCCCTCAGCGCCGACGAGAAAGAGCGGTTCGTCGCCGACCTCGGGGACAGCACCGCCCTGATCCTGCGCAACCACGGCACCCTCACGGTGGGCCGCAGCGTGGGGCAGGCGTTCACGGAGACCTTCTACCTGGAGAAGTCCGCACGGACCCAGCTGCTCGCCCTGTCCACCGGCCGCCCGCTGACCGTTCCGCCGCAAGAGGTGATCGAGCTGACCGTCCGGCAGTGGGTCGAGGACCTGGGCACCTCGAACGACCGGGAATGGCCGTCCCTGGTGCGCAAGTTGGATCGCACCGACCCCTCCTACCGCGACTGAGACGACGGAGCGGAGCTGCCCATGACCGGCACGATCCACCGTCGGACCTTCCACGAGCACTGGGAGGCCGCCGTCGCCGAACACGGAAACCGGCGGTTCCTGGTGTTCCACGACGACACCGGCACGGTCGAGTACACCTACCGGGAGTTCGACGAGATCGTCGCGCGTACCGCGGGCACGCTGCGCCGGTACGGTGTCCGGCCCGGCTCGTCCGTGCACCTCGCGCTGCGCAACAGCCCCGCGTTCGTGGCGCTCTGGCTCGCTGTCGCCAGGCTGGGAGCGTGGTTCGTACCGGTCGACCCGGCCTCGGCGCCGCGCGACATCGCCCACCAGGTCAGGCGGACTTCCCCCACGGTCGGTGTGTGTGCCGGCGCACGGGCGGCGGTGTACCGGGAGGGAGCCGGAAGCGCGATCGGAACCGTCGTCGAGATCGGCGAAACCGCGGCCGACGTCGGTCCCGAGGGCCCGCTCGGTGCCGGGGAGCCCGTCACCGGGGCCGCCCCCGGCACCCGTCCCTCCGACCGGCTCGCGGTGATGTTCACCTCCGGTACGACCTCCGAGCCCAAGGGCGTGGTCCTCACCCAGGAGAACTACAGCACCGTCGGCGAGACGATGGCGGCCGCGGTCGGCCTCCGCCCGGAGCACCGCTGGCTGGTGACACTGCCGCTGTTCCACGCCAACGCCCAGTACTACTGCTTCGCGCCCGCCATCACGGCCGGGGCCGGCGTGGCGCTGACCGGCGTCTTCTCAGCCTCGCGCTGGGTGCGCCAGGCACATGAACTGGGCGCCACCCACGCCAGTTTGTTCGCCGCTCCCATACGTATGATCCTTGCCCGCTGCGGCGACCGGCCGCCACTGACCCTCGAACACGTGTGGTTCGCCCAGAGCCTGGGGCAGGAACACTACGAGCGGTTCGCGCAGATCGCCGGGTGCCGGCCCCGCCAGTTGTACGGCCTGACCGAAACGGTCGCCGCGGTGACCGGGGACACCAGCGATCCGCTGCGCCACGACGTGATCGGCGAACCGCTGGGCGACCGTGAGGTCGACGTCGTCGACCGGGAGGACGGCCGGCCCTCCCCGCCCGGCACACCAGGGGTGCTGCGGGTCCGGGGGGTTCGCGGTGTCGATCTGTTCGAGGGATACCTCGACGACGCCGCGACCACGGAGCGCTGTTTCACCGCCCACGCCGACGGCACGAGTTGGTTCACCACCGGAGACCTCGTGGTGGCCGAGCCGGGTGGCGGCGTGTTCCGGTTCGTCGGCCGCGCCGACGACGTCATCAAGGTGTCGGGCGAGAACGTGAGCCTGACCGAGGTGGAGGCCGTGCTCGCGCAGGCACCGGGGGTGCTGGAAGCCGCTGTCGTCGCGCACGCGGACCCGGTGCGCGACCAGGTGCCGGTGGCCTACGTCGTTCCGCGGGACCTCGCCAGCCCGCCCGACACCGAGACCCTGGCGGGTTGGGCCCGGCGCAACCTGTCGCCAGCCGCCAGACCACGTGCCTGGCATGTCATCGACGAGCTTCCGCGCACCAGTGTCGGCAAGGTACGGCGCTTCCGGGTCGCCTCGGACGCCCCGGACGTCCGGCGCCCCTGATCCACGGTGCGTCGGCCGGTGGCCGCTCTCACCCTGCCTTCGCTGCCGGCGATTGCACGCATGGCCGAAGCCCATGCGCGCAATCGCCGGTGACAACCCGGAACGCCGGTGACCGGACTCAGGCCGGTTCGCCGCCGCGTGCGGGAGTGCGTCCGGAACGCAGCACCAGGGCGAGGAGCAGTGCCAGCGCCGTGGCGACGGACCCGACGACCAGGTACACCTGGCTGTATCCGGCACCGGTGAACACCTGGGGGATGTCGGTGACGGTGCGGACACCGCCGGGATCCACGGAGACCATTTCGAACGGGTGCGCGGCGAAGGTCGGGGTGAGGACCGCGGTGGCCGTGGATCCGCCGACGGCACCGAAGACGGCGAGCATCCTGGCGCTCACGCCCTGCAGCCGGGCCGGCACCGCATCCATGATCAGGTTCGGACATGCGGCGCAGAAGAACCCGCGGCCCAGGCCCCACAACGCACCGATGCCGACCTGGGCCTGCCACGTCGCGTGCCACTCGGAGTACAGCACGCTGGCGATGAGAAACGCGGCCGTTCCGATCACCAGGGGCAGCCGTGCGCCGCGCGCTCTGACGAGGATGCCGCCGAACGGGCTGAAGATCATGGTGAAGAACGCCATCCGATGGATATGTGCACGGCGAACTAGAACACGGAGTACCCCGCCGCACAACCGAGATCGCACCGGAAGTGGATGGACTGCGCCAGCTGGGAGACCGGAAGATGGGCCCGGGCCGCAGCGCTCTGGAGGATCTGCTGCTTTGAGTGTCGCGGAAGGCGCGGTCTCCAACATGAACGCGGCGATGTAGGTGATCGCGGTGAAGGCGCCGGTGCACACGAAGAGACGGCCAGCACCAGCGAGACGGCGGGATTCCGCAGCAGTGAGGACAGCGGCCGGCTCGACGGCGCGTCCACCCTCCGGCTGGTCCTCATCCTGGTCGCGAACGTCCTGCTCTCTCATCGTCCGCGACCTCATGCCGCGTCGCTGGATCCCCCTGTGCGTGGGGTTCCTCGGCACCGGAGCCGGTGTCTCGGCCGTCATCGGCCCCCTGGTGCGCGGCGCGCTCACCGACCACTTCAGCTGGCGGTCGGTGCTCTGGTTCCTGGTCGTCTACACGGTCCTGTGCATCCCGCTATTCGTCTCGGTCGTACCGGAAACCTGGTACGCGCAAGACAGCGGTTCGACCTGCTCGGCGCACTGCTGTTCGGTGTGGGTGTCGCAGCCGTGTTGATCTACCCGAGTGAGGGTTCGTCCTGGCACTGATCCGCCATCGGGTCGCTGGCGTACCTGGTCGGCGGCTAGGTGGCGCTCGCCGCCTTCGCGCTGCGGGAGAAGCGGACTGCCGATCAGCCGCAGCGGCGGAGGAGCTTTACGAGTGCGACCAGGTCGGCCACGGCCAGGGTGTCCGGCGCCTGGCCGCCGCTCGGTGGGTGGGCGATCGCGTGCTGGAGGAGCAGTTGCAGCGCAGTGGTGGCGGTGGCGACCTCGCGCTGGCGTCGTCTGGCTTCATGCTCCCAGTTCGCACCCCAGGGCAGGGCGAGGTTCACCGTCACCTCGTGCTGGCCGCGGGTGCGCTGCGCGAAGGCGGCGTTCAGCTGCCGGGCGAGCTCGGGGACGAGGTCCCGGTGGTGGTTGCGGATCTGCTGGTCGAGCGTGGTCTCCAGGGTGTGCAGGAGCTGGTCTCCGGGACCGCCGGTGCGGCAGGCATCGGGGCCGTGCCAGGTCCCGGAACTAATCCGGGCGTCGCGTACGGCGGCAGCCGCGATCCGCAGGGCGCGTACGTGGACGTGACGCGAGCACGGCAAAGTGAAGAGCGGCGCGACCGCGGGCTGCGAGGTGGCGTCGGTGATCAACTGCACTACGGGCAGCGCCGTGTCCCAGGCAGTCGTGAAGTCCGCCCGTCTGGAGCCGGGCGGGGCGGCGTGCCCGGCGCGGACGGAGGCGGTGAGGTGGTGCAGCAGTTGGCCGAGTACCTGGTGGCCGCGGTGCCCGTCGCCGCTGAACGCGGCGACCAGTACGGGGTCGAGCTCGATGCCGATCCGGGGGGTGCCTCTATGTCTTTCGTCAAGGCATCCCTGTCGGGATTGGGATGGTTCGGGGCTGCTGGGGTTATGCGGCGAGCTCGACGGCCCTCGGTGTCCGGGGTTCGTAGAAGGTGCCATCGCGGAGCACGGCGAACAGGACGCTGATGCGTTGACGGGCGAGGCGGAGGAGGGCCTGGGTGTGTGTCTTGCCGCGGGCTCATTGCCTGTCGTAGTAGGTGCGGGAGGCCGGATCGGCGTTCATACAGGCGAAGGCGGACAGGGACGTCGCCCGTTTCAGCTGCCGGTTGCCGCCTCTGGGTGCGTGTTCACCGTGGATCGAGGTGCCCGGCGACTTCGTCGTCGGGGTGAGGCCGGCGTAGGAGGCCAGGTGGGCGGCGGTGGGGAAGCTGGTGCCGTCGCCGACGGTGGTCGACAGGACGGCGGCGGTCCTGACGCCGACGCCGGGCATCGATGTCAGGACCGGGGAAAGAGGGGGGCCTCCGACAGGGTGTTGATCTGGGTCTCCATCGCCCGGCGCTGGGTGTGCACGGCGGCCAGGGAAGCCGCCAGGGAGGGGACGACGATGCCCAGGGTGCCGGTACCGGGGACGACGACGGTCTGTTCGTCGAGGGCGGTGAAGACGTCGTCGATGAGTCGGGCGGCCATGCGGGGGGCCTTGGGCCGGATCAGTTCGGCGAGTCGGCGGCGACCGGCTTTTCACAGGGCGGCCGGGGAGCCGCAGCGCTCCAGGAGCCAGGTCACGGCCTGGTGGTCCATGCGGGGCCCCAGGACGCGTTCCAGGCTGGGGTGGAACTGGGTGAGCAGGCCGCGCATCCGGTTGCTGGTGCGGGTGGCCTCGGCCGCCAGGTCCTGGTCGAAGCCGGTAAGTACGGTCAACTCGCCGGTGATCTCGTCGGTCAGTTCCAGGGAGCGCAGGGTGTGGGGCATCATCCGCGCGGCGTCGGCGATGACGGCCACGTCCTTGGCGTCGGTCTTGGCCTCGCCGGGGTAGAGGTCGGCGATGCGGCGCATGGCCAGGCCGGGCGGGCAGGCGACGCGGCAGCCGGCGTCGCGGGCGACGGTCAGCGGCAGGGCGCCCATGGATGCGGGCTGGTCCACGATGACCAGGACGGTGCCGAACTTCGCGGCCAGCTTGTCGAAGACGGCCCGCATTTTCGGTTCGCTGTTGGGCAGCGGCTTGTCGAAGACCCTCTTCCCGGGCGGGGTGAGCCCGTGGCCGTGGTGAGCGGACTTGCCGACGTCCCAGGCCGAGGAACACGCCCACGTCTTCGATCTCGAACATCGTGCCCTTTGAGGGGCGTTGACGGTGCTGGCCTCGGCTCGGGTGTCGTGCTCGCGCATCCACGTTATGCAGACCCGCCGCCCGCGAACCGTCCGACATTGCGCCGGACCGGACGGTGGCCGGGCCTCTGATCAGCGTCTCCGACGGCACCTCTCGGGCCCGGTGACACCACCCCGCAGGTCATCCGTTCGGAACCGGCCGTTGGGTCGATTGGTGCGACCGGAGCTGCGTTCGTCGCGGCGTGGGCCGGACGGCGTCAGACTGCTGTTCAGGCTCTGGCCCAGCAGAAGCAATCGCAGCGTCAGTTGAGGCGCGATACGTACGGCGCTCTACTTCAGGCCGGAGCAGAGGCTAAGGTTGTCCCGTAAATGATCCTCTACGGGTTGAAGCGCAGGACTGACCAGTGGGACCAGCCGTTATCCCCGTGAGAGCGAGATTGCGGAGGCGGGCGATGCCGAGCATGGCGTAGTGGACGCCGTCGCCTCTCAGGCGGCAGTCGCGGAGGATCTTGCAGCCCTTCATCCGGGCGAAGGCATGCTCGACTCGGGCGCGGACCTTGCGGTGCGAGGCGTTGTGATCCTCTTTCCATGCCGGCAGTTCGGTCTGACCGCGCGCGCGGCGATGCGGAATGACCAGACCGGTGCCCCGGTAGCCGCCGTCCGCGATCACCGTGGTCCCGCCGACAGCGTCCTTGGTGCCTGACAGCTCCCCATGCCTTGCAGTCATTGCGGTTGCCGGGCAGCGGTCGGCCGACCACGACAACGAGTCGGCTGTCGGCGTCGATCACGACCTGGTGGCTGGTGGAGTACCGATAGTTCTTGGACTGCTCGGCTACCTCGTGGTCACGGGTGGGAACCAGGGTGCCGTCCACGATCAGGACAGTATCCCTGGAGAACCGGCGCCGCGGCCGCAGAGGCATCAGCGGGCCGAGGTGGTCGATGATCCGGTCTGCCGCAGACTTCGAGATGCCGGAACAGCAGGGCCAACTGGCGCATCGTTAAGTTGGTGCGCCAGCAGGCCGCGACCAGCAGCACTCGGTCCTCCAGAGGCAAACTCCAGGGCCGTCCCGGGCCAACCGCGTCGGCCCCCTCACGCCGCAGCGCGGTCACCGACTTCCCCAAGCAGTGCGGGCTCAGCCCAGAGAACGGGCCTGTCCAAGACGGCTCCGACGCCGTGATCACACCAGTCACACCAGTCACACCAGTCACACCATGATCATTCAACTCGTGCCCAACGGCCCTCAGCGCCGACTGCGCAACAGCGATCCCAGTGCCAAGCCGGTACTCAGGCCGATCAGGGCGCCGGCCGCCGCCCGCCATACGGGCGCCGCTCCTGCGCCAGGCACGTCGGGCGGACTCGGGGCAACGGCCGAGCGCGTCGGCGGTCCGGCAGCAACAGCGCGAGCGTGCTCCTCGCCCACGATGGCCAGGAAGCGACGACCGATACGGCTTCCTGACGAACTGGCGGTCCATGAGGTGCGGGCCCTGCTCCAGTAGTGCCGCCCAGCCTCTCCGGTGAACATCCCGGACAGCATGTCCCGCAGGAGAGGCTCGCGAATGGTCCCGATCTCATAACCCATCCACGCGTAGTTCATCATGAGGTCGGCATAGACATGCCGCTTCCGCTCATGGGGATCGGCGATGTCCGTGACGCCCCAGACAGGCTGGCAAAGCGCCATGTCCTCAAGTTCCAGGCGAACCAGCTCAAGGTAGTAGCTGCGAATCCCCTGGACCTGCTCCGCCCTGGCCTGCCGGTTCTGAACAATCAGCGAACCGGCAACACCGGCCAACGCGAGCGCCGAGACGATCGCCGACGTGAAGCCGTACGCGGCGCCGATCTGACTCAGCCTGTTCCAGTCCACGCCCTTGGAACCGGCGACCTCCTGCAGCACGAAAGGCGACAACAACAGCGCCGCCAGCACGGCCGCCGCAACTGCGACCAGCCCCAGAGCCCTGCCCATCCGGCGAGCCACTGATGCTCCAGCCGCAGACCCATGACGAGCTAACAAGTAAATCACCCCCAGGCGAGCCTGCCCCAGTGGCTAGGCCGAACCATGGGCAGCCTATGCGCAGCCGTCATGCTCGGCAGTGCCCGCCTGCACCAGCTCACCTTCGCCGACCGGGCGAGCGCCTCTTGCCGAGGAACCGCCGCCGCATCGGCCGAAGATCGTTTACGGGACAACCTTCAGGGATGAGCTCGGTTCTTTATTCGCCCTACTGCGCGACGCCCGAAACTCTGATGAAATTGGAACGTCTCACTGCTCGCCTGCACGACTCCACAGCGCTCATTAACGCCACTCGGCTCGCCACAGCCACCGTGGTCATTGAAGGGCCCAACTCCGTCGTCGAATCCGCGCATCGTGTGAAGGAGGATCTCGTCCTGTTCCACTCAGCCCTGGTGGCAGCAGCCACCGCTGCTGCTGGCTCGAGTAGTACGTTCGCCGAGTTCTTTTCCATCTGCGGTCGGGAGCGGGTAAGCATTCGCGATGCATTGACAGAGTTCGCTACGGCCGCGCGCGAGGCACTTGGCGGGGCCTCGCAGCAATCGGCTGCTGGGACGGGCGCGCCAGCAACCGCTGGTTTCCCCTTCGCAGAAGTCAGTGCGAGGCAATCCATTACCTCTTCCACCTCGTCTCACGCCGGGTAGTTCAGCCACCAGAGGAGCTCGATCGGATCCTCGCTGGCATGGCCCACGCGCTGGGAGTCCCCCAGGACGAAGTCATGGCCGACGCTACCCTCTGGGAGAAAGGCATGGACTCCATCTCCGTCCTGACGTTGTCCGCCTTTCTTCACCAGGAGCATGCGCTCGATGTGAAACCGCGATGGCTGTTTCAGTCGCGTGACCAATCCATTGGCGAGATCGCAACCCTTGTCGCTGCCGCGCAAATAACCGGACGGCTACTCCCCGGTGCTCGCAGCGAGAGACACTCACCCGCCCCGCCTTCTCATCCTGTCTGACCTCCGCAGGTCAACATCGCTGCCAGGCCGTTCCACCGGGCGGCCTCGACTTCCAGGGCTGATTCTCAGCTGGGCCTGGGGCCACCCGCATTCTCCGTAGGGGAAGCGGGCGGCCCCCAGGAGACCGGCCGGCTGGCTATGCTGCGGGAGCGGCGGCCGTCCCGGTCAGGCACACCAGGTCGCCGGCGAAGCCCGGGTAGCTGGTCGCCACCGACTCCCAGCCGTCGACGACGGTCGTTCCCTCGGCCGCGCACGCCCCCGCGACGGCGGCCGTCATCGCGATCCAGTGGTCGCCGTGGCTGTCGACGCGGACCGCGCGCATCCGGGAGGTGCCCTCGATGACCATGCCGTCCTCGGTCCCGGTCACCCGCAGGCCGAAGGCCCTCAGCATCGCCGCGGTGGAGGCGATCCGGTCCGACTCCTTGGACCGCAGGTCCTGTGCGCCGGAGATGACGGTCATGCCGTCGGCGACGGCGGCCGGCATTGCCAGCACCGGCACTTCGTCCACGAGCCCTGGGATGTCCTCGGCGGTCAGCTGGATGGCCCGCAGCCGCGACGCGCGTACCGTCAGCGTCCCGGTGGCCAGGCCGAAGTCGATGTCGGCGCCCATCTGCTCCAGCACGCCCACGAGTCGCTGCGCCAGAACCCGGGATAGAGGTTGTCTACGGTGACCTCGCCCTGGTCGGCGAGGTGCGCGGCCACTGCCCAGAACGCCGCCTGGGACGGGTCGCCGGGCACAGCGATGTCCGTGCCCGTCAGCTCGCCCGGCTCCAGGCCACCCGGTTGCCGTCGCCCCGTACCCGGCCGCCGAATTCGAGCAGCCTCTCCTCGGGGTGCCGCCTCGTCGGGTGGACCTCCTCCACCGTGGTGGTGCCCGTTGCGGCCAGCCCGGCCAGCAGCACGGCACTCTTGACCTGGGCAGAGGCCCCTCGGGGCGTAGGCGATGCCGGTCAGGCCGCCGCTGCGGACGACGAGCGGGGCCAGCCGGCCACCGCCGCGTCCACAGACCGTCACGCCCATGGCGCGCAGCGGTTCGGCGATCCGGTCCATCGGCCGAGAACGTACTCAGCTCGCGACGGAGCCGCTGGAGCTCGTCGTCTTGGGCCGCCCACGCCCGAGGGACGTGGCCGCCGGCCCGTGAGCCGGGGCGCCGGTGGCGGCCGCCAGGACACTGCTGACCGTGGCCGTGAGGGCGGAGAGGAGTGGTGTGCTGGGACCGTACGAGTCGCCGTCACGGCAGCGGGCCCGCCCGAACCGGTACGCGACGCGCGGTATGAGCAGGCCCGTGCCAGCATCCCATAAGGTGACCTGGGGCTTGCTGCCGTGGTCACAGGCCACAGGCGGCTGGGAGCCTCGGTGACCACCTGGCTCGAGGCCGGTGAGCAGATGACTCCCCTGGTGGCCGACGTCCGGGCCTTCCTCGCCGAAGGGCACCGGTGACTTTAGACATGCGCATGACCTGGACGCTTACGGAATCCGGGTGGGCCGACTGCATCCTTGACCGACCGCACCGTCCCGAAGCGCACGGACGAGGGCGGACTGTGCTCATGGCCCCGGCGTTCTCCGGCGAGCGCGGCCGGAGTATGCCTGTTGCGTGGCCCGCCGCGTTGCCACGATGAAGGCACTGCCGGTAAGCGCCACCGAGGACCCCGGGAGGGGCCGTGAGACGTCCGTTCACCTGCCTGCCCATGCTCACCACCGCCCTGATGGTGGTGAGCACCCTGTTCCTCCGCACCGCACCGCCGGCCACCGCGCTGCAAGTGGTGACGGTCCGGGGCGGCACCGTGCTCTACGCCGCCACCGGTGCCCAGTGTGTCGTCGGCTTCAACGCGAAGAGCACGACCACCCCGCCCGCGTATCACGGAGTAATGATCGGCCACTGCTCCGGCACCTACAAGACCACCTGGTACGCCGACGCGGCACGCACCACGCCGGTCGGGGTCACCGCCGGCGCCTCCTACCCGATCGACGACTACGGCGTCGTCCGCTACACCTCGAACACGCTGAATCTGCCCGGAGACCTCGCCCTGGGTGGAGGCGCCCTCCAGGACATCACCGGGGCCGCGACCCCGGCGGTCGGCCAGTCGCTGTGCCACGTCGGTCGGGCCAGCGGAGTCCACTGCGGAACGGTGACCGCACTCAACGTCACCGTCAACTTCGCCGAGGGCACCGTCCACGGCCTAATCCGCTCCACCACCTGCGCGGAGCCCGGCGACGACGGCGCCCCGGCCTACACCGGCACCCTGGCTGTCGGCTTCCTGGTCGCCTCCACCGGCAACTGCACCTCCGGGGGAGCTTCCTACTACCAGCCCGTGCCGGAGGTCCTCAGCGCCTTCGGCCTGACCGTGTACTGACTGATATGTTTGCGACTGTTTCATGGTGCCCGTGCGGAAGCGGTGCGGCCTCGGTGTGATGGAGTGCGTTGTCGAGACGCCGTTTCTCATTCCGAGGCCGCGAGGGTGAGTCTGCTGCACGGCGCTCTACGCCCGGCGTCCCTGAGTGTGCTTCTCGGTCGCGGACCGACTTCTACGACTGCCTGACTGCGCGTGCCGACGCGCTGTTCGAGCTGACCGATGCCGTGCCGTGCGCCGATGGACCGCTGCGGTCACTGGTCGGCCTCGCGCTGGCACCCGAACATCGCCGCGGTCCGGTTCCTCCACGCCGGCTCGAACCGCGGCGGACTCGATGGTGTCCGGCCGGCCGCACCTCGTCGTGCGCCCTTCCGGCGACGCGGCCCTTGGGGTCAGGTCCTTGAGATCGCGGTGTCCGTGGGGATCGCGGCGGGGCAGGAGGTCATGCCCTGGTCTGCGCCACTCATGACGATGACGCCGGGCTTCGTCTCGTCGGGCATGGTGCTGTAGGTGTTGTTCGTGACCGCGTTCCGGGCGCCGCGGGGGAAGCCCTTGTCCGTGATCCGGTGCGCCTGGGGCGCAGCAGCAGCGGCAACGCCTGAGTTCCGGTGGAAGCGGTCCGGTGGTACTGGACGATCAGCCGCTTCATGTGGATGCGTGGCCCGTTGGCCGCGACCTTGAGGAAGTAGTCGAGGTGCCGTGCTCCGTTGGTCCCCTTGATCACCGGCGCGGTGCTGCCGCCCACCCGCGTGAAGGTGATCGATTTCTGCTTGTACGCCTTGCCCAGCGAGAAGCTCGCCCCGGGTCGGTAAGTGCCCACGAAGAGCCGCACCGAGGTCAGGTTCGGGTTGTTCCTGACGCGCTGCAGCGCCTCGCCGATCGTGCGTACCGACCGGCGCTTCGTGCCGGAGGCCGCGTTGCTTCCTGTGGTGCTCACGTAGACGCTGGTGGGCGCCGCGCCGGCGGGCGTGGCGGTGACGAGGCATGCCGTGCTGACGGCGGTCATGAGGCCGGCGCCCGGGATCGCCGGCAGCTGCCCCTCGACGATCACGCTGTCCGCTTCTTGACTGTCCCTGGGTTCGCAGTGCCCGGTGAAGGCGCGACATGTTCCCGACCCGTCCGGGACACACGCCGTGTCCCTGCGTGACCGGCCCGGACAGTCGCCGTCCTGTCCGGGACAGCGGAGTACCTGGTCGGCCCCCTTTGGGCCTGGGTACGTTCGCCCCGGCTCGGCCGATCCGGCGGGGCCGACGTCCCAACAGCCGAGGAGAATCATGCGTATCCGATCCAAGTTCGCGCTCACAGCGGCTGCCGCCGCGCTCACCGCAGGCCTCACGGCAGTGCCCGCGGTGGCCGGCACGAGCGGCACCGACGGCAGCGGCGAGATCCCCGCCGTCACAGAGGCAGCCGCTATGAACAGGGCCAAGTTCATGAGTGACCCCTCCTCCGCCGCGCAGGCGGTCAGCACGAACCGGGCCAACCCCTACGGTGACATATCCGCTGCCGTGTGATCCGACCACTGCGGTGCCCGGATACGGGTGAGATAACCGGATCTTGTAGCGGCCCTGAAGCCAGGCATGATCGCCTCGGCAGATGGGAGAACACAGGTCCGATGCCTGCACCACGGAAGTACCCCGACGAGCTGCGCGCGCGAGCCATCCGCGAGGTTCAGACCTCGGGCCGTCCACTCGCGCATGTCGCCCGGGACCTTGGCATCCACAAAGAGGCTTTGCGGAACTGGGTCCGCCAGGCCGAAGCAGACCAGGGCGACCGGCCTGATCTGCTCACCACGGCCGAGAAGAATGAACTCGATCAACTCCGCGATTAGAACGCCGAGTTGAGACGGGCGAATGGAATCTTGAAGGCCGCCTCGGTGTTTTTCGCGAAGGAGCTCGACCAGCCCCGCACGAGGCCGACGCGGTGATCAACCACCTCCGCGACGACTTCGGGGTCGAGCCGGTCTGCCGGGAACTGGACCTGTCGGTCTCGGCATACAACGCCCGCCGCAGGCGACCGAAGTCCGCCCGGCGCCTGCGCGACGAGCGACTGCTGATCAAGATGCGTGCAGCTCATGCCGCATCCGGCGGCACCTATGGCGCCCGCAGGATCCACCGCCGGCTGCGGCGCGAGGGAGTCACCGCGGCCCGCTGCACCATCGAACGGTTGCTGCGTGAGGACGGTTTGCAAGGCGTCATCCGTGACCGGCGACGCCGGACCATGGTCCCCGAACCGACCGCGCCGCGCCCGCCGGACCTGGTCAACCGGCTCTTCACCGCAACCCGGCCGAACCAGCTCCGGGTCGCGGACTTGACCTATGTCAGGACCTGGTCCGGCTGGGTCTATGTCGCGTTCGTCCTGGACGTGTACTCGCGGGTGATCGTGGGATGGCAGCTCGCGACCCATATGCGCACCGATCTCCCTCTGGATGCCCTGGAGATGGCGCTGTGGCGCCGGGGCATCAAGAAGGGAGCGGGCCTGATTCATCACAGTGATCGCGGCAGCCAATACGTGTCCGTCCGCTGCAGCGAACGACTGACGGACGTCGGCGCGGCCGCGTCGGCGGGCTCCGTCGCGGACTCGTACGACAACGCGATGGCCGAGCTACCAAACGGCACCTTCAAGGCCGAACTGATCGAACACCAAGGCCCCTGGCGGGACGCTGACCAGGTCGAACGCGCCATCGTGCAGTGGGTCGGCCGGTACAACACCGAGCGCCTGCACTCCGCACTCGACTACCTCCCACCCGAAGAGTTCGAGGCGGCCTACTACCGTTCCTTGGTCACTCCGGACGCCACCTGAAACACACAGGATCGGCTGCTACGAAACTCGGGGCAACTCATTGCGGTGGTGCAGGTGTTGGCGGTATCCACGGATGTGCCGAACCCGGCGGCGATCTGGGCCCGGGTGTCGTGCTTGCGCAGGCAGGCGAGCGCGACGAGGGGGCGCTGGTGCGGAGAGAGCTTGCAGCGGCGGTCACCCTCACGGGTGACGATGAGCATCGTGACCCACTTGGCCAGCACATGAGGCAGGTCGAGTGCGGCAGGATATATGGAACCAGCAGGGCTCCTGGACCGACAGGGGGAGACTTCGAACACCTCACCCAACGGCACGGGAGCCCTGTCCGTTGCGGGCACCAGGGCCATCACCCGATTGGTGGCCAGCCTGAAAACGCTCACTGTGCGGGGAGCCGCTGCACCACCCGGCCAAGGCTGCGCCAGAGCGGCCTTCCCCGGTGTGCACTGCCCGGCCCCTCTTCGCCTCCGACGTCACCTTCCGCACCGTTTTGCAGCACTGCGGCGCGGGCTGAGCTGAGCCAACCGGCGCCCGTCGGCCGGCCTGCCGCCTGCAGCAGGCGAGGCGGCCCGGTACTGGGCCATCACGTTCCAGATGGCAGCGATGCGCACGCCACTGACCCGCCCCGACGGCTGTGATCAAACGAGGCGCCCGTCGGCCACTCGGGTGGCGGCCTGTTTGAGCCTGCTGAGCAGTGGGACGACCTCGACGTGGATCACACCGGGGAGATTGCCCAGTTGCTCAGTGACATAGCTGAACAGCTCGATGCTGTCGCGGCAGGTCACTGCGGCCACGACGTTCGCGGCACCCGTAACCGCAGCGACCCAACTGGTCTGCCGATGGGTGGAAAGCGCCTCGCAGACCGTGACGATGCGGTCAGGTGGTACCTGGAGGAGCAGAGTGGCCGAGATGCGGTAGCCGAACGCTTCCAGCATCACGTCCACGTCCACGGTGACCGCGCCACTGTCCAATAGCGCCTGGAGACGACCTCTGACACGGGAGAGCGGCCAGTCGAGGGCGCGGGACAGTGCTGACGCGGTGGCTCTTCCGTCCCGGCGCAGTTCCTCCAACAAGGGGCGGTCTTCGAGAAGCACCGGACTGTAGGTTTCCTTCCGGCGGCGAGGATCGCGCCCTTCGAGGAGAACCCGTTTTGCGTCCTCGCTCAGCGGTTCCTCAAAACCCGACCACTCGGCAGGGCCGCCGGAGTACGAGTGCAGTACCAGGTGAGTGGTGAACGAGAGCACTTGTGACGTGTGCGAGATCCGGGGCAACACTCCCGAGCCGCACTCTGCCTCGGCGGACAGGGTCGTGGTGCACATCAGCTCCGCACCGCCGGAGTGCAGCGCGACCCAGGAAACGTCGTCGCGCGCGGCCAGCACATTGCCCAGGTGTGCGGCCGCAGCAGGGCGGCACTGCAGCCGCAGTAGCCAGAGCGGATGTCTGGCGGAGGGCGCTGCCTCACTAACCAGGACCCGGAGCACACCTGCCTCGCGCATGGCGCGGTAGCGGCGGGTCGCGGTCTGCTCCGACACCCCTACCGCCTCGGCGATCCGGCGCATCGGGGCCCGCCCATCAAGCATCAGGCACTGGAGGATTTGTTGATTCAAAACGTCCATTGGTGCAGTTTAGTTTACCCACGCGGATCATATGGAAGTTCTTGACGGGTTCTGGCCGCGTTCCTGGAGTTTCTCCGTTGCGCGGCGAACACTCGATGCATGAGCGTTTTGAACCACCAGATCGTCTGGTCTCGCGATGCTGAGACCTCCGCCCGTTTTCTGGCCGACATGCTGGGCTTCGAGCCCCCGGTGAAGCTGGGCCACTTCGTCATGGTGCAGGTGAGTCCTGAAATCACCTTCGACTTCATGAGCACCGGCCGCGACATCATGGCTCAGCACTACGCCTTCCTGGTCAGCGAGGCGGAGTTCGACGTGGTCTTCGCCCGGGTGCTGGAGCGCGGCCTGGAATACTGGGCGGACCCCCAGCATCAGGACGCGGGCAACATCAACCGTCTTGATGACGGCCGCGGCGTCTACTTCAATGACCCAAGCGGTCATGAGCTGGAGATCATCACACGCCCCTACGGCAGTGGCGGCCTCGACGCCGACCACGTCAACCCGCTGCTCACCGAAGAGATGGCGGCGAACGGGAAGCTGCCGGACCTGTCGTGACCCAGCCACTGCCTCAGTCACAGCCCCAGCCGTCGCAAGAGCCGGCGGCTGGCCGTCCCCTCGTTCAGATCCTGATCGCGAGCACCGGCCGAACCGCGCGGGCGAACCCACCGCCCGGTGGGTCGCCGAACAGGCCGCCGCGGACGGCGTCTTCGACATCGAGGTGGTCGACCTGGCCGAGATCGACCTGCCGATGCTGGCCGAACCGGGGCATCCTAGTGCGCGTGACTATCAGATGCCGTCCACCCGCGCGTTCAGCGAGGTCATAGACCGCGCGTCGGCCTACATCTTCGTGATGCCGGAGTACAACCACAGCTACAACGCCGCCCTGAAAAACGCGCTGGACCACCTGTTCTGGGAATGGCACGGCAAGCCGGTGATACTGGTCAGCTACGGTGGCGTGGCCGCCGGGGCCCGGGCCGCGATGGCGCTTGAACCAGTGCTGATCTCGCTCCAACCGCAGGGGTGGTCGGCTTCGTCCCGATCCCTCTCGTCGACCAGCTCGTACACCTCCACGACGGCAAGTGGGTGTTCCGCCCCACCGAACCGGTCGTGCAGGGCCTCACCAAAGTCCTGAACGCCCTGCACCGAGCCATGCGGCCCGGAACGGTCTGACCTACGCGCGGGATCGCCCCGCCAACCTCCGAAAGAGAACCATCATGCCGGAATTCCACGAGCTGGACTCCAGCGTCGCCCTCGCCGACCAGCTTGACGAGGGAGGCGGACCAGTCATCCTCGTCAACATCCTGCGCGTCGCCTCCGAAGACATCGACCAACTGCTGCTGGCCTGGTCCACCGACGCGGCCGCGTTGAAGAAGCAGCCAGGCTTCATCTCCACCCAGCTGTACCGCGGTATCGCCGGCAGCAGCACGTTCCTCAATCACGCCGTCTGGGAGTCGACCGACCACTATCGCGCGGCCCGGCTCGACGACAGCGCACGCGCAGCCGCTCGCGAGCTCTACCCGGCCAGCCTCGTCGCCGCCCCACACCTGTTTCGACCGCAGGCGGTACCAGGGATCTGCGTCGCCTGACGAGGCGGCACACGGCAGCGGGCGGATCTGCTGGCAGCTCTTTGGTGTCACGGGAGTTGCCCTGCGGCTGGACTGTCCGAGACGCCCGTACGCATCGGCCGTCCGGGCCGGACTTCAGTGCGCAGGACGGCCTGACGCAGGAGGCCGCGGCCGAGGCGGGCGCGCTCCGGTGACGACGTCCGCGGCGTCGTCACCGGAGCGCTGCACGGGGGGCCGATGCCTCGCGACGGGCCGCCCGCGCAGAGGGGCAGGTGGACCGCATCCCGGGCGGTACTGGAGGACGAACTCACCTCTCTACCTGTTCGGTGCACAGCGGACCTAGGTCCAATGCCGTTGTCTTTGCTTGCGGCGTAGGCTCGGTGGTGGCTGCTGGGGGTGGTTCGGGTGTCTGCGAGCGTGTCGGAGTTATCGGGCCTGGG
>NZ_JBFAAP010000086.1:0-22015 GCF_040639815.1 Streptomyces sp. NPDC023723
CCCGGGCACGTGCAGTACACCCGCAACATGGTCACCGGCGCCTCCACCGCCGAGCTGACGGTGATCCTCGTCGACGCCCGCAACGGCGTCGTCGAGCAGACCCGGCGGCACGCCGCCATCGCCGCGCTGCTGCGCGTCCCGCACGTGGTCCTCGCCGTCAACAAGATGGACCTGGTCGAGTACGACGAGAAGGTCTTCGAGTACATCGGCGAGGAGTTCGCCGGGCTGGCCGCCGAGCTGGGGCTGCCGTCGTTCACGCCGATCCCGGTCTCCGCGCTGGCCGGGGACAACGTGGTGGAGCGCTCGGCGCACATGGACTGGTACCGGGGTCCGGCGCTGCTGGAGTTCCTGGAGACGGTGCCGGTGGCCGTGGGGCCGGTCGCCGCGCCGGCCCGGTTCCCCGTGCAGTACGTGATCCGGCACGGCGAGCAGCGGCACTACGCGGGCCAGCTGGTGTCGGGCGCGCTGCGAGTGGGCGACCACGTGACGGTGCACCCGTCGGGCGAGTACTCGCGGATCGCCGGCATCGACGTGCTCGGGGCGCCGGCCGAGGCGGCGTACGCCCCGCAGTCGGTCAGCCTGCGCCTCGCCGACCAGCGGGACGTCTCCCGCGGCGACATGATCACCGCGGGGGTGGACGCGCCGACGCTCACCCAGGACGTGCGGGCCGCCGTCTGCCACCTCGCCGACCGTCCGCTGCGGGTCGGGGACCGGGTGCTGCTGCGGCACACCACCCGCACCGTGAAGGCGATCGTCAAGGAGCTCGCGGGAGCGGACCCCCTGGCCGCCAACGACCTGGGCCGGATCGTGCTGCGCACCGCCGAGCCGTTGCCGCTGGACGACTACGCGGTCTCCCGGCGCACCGGTGCCTTCCTGCTGATCGACCCGGCCGACGGGGCGACGCTCACCGCCGGGATGGTGGAGCTCGGCCGACCGGCGTGAGGCGGGGCCTCAGCGGCCCAGGGTGAGCCGGGGCCGCGGGGCGTCCGTCCGGCCGGTGGGCGGGCGCCTGCTGCCCGCCCGGTACGGGGCCGGCCAGTCGGCGCCCGGACCGGCGTAGCCCTGCTCGGCCGCCGCGTGCAGCGTCCAGTGCGGGTCGTACAGGTGCGGGCGGGCCAGGGCGCAGAGGTCGGCGCGGCCGGCCAGCAGCAGGGAGTTGACGTCGTCCCAGGAGGAGATGGCGCCGACCGCGATCACCGGTACCCGGGCCTCGTGGCGGACGCGTTCGGCGTACGGCGTCTGGTACGAGCGGCCGAACTCCGGGCGTTCGTCGGCGGTGACCTGCCCGGTGGACACGTCGATCGCGTCGGCGCCGTGCGCGGCGAAGGCGCGGGCGATCTCCACCGCGTCGTCGGCGCTGGTGCCGCCCTCGGCCCAGTCGGTGGCGGAGATCCGGACGGTCATCGGCCGCTCCGCGGGCCACACCGCGCGTACGGCGTCGAAGACCTCCAGCGGGAAACGGAGCCGTCCGGCCAGGGTGCCGCCGTAGGCGTCGGTGCGGTGGTTGGTGAGCGGGGAGAGGAACCCGGAGAGCAGATAGCCGTGCGCGCAGTGCAGTTCGAGCAGGTCGAACCCGGCCCGGGCGGCCCGGGCGGTGGCGGCGGTGAACTGCTCGCGCACGTCGGTGAGCTGGGCCCGGGTGAGGGCGCGCGGGACCTGGCTGTGCGGCCGGTAGGGCAGTGCCGAGGCGGCGACCAGCGGCCAGTTGGCGCCCGCCGGGAGGGGTTCGTCCATGCCCTCCCACATCAGGCGGGTGGAGCCCTTGCGCCCGCTGTGGCCGAGCTGGACGCCGAGCGCGGTGCCGGGGGCCTGGGCGTGCGCGAAGTCGGTGATCCGCCGCCACGCCCGCGTCTGCCGCGGGGTGTACAGGCCGGTGCAGCCCGGGGTGATGCGGCCCTCGGGGCTGACGCAGACCATCTCGGTCATCACCAGACCGGCGCCGCCGAGCGCGCGGGCGCCGAGGTGGACGAGGTGGAAGTCGCCGGGGACGCCGTCCACGGCGGAGTACAGGTCCATCGGGGAGACGACGACCCGGTTGCGCAGGGTGAGGCCGCGCAGCCGGAACGGGGTGAACATCGGCGGCGTGCCCGGCGGGCAGCCGAACTCCCGCTCGACGGACTCGGTGAAGCGGGGGTCGCGCAGCCGCAGGTTGGCGTGGGTGACCCGGCGGCTGCGGGTGAGCAGGTCGAAGGCGAACTGGCGGGGCGGGCGGCCGAGGTGGCGGGCCGGGTTCTCGAACCATTCCAGGCTGGCCCGGGCGGCGCGCTGCACGGAGGCGACGACGGGACGGCGTTCCGCCTCGTAGGCGGTGAGGGCTTCGTCGAGGGTGTCCTGTTCTTCCAGACAGGCGGCGAGCGCGAGGGCGTCCTCGACGGCGAGCTTGGTGCCGGAGCCGATGGAGAAGTGGGCGGTGTGGGCGGCGTCGCCGAGGAGGACGACGTTGCCGTGCGACCAGCGGTCGTTGACGACCGTGCGGAACGTGGTCCACGCCGAGTTGTTCGACCGCAGGGGCCGGGCGCCGAGGGCTCCCGTGAAGACCTTGGCGCAGTGGGCGGTGGATTCGGTGACGTCGAGGGTGTGGAAGCCGGCCGCGCGCCAGACCTCGTCGCGCATCTCGACGATCACGGTGGAGGCGTCGGGGGCGTAGGGGTAGCCGTGCAGTTGCATGACGCCGTGTTCCGTTTCGGCGAACTCGAACCGGAACGCGTCGAACGCGAAGTCCGTCGCCAGCCAGATGTAGCGGCAGCGGTGCGCGGTGATCCGTGGGCCGAAGGGGGCGGTGCGGGTGGTGCTGTGCAGTCCGTCGGCGGCGACGACCAGGTCGTGGGTGCGGGACAGTTCCGCCGGGGGCGGGGCCTCGGTGCGGAAGCGGAGGTGTACGCCGAGGGCGGCGCAGCGGTTCTGGAGGATCTTCAGCAGGCGGTGCCGGCCGAGGGCGGCGAAACCGTGGCCGCCGGAGGTCTGGCGGATGCCTCGGTGGACCATGTGGATGCGGTCCCAGTGGACCAAGTGGTGCTGGAGGGTTTCGTGGACCTCGGGGTCGGCGTGTTCGATGCCGCCGAGGGTTTCGTCGGAGAGGACTACGCCGAAGCCGAAGGTGTCGTCGGGGGCGTTGCGTTCGTAGACGGTGATGTCTCGGGTGGGGTCGAGGCGTTTGAGGAGGGCGGCGGTGTAGAGGCCGCCGGGGCCGGCTCCGGTGATCGCTATGCGGTGCGGGTGCGTCGTGGTTGCTCGCGCCCCTGGGAGCACCGCGGTTACCGTCCGTTCCAATGTGGCGGGCGTTTTTCTTGGTAGGCCCTGTGGAACTCGCTGTAATCCGCGCCGGTCATCAGGAGCGCCTGAGTCGCGGCGTCGAGTTCCACCGACGCCGACAACGGCATGTCCAGTTCGGCCGTGAGCAGGGCCTTGGTCTGGGCGTGCGCGAGGGCGGGGCCCTCGGCCAGGCGGTGGGCCAGCGCGGTGGCGGCCCGGTCGGCCTGGCCCTCGTCGGTGAGTTCGCTGATCAGGCCGATGCGCTCGGCCTCCCGCGCGCGGACCGGTTCGCCGAGCATCAGCAGGCGGGTGGCGTGGCCGAGGCCGACGACGCGGGGCAGCAGATACGCGGCGCCCATGTCGCCGCCGGAGAGGCCGACGCGGGTGAAGAGGAAGACGAACCGGGCGCCGGGGTCGGCGACCCGGAAGTCGGCGGCCAGCGCGAGGACCGCGCCGGCCCCCGCGGCGACGCCGTGGACGGCGGCGATCACCGGGAACGGGCACTCCCGGACGGCGCGGACCACCTGCCCGGTCATCCGGTTGAAGTCGAGGAGGCGGGCGGTGTCCATGGACAGCGTCGCGCCGATGATCTCGTCGACGTCGCCGCCGGAGCAGAAGCCGCGGCCCGCGCCGGCCAGCACCAGGGCGCGCACGCTCCGCTCCCGGGACAGCTCGGCGAGCAGGTCGCGCAGGTCGGCGTAGGCGCCGAAGGTGAGGGCGTTGAGTTTCTCCGGCCGGGCGAGGGTGACGGTGGCGACGCCGTCGGTGTGCTCGACGCGCAGGTGCCGCCAGGCGGGGGTGCGGGCGGCGGAGCCGGTGAAGGGACTCATGGCGGCGGCCTCCTCGTGCGGGGACATCACGAAGTTATCACCGGTGTGTGACTGTCGTCACGAGGGCGCTATAAGGTCGTCGCCGGGTGGTGCGCCGAAGGTCCCGTCCGGTGCCCGTCGAAGGACTCTGTCCGGCGGCGCCGTACCATTCGTAAAGTTGAAAGCAGGACAGGACCGCCTGCTCCATGAACGGAAACGCCGTGCACGATCCCAATCCAGCTCCCGCCTCCTGGCGCATCGCGCTGCCGCACACCGCCGCGGCCGTGCCGGTCGCCCGTGCCCTGGTGCGGACCGCGCTGGCCGAGCTGGAGCACACCGCCGACTGCGACACGGCGGAGCTGCTGACCGCCGAGCTGGTCGCCAACGCGGTGGAGCACACCACCGGCGAGACGCCGATCGAGCTGGTGGTGGAGCTGCTGCCGACCGGCTGCCAGGTCGAGGTGCACGACCCGGACCCGGCGCCGCCCGCCGACCTCACCGTGCCGTCGCTGCCCGAGCCCGACCCGTTGCAGGAGGGCGGGCGCGGACTGCTGCTGATCCGCGCCCTCAGCTCGTCGTGCGGACACCGCCCCACCGACTCCGGCAAGGCGGTCTGGTTCAGGCTTCCCGCGGTGCCCGCTCAGCGGCGTCCGACGGCGTGAGCGCGGCCCGGCCGAGCCGGGAGTTGCGGCGCCCGTAGCCGTAGTAGACCAGCAGGCCCGCCACCAGGAACACGGCGAACTGGAGCCAGGTCCGCGCGCCCGTCTCGTAGATCAGGTACAGGCAGAAGGCGATGCCCAGCAGCGGAGTGACCGGGTGGAGCGGGACCCGGAAGGTGCGGGCCAGGCCCGGTTCGCGGCGGCGCAGGGCGAGGACCGCGACATTGACCACGACCATGGTGGCCAGGGTGCCGATGGTGCAGAGGTTGACCACCGAGTCCAGTGAGGCGAAGGCGGCCGGCAGGGCGAAGACCAGGCCGACGATCCAGGTGCCGGCCACCGGGGTGGCGGTGCGCGGGGAGACCCTCTCGAAGACGCGCGGGATCAGTCCGTCGCGGGACATCGACATCAGGATGCGGGTCTGGCCGTACATCACGGCGAGCACCACCGAGGCGATGGCGACCACCGCGCCGAAGGCGACGATCGTGCCGCCCACCGAGGAGCCGGTGACCTGATCGACGACGTAGGACAGGGCGGCGGGCCGGTCGCCGACCGCGTCGCCGCCGATGGCGCCGATGGCCGCGAGGGCGACCGCGCAGTACAGCAGCGTGACCAGGCCGATGCAGACCAGGATGGCGACCGGGATGTCCCGGCGCGGGTGCTTGGCCTCCTCACCGGCAGTGGTGATCGCGTCGAAGCCGATGTACGAGAAGAACGCGGCCGTGGTGCCGGCGCCGATGCCGCCCAGACCGGCCGGGGAGAACGGGGTGAGGTTGCCGTCCTTGAAGGCGGTCCAGCCGATGACGCAGAAGGCGATCAGCACGGCGAGCTTCAGTACCGCCATCGCGGCGGTGGCGCGGGCGCTCTCGCGTACGCCGCGCACCAGCAGTACGCAGGCCAGGGCGATGACGACGACCGCGGGGAGGTTGAGCACGCCGCCGTCGCCGGGGCCGGCGGACAGCGCGTCGGGGAGCTGGATGCCGAGGACGCCGTCCAGGAGTTCGTTGACGTACTGGCTCCAGCCGACCGCGACGGCGGAGACCGAGACGCCGTACTCCAGGAGCAGGCACCAGCCGACCAGGAAGGCGGTGGTCTCGCCGAGGCCGGCGTAGGCGAAGGAGTACGAGGAGCCGGAGACCGGGATCGCGCCGCCCAGCTCGGCGAAGGCGAACGCGGTGAGCACGCAGGTGATCGCGGCGAGCACGAAGGAGACGACGACGGCCGGGCCGGCCTCGGCGACCGAGTCGGACAGGCCGACGAAGATGCCGGTGCCGACGATCGCGCCGACGCCGAAGCAGACGAGCTGGAACAGCCCCATCGTGCGCTTGAGGCTGTGGCCGGCCCGGTCGGCGCCGGATTCGGCCACGAGCAGGTGGGGGGATTTGATGCGGGGCATGCGGGTGGTGCTCGTTTCTGGTGGTACGCGGTGGCGCGAGGTGGTGCGGGCGCCGGATGGGCGCGCGCGGCGGCGCCGGAAGGGGTGGTTCCGGCCGCCGTGGAACGTGGGGGGGGAGCGGGGGTCAGGCGAGGGTGGCGACCAGGACGGCCTTGATGGTGTGCAGGCGGTTCTCGGCCTCGTCGAAGACGACCGAGTGCGCCGACTCGAAGACCTCGTCGGTGACCTCCAGCGAGTCCAGTCCGTGGGCGTCGTAGATGTCCTGGCCGACCTTGGTGCCCAGGTCGTGGAAGGCGGGCAGGCAGTGCAGGAACTTCACGTCCGGGTTGCCGGTGGCGCGCAGCACGTCCATGGTCACCGCGTAGGGGGCGAGGGCGGCGATCCGCTCGGCCCAGACCTCCTTGGGTTCACCCATCGAGACCCATACGTCGGTGGCGACGAAGTCGGCGCCGCGCACGCCCTCGGCCGGCGTCTCGGTGAGCGTGATCCGGGCGCCGCTGGTGGCGGCCAGCTCCTGGGCCCGGTCGATGATCTCCTGGGCGGGCCAGTAGGTCTTCGGGGCGACGATCCGGACGTCCATGCCGAGCAGGGCGCCGGTGATCAGGTAGGAGTTGCCCATGTTGAAGCGGGCGTCGCCGAGGTAGGCGAAGGCGGTCTCGGGCAGCGGCTTGTCGGTGTGCTCGGTCATGGTGAGCACGTCGGCCAGCATCTGGGTGGGGTGCCAGTCGTCGGTGAGACCGTTGAAGACGGGCACGCCGGCGAAGGCGGCCAGCTCCTCGACCTTGGCCTGGCTGTCGCCGCGGTACTCGATCCCGTCGTACATCCGGCCGAGCACCCGGGCGGTGTCCTTCACGGACTCCTTGTGGCCGATCTGCGAGCCGGACGGGTCCAGGTACGTGGTCGAGGCGCCCTGGTCGGCGGCGGCCACCTCGAAGGCGCAGCGGGTGCGGGTCGAGGTCTTCTCAAAGATCAGCGCGATGTTCCTGCCGCTGAGGTACCGCGTCTCGGTCCCGGCCTGCTTGGCCGCCTTCAGCTCGGCGGCCAGCTCGACCAGGCCGCGGAACTCCTCGGCGGTGAAGTCCAGCTCCTTGAGGAAGGGGCGGCCGGCGAGGGCGGTCGGGACAGTCGCCATGGGGGCGCTCCAGAGGTACGAGAACAGGGAAGGACGAAGATACGTACGGAATACTATACGGCATCCTGAATTCTTATACGGGATCCCTCTGTACTGGGCAGCTCATGCAGCGCGGGCCGCCCCTGCCCCGGCCCAGTTCACTGCCCGGGATCTCGATCACCTCGATGCCTTGCTTTCGCAGGTGGGTGTTGGTGGTGGCGTTGCGTTCGTAGGCGACGACGACGCCCGGTTCGACGGCCAGCACGTTGCAGCCGTCGTCCCACTGCTCCCGTTCGGCGGCGTGCACGTCCTGTGTCGCGGTCAGCACCCGGATCTCGCTGAGGCCGAGCGCGGCGGCGATCGCGCGGTGCATGTGCTCCGGCGGATGGTCGGTGACCTTCAGTTCCTTGTCGCCGGTACCGGGCTCGATGGTGTACGAACGCAGCATGCCGAGGCCGGCGTACTGGGTGAAGGTGTCGCCGTCGACCATGGTCATCACGGTGTCCAGGTGCATGAAGGCGCGGGACTTCGGCAGGTCGAGGGCGACGATGGTGCGGGCCGAGCCGGCCGCGAACAGCTTGTGCGCGAGCATCTCGACGGCCTGCGGGGTGGTGCGCTCGCTCATCCCGATGAGGACCGCGCCGTTGCCGATGACCAGCACGTCCCCGCCCTCGATGGTGGACGGGTAGTCGGCCTGGCCCTCGGACCAGAGGTGGAAGCGGTCGTCCCGGAAGAGCGGGTGGTGCCGGTAGATCGCCTCGAAGTGGACGGTCTCGCGCTGCCGGGCGGGCCAGCGCATCGCGTTGATGGAGACGCCGTCGTAGATCCAGGCGGAGGTGTCCCGGGTGAACAGGTGGTTGGGCAGCGGGCCGAGCAGGAAGTCGTCCAGCTCCATGGCGTGGAAGCGCACCGAGACCGGCTCGGGGTGCGCGTCCAGGAACTCGCGTTTGGTCATGCCGCCGACCAGCAGTTCGGCCAGGTCGCGGGCGGGCAGCGGCTCGACGGCGGCCCGGAGGTGGTCGGTGGCCAGGACGCCGTACTCCTTCTCGTCGAAGACCCTGTCCAGGACGAGTTCCCGGGCCGCCGGGACGTCGAGGGTCTCGGTGAGCAGCTCGCCGAAGAGGTGCACGGCGACGCCCCGCTCGCGCAGTACGTCGGCGAAACCGTCGTGCTCGGCGCGGGCCCGGCGCACCCAGAGCACGTCGTCGAAGAGCAGCGCGTCCTTGTTGGAGGGCGTGAGCCGTTTCAGCTCCAGATCCGGCCGGTGCAGGATGACGCGGCCGAGCCGCCCGGCCTCGGAGTCGACGTGGAATCCCATGCCTCCATCCTGACCACTCGGACGGGGGTTCACCCGGGGCCCGGCGCATTTCCCGGCGGGCGCCCCTCACCCGGGAGGGGTCCCCTCGGGCGCACAGTGGCCCGGCGTGCCCCCGGCCGGCGCGCCGGCCGCCGTCGGCCGCCGGGTGGTGCTTCCGCCGCTCGGGCGCGCGGGGGGCGTACGACCTGCGGTGCGACGCCCCGGGTCCCACAGGCTGGGACCCGACGCAACAGAGCACCGGGAGACGCCTGTGGACCATGACGCCCTGATCGCGCACTTCGTGGGTGCGGCGGCGCTGATTCTGGTGGCCGCGCACGCCGCCGGGTGGCTGGCCCGGCGGCTCCGGCAGCCCTACATCGTCGGACAGCTCGCCGCGGGCATCGCGCTGGGCCCGTCGCTGCTGGGCGGTCTCGCCCCCGGCGCGCACGCGGCGCTGTTCCCCGCCGGCGTCGGGCCGGCGCTGACCGGGCTGGCCCAGCTCGCCCTGGTGATCTTCCTGTTCGGCGTGGGCTACGAACTGGATCTGTCCATGCTCGGCGACCGGGCGCGTACCTCGGTGACGGTGGCGCTGGTCTCGTTCGTGGTGCCGATGGCCGTGGGCAGCGGCTGCGCCCTGCTGTTCCGGGAACCGCTGCGGGAGCTGGGCATGCCGCGGGAGATCTCGCCGGCCGCCGTGGTGTTCGCCGGGGTGGCCCTGTCGATCACGGCGGTGCCGGTGCTGACCGCGATCGTGCGGGAGAACGGCCTGTCGCGTTCGGTGCCGGGGGTGGTGGCGGTCTCGGCGGCCGGGGTGCTGGACGTGATCGGCTGGACGGTGCTGGCCGGGGCGATGATCGACCGCGGTGGCGGCGGCGCGGGCGGGCTGGGCTGGCCGTGGCGGGTGGCGCTGGCCGTCGGGTTCGTCGTCGTGATGGGGATCGCGGCCCGGCCGGTACTGCGGCGGCTGCTGTGGCGGACCCGGCTGGAGCCCTCGCTGCGGCTGGCGCTGCTGCTCGGGTTCGCGCTGGCCTCGGCGTGGGTGACGCACTCCCTCGGACTGCACGTGATCTTCGGGGCGCTGCTCGCCGGGGTGGTGACGCCGCGCGAGAAGGACGGCACCCTCGATCCGGATCTGCTGCGTCCGCTGCACGACGTCGGCTCGCTGCTGCTGCCGTTCTTCTTCGTGACCTCCGGGCAGTCGGTGACCGTGACCGGCATGGGCGCCACCGGCTGGGTCGCGCTGCTGGTGGTGACGGTGCTGGCGGTGACCACGAAGGTCGGCGGCGGCGCGGTCGCCGCCCGGCTGGGCGGCCTGGACCGGCACGACGCCCGGACCGTTGGGGTACTGCTCAGTGCCCGCGGCCTGACCGAGCTGATCGCCCTGGACGCGGGCCGCCAGGCGGGCCTGCTCAGCGGCCCCCTCTACACGGTCCTGGTCTTCATGGCCCTGACCACGACGCTGCTGACCCAGCCGCTGCTGCGGCTGACGGAACGGCTGGCGGCCCGGGACCGCGCCGCCGCCCTGCCGGCACCCCGGCCGCACCCGGACGGGGCGCCGGCGGCCCGCGGCGCCGACCAGCACTGACCCGGACCGCCGTCCGGCAGCTCACAACCGCGGATCCACCGGCGCGGGCCGCCGGGACGAGGACGCCTAACACCGCCCCGGACCCCCGCCCGGCCGGTCACGGCACCGGGCCCACAGCTCCGACCCCAGGCCCAGGACACCGAACACCGCCCCCGGCACCCAGCCCCCGCCCACCAGCTCACAACCGCGGATCCACCGGCTCCGACTCCAGGGCCAGGATGCCGAACACCGCCTCGTGCACCCGCCACAGCGGCTCGCCGTCGGCCAGTCGGGCCAGCGCCTCCAGGCCGAGGGCGTACTCCCGGGTGGCCAGCGACCGCTTGTGGTTCAGGAACCGCTGCCGCAGCCGGGCCAGGTTGTCCGGCCGGGTGTACTCGGGACCGTAGATGATCCGCAGGTACTCGCGGCCCCGGCACTTCACTCCCGGCTGCACCAGCCGCCCCGCCGCGTCCCGGACCAGTGCCCCGACGGGCTTGACCACCATGCCCTCGCCGCCCCGGCCGGTCATCTCCAGCCACCAGTCGACGCCGGCCCGCACCGACTCGGGGTCGCCGGTGTCGACGTAGAGCCGCCGGATGGTCCGCAGCAGGCCGCTGCCGTCGTGCTCGACGATCCGGTCGAGGAGCGCGAGCTGCTCGTCGTGCGGCAGCGCGGCCAGGCTGCGGCCCTGGACGGCGAGGAGCTGGAACGGGGCCAGGCGTACGCCGTCCAGTCCCTCGGTCGGCCAGCAGTAGCGCCGGTAGGCCGCCGTGAACGCCGCCGCGTCGGCGGCCCGCTCCCGCTGCCGGGACAGCAGGCCGGTGACGTCGACGCCCCGGGCCGCCGCGCCCTCCAGCGCGGCCAGCGCGCCGGGGAACACCGCGCCGGACGCGGCGCCCACCGCCGCGTACTGCGTGCGCAGCAGCCCGCCGGCCTTCAGCGACCACGGCATCAGCTCGGCGTCGAGCAGCAGCCAGTCCGTGTCCAGCTCCGCCCACAGCCCGGCCGCGCCGATCGCCTCCCGCAGCCGCCGAAGGACCGACTCGGTGACGGCCGGGTCGGCGAAGAAGGGGCGGCCGGTACGGGTGTAGAGGGAGCCGGTGGGGCCGTCCGCGGCGACGCCGAAGCGGGCGCGGGCCGCCCCGGCGTCCCGGCACACCAGTGCCACCGCCCGCGACCCCATGTGCTTCTCCTCGCACACCACCCGCGCCACCCCGTCCGCCGCGTACCCGGCGAACGCCTCCTTCGGATGCTCCAGGTACCCCTCCTCCCGCGAGGTCGCGGTCGGTGCCATGGTCGGCGGCAGGTACGGCAGCAGCCTCGGGTCGGTGGCGAACCGGCTCATCACCTCCAGCGCCGCCGCCGCGTTGTCCTCCCGGACGGCGACCCGTCCCGCGTACCGGGTCTCCACCGCACGCCGGCCGTGCACGTCGGCCAGGTCCAGCGGCCGCCCGTCAAGACCGCCGGGCGCCTCGGTGACGAGCGGCCGGGCCGGCTCGTACCAGACCCGCTCGGCGGGTACGTCGACGAGCTCCCGCTCCGGCCAGCGCAGCGCGGTCAGCCGGCCGCCGAAGACGGCGCCGGTGTCCAGGCAGATGGTGTTGTTGAGCCAGGTGGCCTGCGGAACCGGGGTGTGGCCGTAGACCACGGCGGCCCGGCCCCGGTAGTCCTCGGCCCACGGGTAGCGCACCGGCAGCCCGAACTCGTCGGTCTCCCCGGTGGTCTCGCCGTACAGCGCGTGGCTGCGCACCCGTCCGGAGGTGCGGCCGTGGTACTTCTCCGGCAGCCCGGCGTGGCAGACCACCAGCCGCCCGCCGTCCAGGACGTAGTGGCTGACCAGTCCGTCGATGAACTCCCGCACCTCGGCGCGGAACTCCTCGCTCTCCCCTTCCATCTGCGCGACGGTCTCGGCGAGTCCGTGGGTGTGCTGGACGCGGCGGCCGCGCAGATGGCGGCCGTACTTGTTCTCGTGGTTGCCGGGGACGCACAGCGCGTTGCCCGACCTGACCATCGACATGACGCGGCGCAGCACGCCGGGGCTGTCCGGGCCCCGGTCGACCAGGTCGCCGACGAAGACGGCGGTGCGGCCCTCGGGGTGGACGCCGTCGGTGTAGCCGAGCTTGCCGAGCAGGGCGTCCAGTTCGGTGGCACAGCCGTGGATGTCACCGATGATGTCGAAGGGACCGGTGAGGTGGGTGAGGTCGTTGAACCGCTTCTCGGTGACGACGGTGGCCTGCTCGATCTCCGCCGCCCCGCGCAGCACGTGCACCTTGCGGAAACCCTCGCGCTCCAGGTGCCGCAGCGAGCGGCGGAGTTCGCGGCTGTGCCGGTGGATGACCCGGCGGGGCAGGTCGGCCCGGTCGATGCGGGTCGCGTTGCGCTCGGCGCACACCTCCACGGGTACGTCGAGGACGATGGCGATGGGCAGCACGTCGTGGCTGCGGGCCAGGTCGATCAGCTGCTTGCGGGCCTCCGGCTGCACGCTGGTGGCGTCCACCACGGTGCGCCGGCCGGCGGCGAGCCGCTTGCCGGCGATGTAGTGCAGCACGTCGAAGGCGTCCTTGGTGGCGCCCTGGTCGTTCTCGTCGTCACGGACCAGGCCCCGGCAGAAGTCGGAGGAGATGACCTCGGTGGGCTTGAAGTGGCGGCGGGCGAAGGTGGACTTGCCCGACCCGGAGGCGCCGATCAGCACCACGAGGGAGAGGTCGGTGACGGGCAGGACGCGGCCCCGGGTGCCGGTGCTGGTGTCGGTGCCGGTGCTGGTGTCGGTGGTGGTCATGCGGCCTTCGCCTCCTTCGCCTCGGTCGGGCTCTCGGTGATGAACACGGCCAGCTGGGTGGGCGGGCCCACCTCGGGGTCGTCCGGCCCGACCGGCGCGAACTCCACCCGGTAGCCGTGTCGTTCGGCCGTGGACCGGGCCCAGGCCCGGAACTCCTCGCGGGTCCACTCGAAGCGGTGGTCGCGGTGGCGGACGTGGCCGGCCGGCAGGGTCTCCCAGCGCACGTTGTACTCGACGTTCGGGGTGGTGACGACGACCGTGCGGGGACGGGCGGCGCCGAACACCGCGTACTCCAGGGCGGGCAGCCGGGGCGGGTCGACGTGCTCGATCACCTCGCTGAGGACGGCCGCGTCGTAGCCCTTGAGCCGCTTGTCGGTGTAGGCGAGGGAGCCCTGGAGAAGGGTGACGCGGGCGGCCTGCCGCTCGCCCATGCGGTCCAGCCGCAGCCGCCGGGCGGCGATGTTCAGCGCCCGCACGGACACGTCCACGCCGACGATCTCGGTGCACCGCGGCTCCTTGAGCAGCTCCCGCACCAGGTGGCCCTCGCCGCAGCCGAGGTCGAGGACCCGGGCGGCGGCGTGCTCCCGCAGCGCGCCGAGGATCGCCTCGCGGCGCTGGACGGCCAGCGGCGTGGGCTTCTCCGCCGTCTCCGGCGGCGTCTCCGGCGCGACCGCGTTGTCGATCTCCTCGACCTCGCTGTCGTCGGTCTCGGCCAGCCGGACCAGTTCGAGACGGTCCATCGCCTCCCGGGTCAGCGACCAGCGGCGGGACAGGTAGCGGCCGACGATCAGCTTCTGCTCCGGGTGCCCGGACAGCCATCCCTCGCCGGCCCGCAGCAGCTTGTCCACCTCGTCCGGGGCGACCCAGTAGTGCTTGGCGTCGTCGAGTACCGGGAGGAGCACATAGAGGTGACGCAGGGCGGCGGACAGGGTGAGGGTGTCCGCCGCCAGGACCAGCCGCACGTACCGCGAGTCGCCCCACTCGGGGAACTCGGTGTCCAGCGGCACCGGCGCCACGGTGACCGCCCAGCCCAGCGGCTCGAACAGGCGCCGGACCAGGTCGGGGCCGCCGCGGGCGGGCAGCGCCGGTATCTCCACCCGCAGCGGCAGCGGCTCGGCGGCGCGCTCGGGGCGGGCCTTGCAGACGCCGCGCAGGGCGGAGGAGAAGACGTTGCTCAGCGCGACGGCGAGCAGCGAGGAGGCCGCGTAGGGGCGGTCGTTGACGTACTGCGCGAGGGCCGCGTCGGGCGCGCCGCCCCGGCCCTTGCCCTTGCCGCGCCGGACCAGCGCCACCGCGTCCACCTCCAGCAGCAACGCCGCTGTGCAGCGCTGCTCGTCCGCCTCGGGGTACAGCACATGGGCGGTACCGAAGGAGGTGGCGAACGCCTGCGCGTTCTGCGGGTGCTTGTGCAGCAGGAACCCGAGATCGGTGGCGGGGCGCGCCGGGGTGCCGGTGGTGGTGATGGTCAGGAACATGTGCCCGAGTCTTCCGGGCGGCGGGGCGGGTGACCACCGGTTTTCCGGTGCGCGTCGCTCTGACTGGGCACAACTGCTCCCCTGTGCCGTCGGGTTCGGCGCCGGCCGGCAGATCACCGTCCGCATACGACGCTGACCCGGCGCCGTCAGCGCTCGCCGGCGTGGGCGCGGACGCCCTCGATCACGAGGTCCAGCAGCCCGTCCGCCGCCGGCCCCTCGGCCACCAGCGAGATGGCGGAGACCAGGGCGAGCAGGTCCTCGGTACGGACGCCGGGGCGTACCGCGCCGGCCCGTCGGGCGCTTTGGAGCAGGTCGGCGGCGGCGGTGGTGATCATCGCCGCGCAGCCGTCGTCCGCCGCCGCCGGGCCGGCGTCCCGGTCGTCGGCGCGCAGCAGTGCGCCGAGCAGACCTCGGCTGACCGCCGCGTACGCGTTGAAGTCCCGCAGCCAGGAGAAGAGCGCGCGGCCCGGATCGTCGTCCCGGGCGTGCTCCCGGGCCCGGGCGCACAGCGCCTCGACCCGGTCGCGGAAGACGACGTCCAGCAGGGCGCGCCGGGAGGCGAAGTGCCGGTGCAGGGTGGCCGAACCCACGCCGGCCCGGCGGGCGATCTCCTCCAGCGAGGCGTCGGCGCCGTGCGCCAGGAAGGTCTCCTCGGCGGCGGCGACGATGCGTTCGTAGTTGCGCCGGGCGTCCGCGCGCAGGGGACGTCGCGCCGTGCTGCCGCCGACCACCATGACCTCCAGGATTGCCAATCGGGGTGCCTCTCCGGTTATCGTAGCGGGGCGTAAGTGGGGTGCCACCCCGTTTATTCGTGCTCGTTTATCCGTACTCGCTCATCCGTGATGGCGAGCGCAGAGAGTCAGGAGAACCGCATGCGTGCCGTGCAGTACGACCGTTTCGGCCCACCGGAGGTGCTGCGCGTCACCGAGGTGCCCGAGCCGGCCCCGGGGCCGGGGCAGGTGCTGGTCGAGGTGCATGCCGCCGGCGTGGACGCGGGCGAGATCCCGTTCCGCGCGGGCCGGATGCGCGCGATCAGCCGGGCCGCCCTCCCCCGCGGCATCGGCGGCGACTTCACCGGCCGGGTGGTGGCGGTGGGCGCCGGGGTGCGGGGCCGGCGGACCGGGGACCGGGTGTGGGGCCTCATGCCGCACTTCACCTTCGGCGCCATCGCCGACTACGTCGCCGTCCCCGCACAGCGGCTCGCCGCCGCGCCGGAGAACCTGAGCCTGCTGGAAGCCGCCGCCCTGCCGACGTCGGGGACCACCGCGCTCACCGCGCTGACCGACAAGGCGCGCCTCGCCCCCGGCGAACGGCTGCTGGTGCGCGGCGCCACCGGCGGCGTCGGCAGCGTCGCCGTACAGCTCGGCAAGGCCATCGGCGCCCATGTCACCGCCCTGGCCGGCGCGCAAAATCTCGACTGGGTCAGGGAGCTGGGCGCCGACACGGCCCTGGACTACCGCGCCACCGGGCCGCGCGACCTCGGCCGCTTCGACGTCGTCGTCGACCTGGTCGGCACCGAACTCGGCGGCTACGCGGCCCGGCTCGACCGGCGCGGACGGCTGGTCGCGCTCGCCTTCGACCAGGACCGGATCGTCGCCTCCATGCTCGGCACGGGGCTGCGGGCCGCCCTGCGGCCCCGGCGGATCAAGCTCTTCAGCAACAACCCGTCCGCCGAGCGGCTGGCGGAACTCACCCGGTCCGCCGAGCGGGGAGACGTCCGCCCGGTGGTGCACGCCGTGCTGCCGATGGCCGACATCGCCGAGGCGCACCGCGGCCTGGAGGCGGGCGGGGTGCGCGGGAAGTACGTGGTGGACATGGGGCGCCGCCCGTAGCCGCCGGGACGGTGACGGAAGCCATGCTTCCGGTCACAAGTGAATCAAGTGAGGTAGGGCGGGGCGGGGCAGGTGAGTGGGTCGCCCGCCCCGTCCCGGCCGTACTACGGCAGCCGCGACTGGACCTCGGTGGAGATCAGCTCCAGGTGGTCCAGGTCGTGCAGGTCGAGGAGCTGGAGGTAGACGCGCTGGACGCCGGCCTCGGCGTAGCGGCCGATCTTGTCGACGACCTCGGCGGGCGAACCGGCCAGGCCGTTGGCCCGCAGGTCGTCCACCTCGCGGCCGATCGCGGCGGCCCGGCGGGCGACCTCGGCGTCGTCCTTGCCGACGCAGACGACCAGGGCGTTCGAGTAGGTCAGCGCGTCGGCGCCGCGGCCGGCCTGCTCGGCGGCGGCCCGCACCCGGGCGAACTGGCGCTCGGTGTCCTCGATCGAGGCGAACGGGATGTTGAACTCGTCGGCGTACCGGGCGGCCAGCCGCGGGGTGCGGGTGGCGCCGTGGCCGCCGATGAGGACCGGCACCTTGGACTGCGCCGGCTTGGGCAGCGCGGGCGAGTCGGTGAGGTCGTAGAACTTGCCGTGGAAGTCGAAGGTCTTGCCGGGCTCGGTCGCCCACAGGCCGGTGACGATGGCGAGCTGCTCCTCCAGGCGGCCGAACTTCTCCTTCGGGAAGGGGATGCCGTACGCCTTGTGCTCCTCCTCGAACCAGCCGGCGCCCAGGCCCAGTTCGACCCGGCCGCCGGACATCTGGTCGACCTGCGCGACCTGGATGGCGAGGACGCCGGGCAGCCGGAAGGTGCCGGCGGTCATCAGCGTGCCGAGTTTGATGCGCTTGGTCTCGCGGGCCAGGCCGGCCAGGGTGATCCAGGCGTCGGTGGGGCCCGGAAGGCCGTCCACGGAGCCCATCTTCAGATAGTGGTCGCTGCGGAAGAAGGCGTCGAAGCCGAGGTCCTCGGTGGCCTTGGCGACGGTGAGCAAGGTGTCATAGGTGGCCCCCTGCTGGGGCTCGGTGAAGATGCGGAGATCCATGGCTCCATCCTGCCCGCTCGGCCGCCGCCCGGCGCCCACCCCGCCCCGGCCGTGCGTGCCGGGGCGCCGCGTCCGGGGCGAGCGTGCCGGCCGGGACGGCGGCGGTGCCCGGCGCTAGCCCGCCTCCCGCGCCGGTATCCCGTCCTCCTCGGCCAGTCTGCCCAGCATCTGGAGGACCCGGTCGCGGGACTCGTCGGCCGCGTCGATGGCCTCCATGCACTGCCAGTACGTGCCCTCGTCGTCCACCGCGCAGGCGATGGCCACCAGGGCCATGCCGGTCTCCGCGAGCAGGGCGCCGAGTCGCATCAGGGTCTGGCGGGCGTCGCCCAGTTCGGTGAGCTGGGCGGCGCGCAGCTCGCCCGGGGGCAGGCCGGGATCGCCCAGGACGCCGCAGCCGCGGCCGGCCAGCTCGGTCAGGCCCAGGGCCTCGCCGCGCAGGGCCGGCGGTCCGAGGACCGCCAGCCGGCTGCCGATGGCCTGGGCCAGGGCCTGCGCCTGCCACACCTCCGCCAGCATGTGCGGCACGTCGCCGCCGGCGGTCAGCGCACGTCTGCTCGTCACGATGAGCCGCATCGCGTCCATGGGGCCGTCCCCGTCTGTCCCGACGCGCTCGCGGCGCGTCCGCCCGAACTCCGTTGTTCACTACCCAGAGTGAGGGCTAGGGGTCCGAAAAGCCAGAGGAAGACGGAAATCTCTGGACAACAATTCGGTTTCGGGTGGGAGAACAACTACGTTACGTAATTACGGAGTTGACGGTTCCGCCGGGCCGGTGCCGGGCACCGGGAAGCGCAGTCCGTTACGGTCGATCTTCGCGGACAGGGCGGCCAGCGGGTCGACGCCCAGCACCTCGCAGAGCTGGAGCAGATAGGCCAGTACGTCGGCGACCTCGTCCCGCACGCGGTGCGCCGCGGCGGGGTCGTCCATCACCCGGGCCGACTGCTCGGGCGTCAGCCACTGGAAGATCTCGACCAGTTCGGACGCCTCCACGCTGAGCGCGGCGACCAGGTTCTTCGGGGTGTGGTACGGCTGCCAGTTCCGCGCGGCCGCGAACTCGGCCAGCCGGTGCTGGAGCGCCGACACGGTCAGGGGATCTTCGGCGGCGGGATCTTCGACGGTCACGGTTCCAGGTGTACCACCGCGCCGACCGGGGTCCGGTCGGCGCGGCGGCCGCCCGTCACATCCCGGGGGCCCCGGCCCCCTGCATCAGCCCGGTGACCTCCGTGCCCGCCGGTGTGAGCAAGAACACGTTGCGGTCGACCCGGTGCATCCCGCTCGCCAGGCCGAAGACCACGCCCGTACTGAAGTCCAGGACGCGCTTGGCGACGTCCGTCTCCGCGCCGGTCAGGTCGAGCAGCACCGGGATGCCCGACATCAGCGTCTCGGCGACCTCCCGGGCGTCCGCGAACACATTGACCCGCATCACCACGAAGCGGCGCCGGGCCTCGGTCTCCGCCTCGGGCAGGGCCCGATGTCCCACCGAGGACGGCCACGCGTCGCGTCCGCGCAACGGAACGACCTGGGCGAGCCCCTCCCACTGTTCATCGGTGACGTCGCGACTGTTCACCGGCTCCTCCCCCCGATCCGACCGTTCCGACTCGCCTTCAATGCCTGCACCAGCCAATCCACCAGCCAATTCTTACGCCAAGTCACCCGTTCGGCCCAACAGCGACACGATCCGCGACCGATCCCGGGCCGATCCGCGGCCGCTCCAGGCCCTCGCGGTTGCCCCGCGCGCCCCCTGGGTACCCGGCGGCGCCGACCCCCGGAGGAGGGCCCATGAGCATGCTGGACCTGCCCGAACCGGTCGTGCGCGAGGGCGCCCCGCCCCCGGTCGACGTCGGATCGCTGCGGGCGGCGCTGCGCGCCCAGGTGGACGGCGAGGTCCGTTTCGACGCCGGCAGCCGGGCCGCGTACGCCACCGACGCCTCGAACTTCCGGCAGACCCCGATCGGCGTGGTCGTGCCGCGTACCCCCGAGGCGGGCGCCGAGGCGGTGGCCGTCGCCCGGGAGCACGGCGCGCCGGTGCTGTCCCGGGGCGGCGGCACCAGTCTGGCCGGGCAGTGCTGCAACGCCGGCGTGGTGCTCGACTGGTCCAAGTACTGCACCCGGCTGGAATCCGTCGACCCCGGCGCCCGTACCTGTGTCGTGCAGCCCGGAATCGTGCTGGACGACCTGAACCGGCGGCTCGCCCCGCACGGCCTGCGGTACGGCCCGGAACCCGCCACGCACCCCAACTGCACCCTCGGCGGCATGATCGGCAACAACTCCTGCGGCGCCACCGCGCAGGCGCACGGCAAGGTCGTCGACAACATCGCCCGCCTGGAGGTGCTGCTCTACGACGGCACCCGGTTCTGGTGCGGGGAGACCAGCGACGCGGAGTACGCCGAGATCGAGCGGCGGGGCGATCCCCGGGCCGCCGTCTACCGGCGGCTGCGCGCCCTGCGCGACACCTACGCCGACGAGATCCGCCGCCGGTTCCCGGCCGTGCCGCGCCGGGTCTCCGGGTACAACCTGGACTCGCTGCTGCCGGAGTACGGCTTCGACGTGGCCGGGCTGCTGGTCGGCAGCGAGTCGACGCTGGTCACCGTCCTGCGCGCGGAGCTGGAACTGGTCCCGGTGGTGCAGGAGCGCACCCTGGTGGTGCTCGGGTTCGACGGCGTCGACCGGGCGGCGGACGCGGTCCCCGAGATCCTGCCGCACGAGCCGATCGCGCTGGAGGGCATCGACGCCCGGCTGCTGCGCGACGAGCGGATCAAGCGGCTCAACGACAAGGCGCTGGCCGAACTGCCGGACGGCAACGCCTTCCTGCTGGCCCAGTTCGGCGGGGACACCGCCGAGGAGGCCGACGCGCGGGCGCACCGCATGCTGCGCGCGGTGCACCGCTCGGCGCACGACGCCGACTGCGCGTTCCTGGACGACCCGGCGCACGAGAGCGAGCTGTGGCAGGTCCGCGAGGCCGGTCTAGGCGCCACCGCGCACATCCCCGGCAAGCCCGACACCTTCGAGGGCTGGGAGGACTCGGCGGTGCCGCCGGACCGGCTGGGCGACTACCTGCGGCGGCTGACCGCGCTGTTCGAGGAGTTCGGCTACCGCAGCGAGACCGGGCCCAGCCTGTACGGCCACTTCGGACAGGGCTGCGTGCACACCCGTATCCCGTTCGACCTGTACACCGCCGAGGGGGTGGCCGCGTACCGGCGGTTCATGGAGCGGGCGGCCGACCTGGTGGTGGAGTTCGGCGGGTCGCTGTCCGGGGAGCACGGCGACGGGCAGAGCCGGGGCGAGCTGCTGCCGCGGATGTTCGGGACCGAACTGGTGACGGCGTTCGGGCGGCTGAAGGCGGTCTTCGATCCGCTGGACCGGATGAACCCGGGGAAGGTCGTCGCCCCCTACCGGCTGGACGAGAACCTGCGGCTGGGCGCCGACTGGGCCCCGGCCGACCCGCGCGACCCGCACTTCCGCTTCCCGCACGACGGGGGGTCGTTCGCCGAGGCGGCCAACCGGTGCGTCGGGGTCGGCAAGTGCCGCCAGCACACCAGCGACGGCACCGTGATGTGCCCGTCGTACCAGGTCACCCGGGAGGAGGAGCACTCCACCCGAGGCCGGGCGCGGCTGCTGTTCGAGATGCTGGACGGGCACGGGGACAGCGCGATCCGGGACGGGTGGCGGTCGACGGCGGTCAAGGACGCGCTGGATCTCTGTCTGGCCTGCAAGGGCTGCAAGAAGGACTGCCCGGCCGATGTCGACATGGCGACCTACAAGGCGGAGTTCCTGTCGCACCACTACGCGGGACGGCCCTGGCGCCGGCCGCGGTCCGACTGGTCGATGGGGTGGCTGCCGGCGCTCGCCCAGGTGGTGGGCCGGGCCCGGCTGGCGCCGGTCGTCAACGCGCTGAGCCACGCCCCGCTGCTGGCGCGGGCGGCGCGCGCGGTGGCCGGGGTGGCGGACCGGGAGGTGCCGCTGTTCGCGCCGCGGACGTTCCGGCAGTGGTTCGCGCGGCACGAGCCCGAGGGCGACGGGGCGCGCGGCACGGTGCTGCTGTGGCCGGACACCTTCACCGACCACTTCCACCCGCACCTCGGACGGGCCGCCGTACGGGTCCTGGAGCACGCGGGCTGGCGGGTCGAGCTGCCGCGGGACGGCGCGCTGTGCTGCGGGCTGACCTGGATCTCCACCGGACAGCTCGGGGTCGCCGAACGCGTCCTGGCCCGCACCGTGCGGGCGCTGGCGGAGCACGTCCGGGCAGGCGGCCTGGTGGTGGCCCTGGAGCCGAGCTGCACGGCGGTCTTCCGGGCGGACGCGGCGGAGCTGTTCCCCGGCGACCACGACGTACGGCGGCTGCGCGACCAGACGGTGACGCTGGCCGAACTGCTCACCGAGCACTCCCCCGGCTACCGGCCGCCCCAGGTGCCCGAGCGGTCGGCGCGGGCGGTGGCCCAGGTGCACTGCCACCAGCACGCGGTCCTCGGCTGGGACGCCGACCGGGAACTGCTGCGCCGGGCCGGCGTGGCCGCCGAACGCCTGGACTCCGGCTGCTGCGGGCTGGCCGGCAACTTCGGCTTCGAACGCGGCCACCTGGACGTCAGCGAGGCGTGCGCGGAACGGGTGCTGCTGCCCCGGCTGCGCGCCGAGGACGCCTCGACGGTCGTCCTGGCCGACGGCTTCAGCTGCCGCACCCAGATCCACGAGTTCGACAGCGGCGGCCACGAGGGCGTGCACCTGGCCGAACTGCTGGCCGACGCGCTCCCCGCCGACCCGGCCGACGCGCCCGGCGGCGGTCCGGGCAGCGCGTACGGCGTCGCGCCGGGCGCCCGCC
>NZ_JBFAAP010000087.1:0-21786 GCF_040639815.1 Streptomyces sp. NPDC023723
GGATCCAGCTCCGGCCTCGTCGCGTCCCCGAACGGATCCCGGCCCTGCCAGCCAACGGTCCACAGACCGAACGTAAACCTGTCCTCGGGAGTGGGGTTGAAGCGCTTCGACATCGTGCGGCCCTTGCTGTCGTACCGTCGGCTCCCACGCCGGACGGTTTTGTTTGATGGCATGACTAATACGTCACGGAGGGGCTTCCGCGCTAGCCCCAGCGGGCACCCTTCGCTCCGTAAGTGCGCCGTTCCCTTCGGTGAACAGGCCAGTTCAGCGGCCAAAAGACTGCGTCGAGGCCCTACCGCGCCGATTTGTTTTGTGTACGATCAAAATGCTCCTGAGACGTCCCGCACCGCCATCCGACCGCTCTCGCCCCACCCGAGGAAGATCATGAAGTTCACCGACGGCTTCTGGCTCGTCCGCGAGGGTGTGCACCTCTCGTACGCCACCGAAGTACGCGATGTCCGCGCCCAGTCGAAGCGCTTCACCGCTCACGCTGCCGTGAAGAAGGTGGCACGGCGGGGCGACACACTCAATGCCCCGCTCATCACCGTCGACTGCTTCTCGCCGGCCGAGGGCGTCATCGGCGTCCGGGTCACCCACCACGCGGGCAAGCGGCGCCCGGGCCCCGACTTCGTCCTGGGCGAGGTGCCGGACGGCGCCGGCGAGGTGCGCCAGGACGGTCCGGTCACCGAGCTGACCAGCGGCCCGCTCACCCTGCGGCTGGACCGTTCCGGCCCCTGGGGCCTGACCTTCCTGGGCGCGGACGGGCGGGAGCTGACCCGGGCGGACGCCAAGAGCACCGCGTACGCCACCACCGGCGAGGGCGCCCACCACATGCTGAGCCGGCTCGCGCTCGGCGTCGGCGAGCAGATCTACGGCCTCGGCGAGCGCTTCACGCCGTTCGTCAAGAACGGCCAGGTCGTCGACGTCTGGCAGGCCGACGGCGGCACCAGCAGCGAGCAGGCGTACAAGAACATCCCGTTCTACCTCTCCTCGCGCGGCTACGGCGTCTTCGTCAACCACCCCGGCGCGGTCTCCTTCGAGGTCGGCTCGGAGTCGGTCGGCCAGGTGCAGTTCAGCGTCGAGGACCAGACGCTGGAGTACTACGTCGTCGCCGGCCCCACTCCGAAGGACGTCCTCGGCCGCTACACGGCCCTGACCGGCCGCCCGGCGCTGCCGCCGGTCTGGTCCTTCGGCCTGTGGCTGAGCACCTCCTTCACCACGTCCTACGACGAGGCGACGGTGACGTCCTTCGTGGACGGCATGGCCGAGCGCGGCATACCGCTCTCCGTCTTCCACTTCGACTGCTTCTGGATGCGCGAGTACCAGTGGTGCGACTTCGAGTGGGACCCGGACGTCTTCCCGGACCCCGAGGGCATGCTCAAGCGCCTGAAGGAGAAGGGGCTGCGGATCAGCGCCTGGATCAACCCGTACATCGCCCAGAAGTCCCCGCTCTTCGACGAGGCGGCGGAACTCGGCCACCTGGTGCGCAGGCCGGACGGCGACGTGTGGCAGTGGGACCTGTGGCAGGCCGGCATGGGCCTGGTCGACTTCACCAGCCCCGACGCCCGCGCCTGGTTCCAGGCCAAGCTGAAGCCGCTGCTCGACCAGGGCGTGGACTGCTTCAAGACCGACTTCGGCGAGCGCGTTCCCACCGACGTGGTCTGGCACGACGGCTCCGACCCGGAGCGGATGCACAACTACTACACCCAGCTCTACAACCAGACCGTCTTCGAACTCCTGGAGCGGGAGCGCGGCCGGGGCGAGGCGGTCCTGTTCGCCCGCTCCGCGACCGCCGGCGGCCAGCAGTTCCCGGTGCACTGGGGCGGTGACTGCTGGTCCTCCTTCGGCGCGATGGCCGAGTCCCTGCGCGGCGGCCTGTCCCTGTCGCTGTCCGGCTTCGGCTTCTGGAGCCACGACATCGGCGGCTTCGAGGGCACCCCCGACGAGGCGGTCTTCAAACGCTGGCTGGCCTTCGGCCTGCTCTCCTCGCACAGCCGGCTGCACGGCTCCTCGTCCTACCGGGTGCCGTGGGAGTTCGGCGAGGAGGCGGTCGACGTGGCCCGCCGCTTCACCCTCCTCAAGCACCGCCTGATGCCCTACCTGTACGGCGCCGCCGCCGAGGCCCACCGCACCGGCGTGCCGATGATGCGTCCGATGGTCCTGGAGTTCCCCGCCGACCCGGCCTGCCGCCCGCTGGACCGGCAGTACCTGCTCGGCCCCGACCTGCTGGTCGCCCCGGTCTTCACCGAGGACGGCGAGGTCGAGGTGTACCTCCCGGCGGGCACTTGGACCCACCTGCTCAGCGGCGAGCGGGTCACCGGCCCGGCCTGGCGCACCGAACGGCACGGCTACGACAGCCTCCCGCTGTACGTCCGTGAGGGCGCCGTACTGCCGCTGGCCGCCGACGACCAGCGGCCCGACGGGGACTGGCTGGCCGCGCCGACGCTGCTCGTCCACCCGACGGCCGCGCCCGACTACGCGGCCGAGGTCACCGTGCCGGACGCGACGGGCGCGCCCGCCGCGACGTTCCGGGTGCGGCGGGACGGGAATGTGCTGCGGGTGAGCGCCGAGGGGACGGAGCGCGCGTTCACGGTCCAGGTCGCGGGCGGGGAGCGGGGCGAGGGCACCGGCGAGGTGACGGTGCCGCTCGGCTGACGGCCGTACCGCACGGGGCCCCGGAGTCCGCCTCCGGGGCTCCCCGCACGAGGGATCAGTGACCGGCCAGGTGTTCGCGCAGCACCGTCTGCGCGGAGACCGGCTCGCGGCCGATCAGACCGGCCAGCGTCGGGTCGACGGTGGCGAACTCACCGGCCCGGGCGGCGGCGAAGATGCCCAGCAACTGCTCCGCCGTGCTCGCGGGCATGCCGTGACCGGTCATCTCGGCCAGCCACTGGTCGTCCGGCACGGTGACCCGGGTGAGGGGGCGGCCGGTTATCTCACCGGTGAGTGCGGCCAGTTCCCCGAAGGTCAGCGCCGGTGCACCGGTGAGCGGGGGAGTGGGGCCCTCGAAGCGGCCCTCGTCGGCCAGCACGGCCGCGGCCGCCTCGGCGAGGTCGGCGTGCGCGGTCCAGCTGAACGGCCCGTCCGCCGGGAGCACCAGGCGGCCCGACTCCACCGCCTGGCCGACGAAATGCGCCGCGCTGGCGGCGTAGAAGCCGTTGCGCAGCGAGGTGAACGGCACTCCCGAGGCGCGCAGCGCCTCCTCGGTGGCGGCGTGGTCGCGGCAGGCCTGGAAGTGCGAGGCCGGGTCCGCCCCCATCTGGCTGGTGTACAGGATGCGCCGGGCGCCCGCAGCGACCGCCCCCTCGATCGCCACGCGGTGCTGCTTGACGCACTCCTCGCCCATCTTGTCGACGGAGACGACGAGCACCTGCGAGGCGCCCTCGAAGGCGTGGGCGAGCCCGGCGGCATCGGTGAAGTCGCCCCGCCGCACCCGCACCCCCCGCTCGGCGAGCGCCCGCGCCCGGTGCGGGTCGCGGACGCTGACGCCGACCTGGTCGGCGGGCACGCGGTCGAGCAGCCGCTCGACGATCTGACGGCCCAGCAGACCGGTGGCTCCAGTGACGATGATCATGATGTGCTCCAGTGGTCACAGTGATTTGTTTCCGGTGGAAACGCTATGACGATAACACTGGAAATAACAGTGGAACCGCTGGCGGAGTATCTTTGGTCCATGTCTTCACGGGAGCAGACCCGGCAGCGGGTCATCGAGGCCGCCATCGACCTGCTGACGCGCGGCGGTCGGGACGCGGTCACCACCCGCGCGGTCGCCGACGCGGCGGGCCTCCAGCCGCCGGCCATCTACCGGCTGTTCGGCGACAAGGACGGACTGCTGGACGCGGTGGCCGAGCACGGCTTCACCGCGTTCCTCGCCACCAAGCACGTCGATCCGGACCCCGCGGACCCGATCGCTGACCTGCGGGCGGGCTGGGACGTGGCGGCCGAGTTCGGGCTGTCCAACCCGGCGCTGTTCACGCTGATGTACACCGAGCCCGCCCGGACCGCCTCGCCCGCCTTCGCGGCCGGCATGGAGATCCTGATGGGCCGGGTGCGGCGGCTCGCCGCGGGCGGCTGGCTGCGGGTCGACGAGCGGCTCGCGGCGCAGATCATCCACGCCACGGCGCGCGGCGCGGTGCTCACCTGGCTGTCCCTGCCGGAGGACCGGCGCGACCCCGCGCTCCTGACCTCACTGCGGGAGGCCATGGTCACCGCGGTCACGCACGAGCAGCCGGCCGTGCGGGAGGCGGGCCCGGCGGGCGCGGCCCGGGCCCTGCGCGCCACGCTGTCCGGTTCGGCGTCGCTCAGCGCGGCGGAGCGGCACCTGCTGACGGAGTGGCTGGACCGGCTCGCGGCGGAGAGCTGAGCGTGCCCCCGGTGCTGCCGGTGCTTTCGGTGCTTTCGGTGCTTTCGGTGCTTTCGGCGTCCGGCGTCCGGCGCCGTGTTCTCAGGCCGGCGGCGAAGGCGGCGCCAGCTCCGGCGGGTTCTTGTCCCGCCCGCCCGGGTGGCGGTGCCGCCAGATCCAGAACACCGCGCACGACACCAGCGCCCACCCGGTCAGCACCAGGAACGGGAAGGCGTGCTGGTGCCCCGCGAAGTACACCGCCGTGTGCTGGGCGTTGACCGAGGCGCCCGGCGGCAGCCACTGCCCGATCACGCCCAGCGCGGACGGCAGCAGCGGCCAGGACACCGCTCCGCCGGACGACGGGTTGCCCAGCAGGATCATGACGCCCCAGGTCGGGAGCATCGCCCAGCGCCCGAACAGGGTGTTGAACATGGTGAACGTCATCCCGCTGGCGAACATCGTGAACGCGAGGATCAGCCACGACTCGACGAACGGCAGGTCGAGCGCGCCCAGCAGCCAGTCCACGACCGCCGCGATGGCGAACGCGCCGAGCAGCGCGTAGGCGATGGTGAACGCGATCCGCTCCAGCGGGGTGAGGGCCCGGGCGTGCACGCTGAGCTGGATGGCGCCGACGAAGCCGATGATCACCGCCGCCAGCGAGATGTAGAAGATCGCCAGCCCGCGCGGGTCACCGTCCTGGAGCGGATTGACGTCCCGGACGGTGACCGTCACACCGGTGGCCCTGCCCACCGCCGGGGCGGCCTGCTCCAGCAGTTCGGCGACGGAGGAGCCCGAGGCCGAGGACACGTCCAGCCGCACTTGCCGCCCGTCGCCGCGCAGCTCGAAGATCGCGAAGACGGTCTGCTCCTCGACGGCTTCGACGGCCGCCGCCCGGGAGTCGTAGGCATGGGTGCGGACCGAGGAGTTGAGCGCCTTGCCCAGCCCGGCCAGGAACGCCTTGCCGCGGGCCTCGTCGTAGGAGCCGACGACGGCGGTCGGCAACTGGTGCGGTGTCGGGTTGGCCATGGTGTACGTGTACGACCCGGCGAACAGACCGGCCGCCGCCGCCAGGATCAGCACCAGCACACTGGCCGGCCACCACGGTCCCGCGCGAAACCGGGTCCAGTGGCCCTCCCGGGCGTGATGACGCGGGTGCGAGGGGCCGTCAGGGGCCGTCTCCGGAGTCTCGTCCACGTTCGCTCGTCCTTGTCCGGGCTCGTTCGGGCCGGTCCGTGCGGCGCGGTGCGCGACGGGCCGGCCCCGGACGACGGTGCGTCCGGAAACCGGCCCTTTGCTGCTCGCGCCCCGCGCTCAGACCCGTACCAGCGGTGTGTCCACCAGGTGCTCCGCCACGAACCAGGCCTGCAGTTCGCCCGTGCGGATGACGTCCGAGACCAGGATGTCGTTGGTGCCGTCGTCGCCCTGCTCCTGGACGACCGCGGCGGCGTCGTGGCAGTCGGCGAGGATCTGCTCGTGCGCCTCCAGCAGCCGCGACAGCATCGACGGCACCTCCTCGACCCCGTCCGGCGGGCGGCGGATCGTGGTGATCTCCGCGACGTGCCGGGGGTCGCCGACCGAGACGCCGCCGAGCGTCTGGACCCGCTCCGCCAGGGTGTCGATCAGCGCCAGCTGCTCACCGGCGTGCTTGTCCATCAGCAGGTGCAGCTGGTAGAACGTCGCCCCGCGCATCAGCCAGTGGTACTTCTTGTACAGGTCGTGCAGGATGCGGGTGTCCGCCAGGATCTTGTTGACCCGCTGGGCGGAGTAGAGGCGGGTCTCCATGGACAGGGCCAAGGGGAACTGCTTGACGGTGCCGAACTCCTGGATGACCCGGCCCTGCTGGTGCAGCCACGGCTGACTGCCGTCGGAACGGGACGCCGGCGGTGCCGGCCTCGGATCGGTGCTCACGCCTGAACTCCTTCCACGGGGAAGCCGAAGGTGAGTGCCGGTGCCTCGCGCGACCGGACTCGGCCCCCTGCGACAGTCGATCAGCCGTCCGCCGGGCCCGCAAACGCTGCGGCCCGAGCGAGGCACCAGGCCCCGGACGGGGAGGTTCCGGACGGACCGGGCGGAGGGGGTTGTCCAGGCAATCGCCCGCCGCTTAGGGTCACCCGGGTGGCAAGCGCTTTCTATCGCGCTTGCCAGCACCGCTTGCCAGCACCGCTTTCCACCACCGTTTTCCGTCGTCGCCGTCCCTCACCGCTGGCCATCACCGCCCTTCTGTCACCGCCGTCCGTCACCGCCCTTCCGTCACCGCAGCTTCTCGTCACCGTCGTCGCGTCCGAGGAGGACCCCGTATGCCCCCGCTCCCCGCCCGCCGCCGGGTGGCCGTCGTCGGCACCGGCGCCATCGTGGCCGGCGGCCATCTGCCCGCCCTGCGAGCCCACGCCGACCGGGTCGAACTGGTCGCCGCCGTGGACGTGGACCCGGCCCGGCTCGACGCCTTCCGGGCCGAGGCGGGCCCGGAGGTCGCCGGGTACACCTCGACGGGCGCGATGCTGGACGCCGTACGCCCCGATCTCGTCCTCATCGGCACCCCGCCGGCCCTGCACCGCGAGCAGACGGTCGCCGCGCTCAAGGCGGGCGCCTGGGTGCTGTGCGAGAAGCCGCTGTGCCTGTCGCTCGCCGAGTACGACGACATCGCGGCGGCCGAGGCGGCGTCGGGTGCCTACGCCTCCGTCGTCTTCCAGCACCGGTACGGCTCCGGCGCCGCGCACGCCCGTCGGCTGCTCGCCGGCGGGGAGCTGGGCGCGCCGCGGGTCGCCCACTGCCAGACCACCTGGCACCGCGACGCCGCCTACTACGCGGCGCCCTGGCGCGGCCGCTGGGCCACCGAGGGCGGCGGCCCGACCATGGGTCACGGCATCCACCAGTACGACCTGCTGCTCCACCTGCTCGGCCGGTGGGCGGAGATCCGGGCGATGGCCGCGCGGCTGGCGCACGACACCGAGAGCGAGGACGTCTCCACCGCCCTGGTCCGCTTCGAGAACGGCGCCCTGGCCACCGTCGTCAACAGTGTGCTCTCGCCCGACGAGGTGAGCCGGGTACGCGTGGACTGCGCGGACGCGACGGTGGAGCTGACCCACCTGTACGGGCACCGCAACGCCGACTGGACCTACACCCCGGCGCCGCACGTCGACGCCGGGCGGGCCGCCGCCTGGCGCGCTCCCGCCACCGACGTGCCCAGCTCGCACACCGCGCAGCTCGGCGCGGTCCTCGACGCGTGGGACGCGGGCACCCGTCCACCGGGCAGCGGCTCGGAGGCCCGCGCCACCCTGGAGTTCGCCGCCGCCCTGTACAAGGCCGCGTTCACCGGACAGCCGGTGCGCGCCGGGGAGATCGGCCCCGGCGACCCGTTCTACGCCGCCATGCACGGCGGCCACCCCGACTGGGCCCCCGGGGAGCGCGCGTGAGCGACCGTATCCGCGTCACCCGCACCCACGGCGAGCACATCACGGTGACGACGGCGGACGGCACGGAGATCCTCCGGTACGTCCACCGCCCCGACCCCGACCCGTTCGAGTCCCGCAAGCCGTACGCCCACCCGCTGCGCACCCTGGCCGGGCGCACGGTGACCGGATACCGCCCCAACGACCACCGCTGGCACAAGGGCGTGCAGATGACGGCCAGTCACCTGTCCGGCCAGAACTTCTGGGGCGGCAACTCCTACGTGCCCGGGGAGGGTTATCTCGCCCTGCCCGAGCGGGTCGGCTCGATGCGGCACGACGGCTTCCCGGACCTGACCGTCGAGGACGACCGGCTGGCCGTCACCGAGCACCTCACCTGGGTCGAGCACGGCGGCGCCGAGTGGGCCCGCGAGGAACGCGGACTGACCGTCCACTCGGTCGACCAGGCATCCGGCTCCTGGGCCCTGGACTGGTCGATCCGCCTCACCAACATCCGCGCCGAACCCCTGCTCTTCGGCTCCCCGACCACCGCGGGCCGGGAGCTGGCCGGCTACACCGGCCTCCAGTGGCGCGGCCCCCGCGACTTCACCGGCGGCACCGTCTTCACCCCGGACGGCGAGGGCGCGCAGCGGCTGATGGGCACTCAGGGGCCGTGGCTGGCGTTCAGCACCGAGCACGACGACGTGGACGCCCACTCCACCCTCGTCTTCGCGCACGCCCCGGAGAACCTCGACGCGCGGGCCGCGATCCACCCCTCGCACTGGTTCGTGCGTGCCGAGCCGGTCCCGACCGTCGCGTTCTCCTGGGCGTTCTTCACGGAGTTCGAACTGCCGCCCGGGGAGTCCTTCGCCTACCGCTACCGGCTGGTGGTCGCCGACGGCGCCTGGGACCGGCACCGGGTCACCGCCCACCTGGCCGGCCTGCCGTGGTGATCCGCTCCGCGCGGTGACGCACGGGGCGGGAGCGACAACTGTTCAACTCGCGTTCCCCGGCGCACGCCAAGAGTTGACGGCGCATTGGGAGCAGACGGGTGTGAGGCGACCCGCGGGACGCGCATCATCTCCCCATGAACCCGCGGCCCGAGGGGCGGGCCGCGGCCTCATGGAGGTGTGGGATGCACCGCAGAAGACTCGTGACCGGCCTTGCCGCCTCGGCCCTCTCCGTCCTGACCGTGGTCGGCACCGCGACGGCCGCCGACGCCGTACCCGCCGACAAGCCGCAGGTCCTGTCCAGTTGGACCCAGACCAGCGCGTCGAGCTACGACCAGTGGGCCGCCGCCCGCGCCAACCAGGCCGCCTGGTCCGCCTACGCGTTCGACTGGACCACCGACTACTGCTCCTCCTCGCCGGACAACCCGCTCGGCTTCCCCTTCACCATGTCCTGCGCCCGGCACGACTTCGGCTACCGCAACTACAAGGCCGCGGGCACCTTCACGACCAGCAAGGCCCGGCTGGACAGCGCCTTCTACGAGGATCTCAAGCGCGTCTGCGCCCGCTACACCGGCGCCACGAAGACCACCTGCGACGGGACGGCGTGGACCTACTACCAGGCGGTCCGGGCCTTCGGCTGACCGCACCCGTACCGGCCCCGGGCCGTCACCGCCAGCGTGAGTGCCGCGCTGGCGACGCCCAGCACGGCGCCGGCGGCCACATCGCCCGGATAGTGCACGCCGGTGTGGATCCGCGCGTAGCCGACCGCGCCCGCCAGCGTGCCGAGCGGGACGGCGGCCGGCGGCAGCACCGTGCCGACGGCGGTGGCGAACGCGACCGCGGCCGCGGTGTGGCCGGACGGGAACGCCGCCGACGCGGGCATCGGCACCCGCCGGTCCACCGTGACCCGGGCGGCCTCCCGGTCCGGTCGCGGCCGGCGCACCAGCCGCTTGCCGAGCAGGTCGGCGCAGACCGAGGCCACGGCGAGCGAACCCGCGCCGAGCGCCGCGGCCCGGCGTCCCCGGCCCCCGCACAGGGCCAGCGCGGTGGCGACACCGAGGGAGATCTTCGAGTGGTCGGCGGCCTGCGACAGCCGGCGCAGCGTCCGGTCGAGCGCGGGGGTCGGGGTGGCGGCCACCGCGGCGTACAGGGCCCCGTCCACGGCCCGCAGATCACGCAGTACGGCGGCGGCGGAGGCGGTCGGCTCGGTCATGTGCTCCTTCTGTACTCCTTCTCCCGGGACGCTCCGTGCATCCTGTACTCCTTCTCCCGGGACGCTCGGTTCATCAGCTTGCCCCCGACCGGACCGGGCGGCGCCCCGGCCGGGCCCGTACGGGTCAGTCGAGTCGCTTGACCGTGTACCCCCAGGGGGTATGGTGAGCCGCATGGTGGGGCGCATCCGTGTCCGGCGGCCCCCGAAGCCGAGGAGGCGACGACCGTGCACACGGGAACGGGACCGAGGATCACCGTCTTCGCGGCTGCCCTGGCCGCCACCTTCGGCGCGGCCTACGGGGTGGGCACCGGTCTCGCCCCGGTCGTCGAGGAGCCCGCGCCCGCCGCCCACGACGAGCACGGCGCCCCCGTACCGACAGCGGGCGGCGACGACGGGCACGAGGGCCGGAAGAGCGCCCCGGCGGGCGGGCTCCAGATCTCCGAGGCCGGCTACACGCTCGACCTCGACACGTCCCGCGTCACCGCCGGGCGGCGCACCGAGCTGAGCTTCACCGTCCGCGACGACCAGGGCCGGGCCGTCACCGCCTACCGGCGCGAGCACGACAAGGAACTCCACCTCATCGTCGCCGCACGCGACTTGGGCACCTACCGCCACCTGCACCCGGCCCGCGCCGCCGACGGCACCTGGAGCACCCCCGTCGACCTGCCCCGGGCGGGCGGCTACCGGGTGTTCGCCGACTTCACCCCGGCACGGCGCGGCGCCGAGAACCTCACCCTCGGGGCCGACCTGGCGGCCGCCGGCCCGTACGCGCCGCGCGGTCTGCCGGCCCCGGACGCCACCGCCGAGACCGACGGCTACGACGTGCGGCTGACCGGCGCGCTGCGCCCGGAGCGGGCGAGCGAACTGCGCCTGACGGTCAGCCGCGACGGCAGGCCGGTCACCGACCTCCAGCCCTACCTCGGCGCCTACGGCCACCTGGTCGCGCTGCGCTCCGGCGACCTCGCATACCTGCACGTCCACCCGAACGGCGCCCCCGGCGACGGCGCCACGAAGCCCGGTCCCACGGTCTCCTTCACCGCCACCGCGCCCAGCGCCGGCGCCTACCGCCTCTTCCTCGACTTCCGGCACGCGGGCAAGGTCCGCACGGCGGCCTTCACGGTCCGGGCGGGGCAGACCCACGGGGCAGCCCCGGGACCGTCAGCCCACACCGCGGAGCCCGACACGGGCCACGGCCACTGAGCCCCAGGGCGACAGCGGCGCCGCGCCGCCCGCGAGCCCCGCCTCAGCCCATCGAACCCCCGGACGGCCGCCGCTCACACCGCGACGACCGTCAGCCCCGCCTCCTCGAACCGCCGTACCGTGTCCGCGTCCACCGCGGCGTCCGTCACCAGCGTGTCCACCGACTCGGCCGCGCAGATCCGGGCGAACGCCCGCCGGCCGAGCTTGGTGGAGTCGGCGGCCACCACCACCCGTTCGGCGCGCTCGCACAGCAGCCGGTTGATCGCGGCCTCCGCCTCGTCGTGGGCCGCGGCCCCGTGCGTCACGTCGAACGCGACCACCCCCAGCACCGCCACGTCGATCGTGACCTGCCCCAGCACCCCGTCGGCGAGCGGCCCGATCAGCTCGTAGGACTGCGCCCGCGCCACCCCGCCGGTCACCACGATCTTGAACTGCGGCCGCACGGCCAGCTCGTTGGCGATGTTCAGCGCGTTGGTGACGACGGTGAGCGCGGGCGTGCCCGCGGCGAGATCGGGGCGCACCGCCAGCGCCCGCGCCACCTCGGTCGTGGTCGTGCCGCCGGTCAGCCCCACCGCCTCGCCGGGCGCCACCAGTTCGGCGACGGCCCGCCCGATCCGCTCCTTCTCGGAGGCGCGCCGCGCCGTCTTGTACCGCAGCGGCAACTCGTACGACACCCCGTGCACCACCGCGCCGCCGCGCGTGCGCACCAGCATCTGCTGCCCGGCGAGCTGGTCGAAGTCGCGGCGGATGGTCGCCGCCGACACCTCCAGCTCGGCCGCCGCCTCCTCGACATCCAGCCGGCCGCGTTCGACGAGCAGTTCCAGCAGCGTCTTCCAGCGGGCGTCGCGCGACATGCGCACCCTCCGTTCCTCGGTCCCTGGCCGACCCTAACGCACACCCGCTTTCGGCAAATGCTTGATTGTGCTCGAAAGCTCGCTATATCTTGCAGGAACAATCAATCTCGGGGAGGGTGTGGTCATGACATACGTCGAGGACGAGCTGAACAGCCAGCCGGAGTGCTGGACCCGCGCGGCGGCGGAGGCGGCCCGGCACGGCGGCGCGCTGCCGGCCGCGGGGGAGCGGGTGGCGATCGTCGGCTGCGGGACCTCGTACTTCATGGCGCAGGCCGCCGCGGCGCTGCGCGAGGAGACCGGTCAGGGCGAGACGGACGCCTTCGCCGCCTCGGAGTTCCCGCACGGCCGCTCCTACGACCGGGTGGTCGCCCTCACCCGCTCCGGCACCACCACCGAGGTGCTGGAACTGCTCGGCCGGCTGCGCGGCCGCACCCGCACCGCCGCGATCACCGCCGACCCCGCCACGCCCGTGATGACGGCCGCCGACGACCTGGTCGTCCTGGACTTCGCGGACGAACGCTCGGTGGTGCAGACCCGGTTCGCCACCACCGCGCTGACCCTGCTCCGCGCCCATCTCGGCCTGCCGGTCGAGCCCTCCGTCGCCGACGCCCGCACCGCCCTCGCCACCGACCTGCCCGCCGGGCTCGTCGACCGCACCCAGTTCACCTTCCTGGGCCGCGGCTGGACCGTCGGACTGGCCAACGAGGCCGCGCTGAAGATGCGCGAGGCGTCCCTGTCCTGGACCGAGGCGTACCCGGCGATGGAGTACCGGCACGGCCCGATCAGCGTCACCACCGCCACCACGGCGACCTGGATGCTCGGCGCGGCACCCGAGGGACTGGCCGAGCAGGTCGCGGCCACCGGCGGGATGTGGGTGGCGGGCACCCTCGACCCGCTGGCCGAACTGGTCCGCGCCCAGCGGCTCGCGGTCGCCGTGGCCGCCGCCCGGGGCCTGGACCCGGACCAGCCGCGCCACCTGACCCGTTCGGTGATCCTCGCGCCCTGACCGGCCGCAGCGAAAGGACAGACCCGTGCCCCTCGCCACCACCGGCGACCTGGTCGCCCGCGCCGCGGCGGCGCGTACCGCGGTCGCCGCCGTCAACGTCATCACCCTGGAACACGTCGAGGCGGTGATCGCCGGCGCCGAGTCCGTGGCCGCGCCGGTGATCCTCCAGGTCAGCGAGAACGCCGTGAAGTTCCACCACGGCCGGCTCGAACCACTGGCCCGCGCCGCCGTCGCCGCCGCCGAACGCGCCGCCGTCCCCGTCGCCCTCCACCTCGACCACGTCAAGAGCGACGCCCTGCTGCGCCAGGCCCGGGACGCCGGTTTCAGCTCCGTCATGTACGACGCCGCCCAACTGCCGTACACCGAGAACCTCGCCGCGACCCGGGCCGCCGCCGACTGGGCGCACTCCCAGGGCCTGTGGATCGAGGCGGAGCTGGGCGAGGTGGGCGGGAAGGACGGCGCGCCGCCGCTGGACGCGCACGCGCCCGGCGCCCGCACCGACCCCACCGAGGCCCGCGGCTACGTCGCCGACTCGGGGGTGGACGCGCTGGCCGTCGCGGTCGGCAGCTCGCACGCCATGACGACCCGCACCGCCGCCCTCGACCACGACCTGCTCAAGGAACTGTCGGCCGCGCTCGACGTCCCCCTGGTGCTGCACGGCTCGTCGGGGGTGCCGGACGGTGAACTCGCCGCGGCGGTCGCGGGCGGCATCGCCAAGGTCAATGTCGGCACCGCGCTGAACATCGCCCTGACCGGCGCGGTCCGCGAGCACCTCGCCGCCCGCCCCGAGGCGGTCGACCCGCGCGGCTACCTGGCCGAGGGCCGGGACGCGATGGCCCGCACGGTCGCGGACGTACTGAGGGTGGTGGGCCGGCTCACCCGCTGACCCGGTCTACCTCTTGACGGCCCGGAGGATCACGAACTTCGGGTCCCCGGCCACCAGTTCGCTGTTGCCGAACAGACGGCGCAGCTTGACGTGGTAGCCGAGGTGCCGGTTGCCGACCACCCACAGCTCACCGCCCGGCCGCAGCGCGCGCCGGGCACCGCTGAACATCCGCCACGCGGTGCCGTCGGTGGTGGCCTGGTGGGAGTGGAACGGCGGGTTGTTGAGCACCAGGTCGACACTGTCGTCCGGCACCCCGGCCAGCCCGTCACCGACCCGGAACTCGGCGTTCCCACCCGCCCCACTGGCCCGGTACGTCGCCTCCGCCGAGGCCACCGCCTGGAAGGACTCGTCGGTGAACAGCACCTCGGCCCCCGGGGCGGCCAGCGCCACCGCCGTACCGACCACTCCGTTGCCGCAGCCGAGGTCGACCACTTTCCGGGCCCCGGCGTCCGGCAGGTGCTGCAGGAAGAACCGGGTGCCGATGTCCAGCCGGTCGGCGCAGAAGACGCCCGCGTGGTTGACGACGGTCCGGCCCGAGACGGGCCCGATGCCGTCGGGCAGGCGATAGCTGAGCGGCCAGGGGTTGGCGGGCCGCGGCCGGGCGGGGTCCGGCGTACAGAAGATCAGCCGGGCCTTCTTCTTCGCGAGCGAGGTCCGGGTCGGGCCGAGAACCCGCTCGAACACCGCCAGTGTCGAAGTGTGGATCTCCTTCACCATCCCGGTGCCGACGACGACCGTCCCCTCGTGCACCGCGGGCGCCAGCCGCAGCAACTGGTCCTCCAGCAGCGCCAGACTCTTGGGCACCCGCACCAGCAGTACGTCGATCCGCTCCGGCGGCGGGTCCTGCGTGGTCAGCAGCCGCACCGCGCCCGGCTCGACACCGCCGCGGGCGAGATTGGCGCGGGTCGCCTCCCGGCCGAGGTACGAGTCGGTGAGCTGGGTCGGCCGGTGCGCCGCCAGCGCCGTCACCAGCGCGCCCCAGCGGTCGCCCAGCACCACGACCGCCCCGGACAGCGGCACCCGCCGCTCGGCGAGGTGCGCCAGCAGATACTCGTCGGAGGCGTCCCAGGCGCGCAGCCGGTCGCGCGGATCGTCGGGGAACCGGGTCAGCACCGGCTCGCCCCACTCGGTCGTCATACGGTCGTCGCGCTCGTCCATCGTGCGTCCAGGCTAGCCGAGCCGCAGCTCAGGGCCGGTCGGGCGAGGACCGGGCGGCGGTCGTGCACGATGGAGGACATGGACGCCGAGCTGTTCCCCCGGGAACGTACCGAGATCGCGCCCGGCGCCGTGCACCTCCCGGACTGGCTGGACGCCGGGCTCCAGCGCGAGCTGCTGGACGCCTGCCGGGACTGGTCCCGCCCGCCCGCCGGGCTGCGCACGGTCCGCACCCCGGGCGGCGGCACGATGACCGCCCGGCAGGTCTGCCTGGGCCGGCACTGGGGCCCGGTGCCCCGCTGCCCGCACTGCGGCCGGGCCGCGCGCGCCAACCCCGACTGCCCCGGCCCGCACGCGTACCCGTACGCCTACTCCCGCACGGTGGCCGACGGCGACGGCGCCCCGGTCAAGCCGTTCCCGGACCGCCTCGGCGACCTGGCCCGCCGCGCGGTGACCGACACGCTGGGCGCCCGGGCGGTCCCCGCCGCCGCGTACGACATCGCCCTCGTCAACTTCTACGCCGCCGACGCCCGGATGGGCATGCACCGCGACGAGGACGAACGGGCGGACGCGCCGGTGGTCTCCCTCAGCCTCGGCGACACCTGCGTCTTCCGGTTCGGCAACACCCGGAGCCGCAACCGCCCGTACACCGACGTCGAACTGCGCGGCGGCGACCTGTTCGTGTTCGGCGGCCCGGCCCGGCTCGCGTACCACGGGGTGCCGCGGGTCCGCCCCGGCACGGCACCGCCCGGGCTGGGCCTCACCGGGCGGCTGAACATCACGCTGCGGGTCAGCGGACTGTAAGGCGCCGCTCCCGGCACCGGCCCCCACCGCACCGGCCGCCGCCGGCCCGGATCATGGGAGACTCACCCCCATGAGCGGCAAGGCGGACCCCCGGCGGGCGGGGGACGGGACCACCTCCAGGACGCGGCTGGACCGGGGACGCGGGGCGCTCGGGCCCGCGTTGGAGCTGGTGCACACCGGACGCGCCCCCACCCGCGCCGTCCTGACCGCCGAACTCGGTGTGACCCGGGCGACGGCCGGCGCGGTCGCCGCCGAACTGGAGGCGCTCGGCCTGATCAGGGTCGACGCCCGGCCCGGCGCCCCCGCCGGTTCCCAGGGCCGCCCCTCGCACCGCCTCGCGGTCGCCGAGGACGGCCCGGTCGCCCTCGCCGCCCAGGTGCACGCCGACGGCTACCGGGCCGCGCTGGTCGGGCTCGGCGGCCGGATCGTCGCCACCACGCCCGGCTGCGAGATCGTCGACGCCGACCCGGCCAAGGTCCTCGGCTCGGTCGTCGAGGCCGGCGCCGAGCTCCTGGACCGCACCGGCCGGCGCTGCGTCGGCGCCGGCCTCGCCGTACCGTCCGCGGTGGCCGAACCGGAGGGCCTCGCGCTGAACCCGCTGCACCTGGCCTGGCCCGCGGGCGCCCCCGTCCGGCAGATCTTCGCCGAGCAGGTGCGCGCGGCCGGCCTCGACGGGCCCGCCTTCACCGCCAACGACGTCAACCTCGCCGCCCTCGCCGAACACCGGCACGGCGCCGGGCGCGGCTCCCGCGACCTGCTCTGCGTGGCCACCGGACACCGGGGCGTCGGCGGTGCCCTGGTCCTCGACGGCCGGTTGCACTCGGGCAGTTCGGGACTGGCCCTGGAGGTCGGCCACCTCACCGTCAACCCCGCCGGCCGCCCCTGCCACTGCGGCAGCCGCGGCTGCCTGGACGTGGAGACCGACCCGCTGGCCTTCCTCACCGCGGCCGGCCGGGAACCCGGACCCGAGCAGTCCCTCCTCCAGCAGTCCGTCGACCTGGTCCGCGACCACTACACCGACCCGGCCGTCCGCACCGCCGCCGAGACCCTCCTCGACCGCCTCGGCCAGGGCCTGGCCGGCCTGGTGAACATCCTCAACCCGGACCGCATCATCCTCGGCGGCCTCCACCGCGACCTGGTGCGCGCCGACCCGGACCGGCTGCGCGCGGTGGTCGCCGGCCGCAGCCTGTGGGGACAGAGCGGCGGCGTACCGGTGCTGCCCTGCGCCCTGGACCACAACAGCCTGGTGGGCGCGGCCGAACTGGCCTGGCAGCCGGTCCTCGACGACCCACTGGCGGTACTCGGCTGACATACGCCCACCGCTCGGCCCTCAGGGGCGCGGGGAACTGCGCGACCAGCCACACCCGGCCCGCAGTTCACCACGACAGCCACCACGGCAGCACCGCACCCGACCGCACCTCACCCGACCGCGCCCGGTCGACTCCCGCAGCCCCCGGAGGGAACGGTCACCGCCCGGTCAGCCGGCCACGGCCGACCGGGCGGGAGCCGCACGTGCCACCTGACTGAACGATTCGGCGGGCACCTCCTCGACCAGCCGGCGCGGCGGACGGCCGGGCAGCGGTGGCACGGACGGCGGGGTGGGAAGCGTGAACCAGACCACCTTGCCGGACTCGCCGTCCGGCCGGGCGCCCCAGCTCTCGCTCATCGCGGCCACCATGGCCAGACCGCGCCCGCAGGTCGCGAGCGGCTCGGCCTCGTCCACCACGGGCAGCCGCGGATCGCGGTCCCGCACCGAGACCGTGAGCCGGTCCGGCAGCAGTTCGATCTCCACGGTGCACGTCTTGTCCGGCCGGGCATGCTGGTGAACGTTGGTCAGGAGTTCCGTCACGCCGAGCGCCGCCCGGTCGATCAGGGAATCGAGATGCCAGTAGCGCAATTGCGCAGATACGATTCTGCGGACCTGGCCGATCCGCGACGGCAGGGCTTGGAGCTCCACCGTGCAGTGCCTGCTTGGGTGACTGATCACGGCTGCGACTCCCCGACATAGAGGTCCGGAAGAACACTGAGGACGGATCCAGCAGACGTGTGCGTCACGCGACCGCCTGCTGTCATGGCCGGCGGGCTGGTTCGCAGCGTTATCGCCGGTAAACCCAGAGTGACGTGAGACCAGCGTGACGCAAGGGGTGAGACGGCGCAACCCACGGACATCTCAGTCGCTGTGTCCCGCCGCCCGGCGCACGGCCTCGATGAACCGGCGGGCCGCCGCCGGCCCCGACTCGCCCGGCGCGGGATCGGATTCGCCTAGGGTGAGCAGGTACCGCTTGCCGTCCAGCTCGGCGAAGGCGCGGTCCTCGGCGGCGAACCAGGGTCTGGCGGCGCGCACGGACCGTACCGGGGCACTGTCGATCTCGCTGCCGTAGCTGGTGAGCAGCTCCAGCCTGCCGTCGCTGATCCGGACCTGTCCGGCCCGGGTGAGCGAGCGGAGCCGTTTGTCGATCCGTACGCCGGTGGCCGTGAACTCCGGCTCCGCCATGCCGCCGCCCCCTCGTGCGCGTCGGTGGCCGGACCGCGCTCCGGGTGGGCCGGTGCCGGCTCGTGTCGTGATCGCGGGTGCCCCGAGGCGGGGCCGCGTTCCACCCGCAGCAGTCTGCCCGCCCCCGGCGTCGAGCACCAGTGCGCGCGAGTCCCTTCCCGGCGCCGCCCGGAGCACTGGCGCGAATGCGCCCCCCTGCCGTGCCGCGCACGCCGCCCCCGAGGTTCCTTTGAGCCCCCCAAAGGGGCCTTTATGCAGGTGAGAGGCGTCGGGGAAACGTGCCTATGATCGGCACAGGCGGCCGCGCGAGGCGCCGTCGGCGCCCAGCACAAGGAGCCGTGCCGTGAGCACTTCCCCGCCCACCGGGACCCCGCCCGCCCAGACCGGTGCGACGCTGGACGTCGACCGCGGCGACACGGCCTACCGCGGCTGGCTGAAAGAGGCCGTCCGCAAGGTCCAGGCGGACGCCAACCGCTCGGCCGACACGCATCTGCTGCGTTTTCCGCTGCCCGAGCCGTGGGGCATCGATCTCTACCTCAAGGACGAGTCGACCCACCCCACCGGCAGCCTCAAACACCGCCTGGCCCGCTCCCTGTTCCTCTACGGCCTGTGCAACGGCTGGATCCGGCCCGGCCGTCCGGTGATCGAGGCGTCCAGCGGCTCGACGGCCGTCTCCGAGGCGTACTTCGCGAAACTGATCGGCGTCCCCTTCGTCGCCGTCATGCCGCGCACCACCAGCGCCGAGAAGATCCGCCTGATCGAATTCCACGGCGGCCGCTGCCACTTCGTGGACGACTCGCGCGAGATGTACGAGGAGTCCGCCCGCCTCGCCGCGCGGACCGACGGGCACTACATGGACCAGTTCACCTATGCCGAGCGGGCCACCGACTGGCGCGGCAACAACAACATCGCCGAGTCGATCTTCCGTCAGCTGCGCCTGGAGCGGTTCCCGGAACCGGCCTGGATCGTCGCCACGGCCGGTACCGGCGGCACCTCGGCGACCCTCGCCCGCTACGTGCACTACATGCAGTACGACACCCGGGTCTGCGTCGCCGACCCGGAGAACTCCTGCTTCTTCGACGGCTGGACCACCGGCGATCCGGACGTCACCTGCGACTGCGGCTCCCGGATCGAGGGCATCGGCCGGCCCCGGATGGAACCGAGCTTCGTGCCGGGCGCCATCGACCGGATGATGAAGGTGCCGGACGCGGCGAGCGTGGCCGCCGTGCGCGCCCTGGAGCGGGTCATCGGCCGCAAGGCGGGCGGCTCCACCGGCACCGGTCTGTGGAGCGCGCTGAAGATCGTCGCCGAGATGGTGGCCGAGGGCCGCCGGGGCAGTGTGGTGACACTGCTGTGCGACCCGGGGGACCGCTACCTCGACAAGTACTACTCCGACACCTGGCTGGCCGAACAGGGCCTGCGCATCGAGCCGTACACCGCGGCCATCGAATCCCTGCTGCACACGGGCGTCTGGCCCACCTGACCGGCGGCCTGGCCCGAAGCGAGCCGGAACCCGGCCCGCCGGCCCCCCGTCAGTCGTCCTGTTCCGGCTGTTCCGGCTGTTCCGGCTGTTCGGGCTGCTCGGCCACGCCCGCCACCACCACGCGCACATGCTCCGCGATCTCCGCGTGCGCCTCGTCCGGCAGCCCGGCGTCCGTCACCAGCGTGTCCACCCGGTCCAGCGCCGCGAACGAACTCAAGCCCACCACACCCCACTTGGTGTGGTCCGCGACCACCACGACCCGCCGCGCCGACTGCACCAGGCGCCGGTTGGTCTCGGCCTCCGCGAGGTTCGGCGTGGACAGCCCGGCCTCCGCCGATATGCCGTGCACACCCAGGAACAGGACGTCGAAGTGGAGTGCCGCGATCGCCTGGTCGGCCACCGGACCCACCAGCGAGTCGGACGGCGTGCGCACCCCGCCGGTCAGCACCACCGTCGCCGCGGCCTGCCGCGCCCCCGAGGTGCGCTGCGCCGCGTGGAACACGTCGGCCACCCGCACCGAGTTGGTCACCACCGTCAGATCCGGCACGTCCACCAGCCGGTGCGCCAGCGCGTACGTCGTCGTACCGCCGGACAGCGCGATCGCCGCGCCCGGCGCGACCAGTTCCGCCGCGGCCCGCGCGATCTCCTCCTTGGCGGTCGGCTCCAGGCCCGACTTGGCCTCGAAACCGGGCTCGTGCGTACTCGCCTCCACCACCGGCACCGCACCGCCGTGCACCTTCTCCAGCACACCCTGCCGGGCCAGCGCGTCCAGATCGCGGCGGACCGTCATGTCCGACACGCCGAGCCGGCGGGTCAGCTCGTTGACCCGGACCCCGCCGCGGCGCCGCACCTCGTCGAGGATCAAAGCCCGCCGCTGCTCCGCGAGGAGGTTCTGATTCTCGCTCACGTACGCTCCGGTCCTCTCGCCGCCACCAGTCCGCCCGGCGCGCCCGCCGCGGCGAGGACCTCCGCACGCCCCGGTGCGCCGACGCCCATCCTCGCACGCCCCGTCCCACGGCGCGCCACCACCTGCCCGTCGCGCACATGTCACTCCCGTCCCATCCGTACGCCACGTGTCACACAGTTGGGGGAGATTCGGTGGGGAGAGGTGTACGCCGTCCGCCGAGCGGAGATCCTGTGCCCGCACGGACACAGCCGACGGCGCGTCACGGGGGAAGTGCGACACGGTGGAACAGGCGCAGCGACGGGCCACGCACAAGGCCACGGGGAACGACGGACAGGGCACCGGAACCGCCCTGGAACTGCTGGTGCACGGGGTGGGCGGCTCCTCGCCGCAGGAGATGCTCGACGACCCGCGCACGGTACGGGTCACCGGAGACGACATCGCCGCCGTCTTCCGCCGCACCGAGGACGCCGACGCCGAGGCCCGCCCCGAGGACTACCGGGACAGACCGGTGCCCGAGGCGTACGTCTGGTGCAACCTCACCTCCGGCGACGGCACCCGCGCGCTGTGGCTGCTGCTCCTGCCCTTCATGGTCGTCAACCTCGCCCACTGGATGCGCCCCGCCGCGTCCGGCCGCAAGCGGACCCGGCGCCTGTACGGGCTGCTGGTCCGGCTCGCCGGATTGACCCTGACGGTGCTGCTGGTCGCCGCCGCCGCGGAGGTCGCCCTGGACCTCGCGGCCTGGCAGTGCGCGGGCACCGAGGCGTGCGCCGCGCGCCACTCCTGGCTGGGCTTCCTCTCCCCGGCCGAGGGCGGCTGGTGGAGCGGCCCCGGCCGCCGGCTCGCCCTCGCCGCGCTGGTCCCCGCCGCGCTCACCGGCCTGCTCTGGTACCTGTCCCTGCGCACCTGGCGCGCCTACGAGTCCCAGCAGCCGATGGACCGCGAGCCCGAACCGGACGAGACGGCCGGCCGCAACGCCCTGGGCCGCCCCGGGTTCTGGTACGGACGCCGGCTGGTGGCCCGGCTGCGCGCCGCGCACACCGCCGCCGGGCTGCTGACCGTCGCCGGCGGCCTCGCGGTACCCGCGGCACGCCTCGACCGCCGGCCCG
>NZ_JBFAAP010000088.1:0-20718 GCF_040639815.1 Streptomyces sp. NPDC023723
GACATCGTCCGCCGCCTGCCCACCGGCCACCTCGTCGTCGAAGGCCGGGCCAAGGACCAGATCAACCGCGGCGGCGAGAAAATCGCCCCCGAAGAGGTCGAGAACATCATCCTCGCCCACCCCGCCGTCCACGACGTCTCCGTGGTCGCGGTACCCGACGAGTACCTCGGCGAACGCTCGCTGGCCTACGTCATCCTGCGCGAGGACGCCGAGCCGCTGAAGCCGGTGGCCGTCAAGCGGTTCGTCCGCGAGCGCGGCATCGCCGCCTACAAGGTCCCCGACCTCGTCGAGTTCGTGGCCGCCTTCCCGCAGACCGGCGTGGGCAAGATCAGCAAGAAGCAGCTGCGGTCCGCCGCCGAACAGTCCTGACCGCATCCGAGAGGACTCCCCCCATGGCACTTCCCGCCATCGCCCCCTATCCGCTCCCGGCACCGGCGGAACTCCCCGAGAACCGCGTGTCCTGGACCGTGGACCCGGCGCGTGCCGTCCTGCTCGTGCACGACCTGCAACAGCACTTCCTCGGCGCCTTCCCGGCCGGTGAGCAGCCGCTGACCGGCATGCTCGCCAACACCGCGCGGCTGCTGACCGCGTACCGGCGGCTCGGCGTCCCGGTCGTCTACTCCGCCCAGCGCGGCGGCCAGACCCCCGAGCAGCGCGGTCTCCAGCTGGACTTCTGGGGTCCCGGCGTCGCCGACGACCCGGCGAAGCTCGCCACGCCGGAGCCGGTCGCCCCGCAGGACGGCGACACGGTGCTGACGAAGTGGAAGTACAGCGCGTTCGTGCGCACCGAACTGGCCGAGCTGATGCGGGACAAGGGCCGCGACCAGATCGTCATCGCCGGGGTGTACGCGCACATCGGCGTGCTGATGACCGCCGTCGACGCCTGGCAGCGGGACATCAAGGCGTTCGTCGTCGCCGACGCGGTCGCCGACTTCTCCCGCGCGGACCACGACCTGGCCCTGCGCTACGCGGCCGGCCGCTGCGCGGTCGTGACCACCACCGACACACTCCTGAAGGAGGTCTGAGGCATGGCGCTCAGCGTCGATCAGATCCGTACCGACGTCGCCGACTGCCTCGGCGAGGACGTGGCGGACATACCTGTGGACGAGAACCTCGTCGACTACGGCCTGGACTCGGTCCGCATCATGGCGCTCCTGGAGCGCTGGCGCCGCGAGCACGCCGTCAAGGCCGACTTCGCGGACCTCGCCGAGCAGCCGGCCATCGAGGTCTGGGCACCGCTGCTGGGGGTGGCATGACCGCCCCCGTCGACACAGCGGCCCCGGCCGCCGTACTGCCGCTGACCGCGGCCCAGTCGGGCATGTGGTTCGCGCAGGCCCTCGATCCGCTGAGCCCGGCGCAGAACACCGCCGAGTGCCTGGAGATCGACGGGCCGCTGGACGCCGCCCTGTTCGCCCGGGCGCTGCGCCGGGTGGCCGCGGAGGCCGAGACGCTGCGGGTGCGCGTCGAGGACACCCCGGACGGGCCCCGGCAGCACCTCGCGCACTCCGTCGAACCGCCGCTCACCGTACGGGAGGCGGCCACCCCGGCCGAGGCGGAGGCGTGGATGCGCGCCGACCTGGCCGAGCCGTTCGACCTGGCGACCGGGCCGCTGTTCCGGCACGCCCTGTTCCGGGTCGGCGCCGACCGCTGGCTGTGGTACCAGCGCATCCACCACCTCGTCATGGACGGCTACGGCTACTCGCTGCTGGTGCGCCGCACCGCCGAGGTGTACTCGGCGCTGGCCGCGGGCGAGGAGCCCCCGCCGCGTTCCTTCGGCACCCTGGCCGATCTGGTCGCGGACGACGCCGCCTACCGTTCCTCGGCCGCCTTCGAGGCCGACCGGGCGCACTGGACGCAGGCGTTCGGGGACCGTCCCGAGGCCCCCCGGCTGGCCGGCCGCGGCGCGTTGCCGTCCCGTGCCTTCCACCGCCGTACCGCCCACCTCTCCCCGGCGACCACCGAGCGGCTGAAGGAGCTGGCGCAGCGGCTGCGCGCCACCTGGCCGGACGTGCTGATCGCCGCGCAGGCCCTGTACACCGCCCGCGCCACCGCCCGCACCGACGTGGTGCTCGGCCTGCCGATGATGGGCCGCATGGGGTCGGTGGCGCTGCGGGTGCCCGGCATGGTCATGAACGTGCTGCCGCTCAGGCTCACCGTCACCCCGGACGCCACCTTCGCGGAGCTGGTCCGGCAGGTGGTGCTCGGCATCCGCGAGGTCCGCCGCCACCAGCGCTACCGCTACGAGGACATCCGCCGCGACCTGGGCCTGCTCGGCGAGAGCCGGGCCCTGGTCGGCCCGCTGGTCAACGTCATGCCGTTCGACTACGGCGTGGACTTCGCCGGCGCCCCGGCCCGCGCCCGCAACCTGTCCGCGGGCCCGGTGGACGACCTCACCGTCAACATCTACGACCGCGCCGACGGCCGCGGGCTGCGCATCGACCACGACGGCAACCCGGCGCTGTACGCGGAGCCGGACCTCGCCGCCCACCAGGAGCGGTTCCTGCACCTGGTGGACCGGCTGGCCGGCACCGACCCGCAGTCCCCGCTCGCCGTGCACACCATCGCCACCCCGGCCGAACACGCCCTGGTGGTCGACGAGTTCAACCGCACCGAGCGGGCCCTGCCGCCGACCACCCTGATCGGCCCCATCGAGTCCCGGGCCGCCCGCACCCCGGACGCCACCGCGCTGGTCTTCCAGGACACCGCGCTCACCTACGCCGAGCTGAACGCGCGCGCCAACCGCCTCGCCCGGCACCTGCAGTCCCGCGGCGCCCGGCCGGGCACGGTGGTGGCGGTGTCGGTGCCGCGCTCGGTGGAGCTGATCGTGTCGCTGCTCGCGGTGCTGAAGGCGGGCGCCGCCTATCTGCCGCTGGACCCGGACTACCCGGCGCAGCGGCTGGCGTACATGCTCGACGACGCCGAGCCCGTGTGCGCGGTCACCGACCGCGCCGGCCGGCTCCCCGCGGACACCGGCACCGAACTGGTGGTCCTGGACGGCCTGGACACCTCCGGATACGCCTGGACCGACCCGGCCCGCGCGCTCACCCCGGCGCACCCCGCGTACGTCATCTACACCTCCGGGTCCACCGGCCGCCCCAAGGGCGTCGTGGTGCCGCACCGGGCGATCGACAACCGGCTGCGCTGGATGCAGGCGGAGTACGGGCTCACGGCGGCCGACCGGGTGCTGCAGAAGACGCCGTCGTCGTTCGACGTGTCGGTGTGGGAGTTCTTCTGGCCGCTGCGCGAGGGCGCGACGCTGGTGGTCGCCGAGCCCGGCGGGCACAAGGACCCGGTGTACCTGGCCCGGCTGATCCGCGAACGCGGGATCACCACCTGCCACTTCGTGCCGTCGATGCTCCAGGTGTTCCTGGGCGCGCCGGAGGCCGAGGGGTGCGCGGGGCCGCTGCGCCGGGTGTTCTGCAGCGGCGAGGCGCTGCCCCGGGAGACCGCGGCCGCCTTCGCGCGCACGCTGCCGGGCGTCGGGCTGCACAACCTGTACGGGCCGACCGAGGCCGCCGTGGACGTCACGTACCACGCCTGCGACCCGGCGGACTCGGGTCCGGTGCCGATCGGGCGGCCGGTGTGGAACACCCGGCTGCACGTCCTGGACGCCGCCCTCCAGCCCTGCCCGCCCGGGGTGCCGGGCGAGCTGTACCTGGCGGGCGCGCAGCTCGCGGACGGCTATCTGGGCCGGCCCGAGCTGAACGCGACCCGGTTCGTCGCCGACCCGTTCGGCCCGGCGGGCACCCGGATGTACCGCACCGGCGACCTGGCCCGCTGGACGGCCGACGGCGAGGTCGAGTACCTGGGCCGCACCGACCACCAGGTCAAACTGCGCGGCCAGCGCATCGAACTGGGCGAGATCGAGGCCGCGCTGGCAGCGCTGCCCGGGGTCGAGGCGGCCTGTGCGCTGGTCCGCGAGGACCGGCTGGTCGGGTATGTGACCGGCGGCGCGGACCCGGTGGAGATCCGGACGGCGCTGGCCCGGGAGCTGCCCGAGCACATGGTCCCGGCGGCCGTGGTGGCGCTGGCCGCCTTCCCGCTCTCCCCCAACGGCAAGCTGGACCGCCGCGAACTGCCCGCCCCGGTGTTCGCCGGCGGCACCGGGGCGCGGCCCTTCGCGTCCGCCCGGGAGGAGGCTCTGACCGGCCTGTTCGCCGAGGTGCTGGGCGCGGAGGGGGTCGGTCCCGACGACGCGTTCTTCGACCTGGGCGGCACCTCGCTGCTCGCGGTGCGGCTGGTCGGGCGGGTCCGGGAGGAGTTCGGCGCCGAGCTGACCATCGGCTCGCTGTTCGAGGCGCCGACACCGGCCGCGCTGGCGGCCCGCCTGGACGCCGCCGCGCCCGCCTCCGACGACGCGCTGGGCGTCGTACTGCCGCTGCGCGCCGAGGGCGAGGGCACGCCGCTGTTCGGCATCCACCCGGCGGGCGGGCTGGCCTGGTGCTACGCGGGACTGACCGCGCGGCTCGGCCCCGGGCAGCCGGTGTACGGGCTCCAGGCCCGCGGTCTGACCGGCGACGCGGAACTGCCCCGCACCCTCCAGGAGGAGGCCGAGGACTACGCGGCCCGTATCCGCGAGGTCCAGCCGCACGGCCCCTACCGGCTGCTGGGCTGGTCGGTCGGCGGGGTCCTCGCGCACACCGTCGCCGTGCTGCTCCAGGAGGCCGGCGAGGAGGTCGCGCTGCTCGCGCTGCTGGACGCGTTCCCGTCCGAGCAGTGGCGGGAGCGGCCCGCACCCGAGGAGGGCGACGCGCTCACCGCCGTGCTGCGCATGGCGGGCTTCGACCGCACCACCGAACGCACCCGCGAGGACGTCCTCGCCACCCTGCGCGCGGCGGGCAGCCCGCTGGCCGGACTCACCGACCGCACCCTGTCCCGGATCGTCGACATCGTCCCCAACCACGCCCGCATGATGCGCACCCACGAACACCGGGTCTACGACGGTGACGTGCTGTTCTTCACGGCCGCCGCGCCGCGTGCCGAGGACTGGCTGACCAGGCGGGCGTGGCGGCCGCACGTGACCGGGGAGATCGTCAACCTCGATCTGGACTGCACCCATCCGCAGCTGATGCGGGACCGGTACCTCGACGACATCGCGGCGGTGCTGGCCGCCCGGCTGAAGGAGCTGGACGCATGACCCCCGACACGCTGAGCCCTTTCGACGCCGGCGCCGACGACGGTCCGGGCGGCGGGGACAGCCATCTGGTGCTGGAGAACGCGGGCGGGCTGCGGTCCCTGTGGCCGGTGTGGCGGGCGGTGCCGGCCGGGTGGACGGTGCGCTTCGGCCCGGCCCCGCACCCGGCGTGCCTGCGCCGGGTGGCGGCGGCGGGGTGAGGCGCGCGGCGGCGGCGCGGCGACCGGCCGGGCCGCCGCCCGCGCGAGGCGGCCCGGGTCAGCGGCCCAGCAGCGCCACGAGCCCGTCGGCCAGTTCGGTGCGCCAGCACAGGTAGTCGTGACCGCCGTTGAACTCCCGGTAGGAGGAACCGTGGTACCCGAGCCGCCGCAGGGTGTCGCGCAGCCGCCGGGCCGCCGGGAGGGCCACCCACTCCTGCTCGCCGAAGGAGAGCCAGAACCGCACCGGCAGCCGCGGCACCGCGGCGAGGGTCCGGGTGAGCCACTCGGCGTCGTCCCCGGCCGGCCACCAGAACGAGCCCGACTGGACCAGGGCGTTGCCGAACCGGTGCGGGGCGGCCACCGCGGCGTACGCGGCGGTGAGTCCGCCCAGGCTCTGCCCGGCGACGACGGTGCGGGCCGGGTCCGCGCTGAGCGGGAGCCGCCCGGCCGCCCACGGCAGCAGTTCGTCGGCGAGGTGGGCGACGTACCCGGGCCGGCAGCTCAGTTCGGCCCAGCGGGTGGGCTCGTCCACGGCCTCCGGCAGCACGGCGGCCAGCGGCGGCAGCCGTCCGTCGGCGATCAGGTTGTCCAGCAGGTGCGCGAGGCCGAGCCGGGGTCCCCAGTGCTCGCCGTCCAGCAGCACCAGCACCGGCAGCCCGGCGGCCGGCGCCGGTGGGCCGGGCGGCGCGTACAGCCAGACCCGGCGGTCCCCGCCGAGGCGCGCGCTCGGCAGCCGGTGCTCGACGACGGTGCCGCGCGCGACGTCCGGCCGCGGCCGCCAGTCGGCCGCGTCGGGGGCGGCCGGGAGTTCGGCGTACGACACCGGCTCGCCGCCCCAGCGGCGCGGCAGGGCCCGGTCGTTGAACGGGTCGGGGCGGGGGGCGGCGCGCAGCCGCCGCCAGTAGGCGGGTCCGGTCTCCTCGATCCCCTCGTCGACGTGGAAGTCGTAGCTGCCGCGCCAGTCGTGCCGCAGACGCAGCGTCCAGTGCCAGACGTCGGTGCCGGGCACCCGCTCCATCAGGTTGCCCGCGGGCTCGCGCGGGTCGCCCAGCTTGTTGGGCAGCACCTCGACGGCGCGGGTGGCCGGGGTGCCGCGCCACAGGAACGTCACCGCGCGGTGCTCCGGCCCGCCCTGCGGGTCGGGACCCACCAGCGGCGTGCCGAGGCGGCGGACCCGCGCCCAGAACTCCTCGGCACCGCCGGGGCCCGGCAGCGGCAGCGCCCGGACCGGCCGCGCCAGCCGCGGCACCGGGTGCGGCCTGGGCAGCCGGGGCGGGCGGGTCGCCGTGCCGACCGGCGGTCCGGTGAAGGGATTGTGCGTGGGGTCCATTTGACTGCTCACGATCTTCATATTAGGTTAGCCTCACCTTACTTGATCGCACGTCGCCTTCCGCGCCGGCCGCAGCCGCCCCCCAACGTGCCTCCTCTTCAAGCGTCCTTCGGTGACGTTCGCCTGCCCAGGAGCAGCCATCATGACCTCTGACAGATCCGCTTCGCCCGCCGGCGCCCGGCTGGGCCGGGTGGTCGCCCTGACCGCCGGTGCCACGCTGGGACTGGGCGCCCTCGTCGCCGTCCCGCTGGCCGCGGCCGGTGCCGACGGCGCGGGTGTCACCGACACGGTGGCGCTGGCCGCGGACACCGCCCCGGCCGCCCCCGCGGTCGCCCTGGGAACGACCTCGGTGCGGGCCGGCGGCGAGGTGTCGTTCACCGCCACCGGCTTCCCGGCCGGCGGGACACTGAGCGTCAAACTCGACGACGCGACGCTGCTGAAGCAGTTCACCATCGGGGCGGACGGCAGCGTCTCGGACAAGGTGACGGTCCCCGCCGACACCGCCGCCGGCGTCGGCCACTGGCTGCGGTTCCTGGCGACCGGGACGAGCGTCAAGAGCGAGAGCCTGACGGTCACCGCGGCCGTCACCGCCTCTCCCACGCCGACACCGACGCCAACGCCCACGCCCACGCCCACGCAGAGCACCGCTCCGGCCGCCGAGCCGAAGGTGAAACTGACCAGCGGGAGCAAGGTCGCCGCCGGCGGCAAGGTGTCCTTCGCCCTCTCCGGGTTCGTCAAGGGCCAGAACGTCACGGTGAAACTGGACGACAGCGAGATCCTCGGCCAGTGGACCGGCGCGGTGCGGTCCGACGGGACCTTCTCCGGCACGGTGACCGTGCCCGAGTCGACCCCGGCGGGCGCGCACTGGCTGCGCGTGCTGGCACCGGACCCGGCGACCAGTCTGAAGGCGGACCTCACCGTCACGTCGTCCTCGTCCTCCTCCGGCGGCTCGGGGACGACCGGCGGGTCGGGCGGGTCGGGCGCGTCCACCGGGAGCGGCGCCACGGACAGCGGCTCGGACTCGGGTTCCACCGGCAGTTCCTCCGGCACCTCCGCCACCATCACCGCCGGCTCCCAGGTGGCCGCGGGCGGCAAGGTCTCCTTCCGGGTGACCGGCTTCCCGGCCGGACAGCAGCTGACCGTGAAGCTGGACGACAGCGACATCCTCGGCCAGTGGACCGTGGGCTCCGACGGCTCCTACGCGGGCAGTGTCACGGTGCCCTCGGACGCCACGAAGGGCGCCCACTGGCTGCGCTTCCTCGCCCCCAACCCGCCCACCAGCCTGCGCGCCGACTTCACGGTGACCTCCGGCACCAGCTCCGCCGCCGCGTCCGGCGGCTCCGCCCCGGGCAGCTCCGCGACCCCCGTCCCCGCTGCCTCCGGCGCCCCGGCCAGCGCCACCAACGACGCCGGCGCCAAGGCCGAGATCACCGCCAGCGAGGTGCAGCCCGGCGGAACGCTGCACTTCCAGGTGACCAAGTTCCCGGCCGGCAAGCAGGTCACGATCAAGCTCGACGACGAGGCCATCCTCGGCCAGTGGAAGACCGACGAGAACGGCTCCTACGAGGGTGATGTGACCGTCCCCGCGGACACCTCCGCCGGCGCCCACTGGCTGCGTTTCCTCGCACCCGACCCGCCCACCTCGCTGAAGGTGGAGTTCACGGTCAACGCCGCCGCCGCCACGGACACGTCGTCCTCGTCCTCCACCACCGCCCCGGACACGGCGGCGGCGGGCACGCTGGTCAGCGCGGCCGACTCCACCGTCTCCTACGCGACCATCGCCTGGTCCGCGGCGGCCGCCGCGGCCGGGGGTGCCGCCGGAGCCGCCGCGACCACGCTGATGGTCGTGCGCCGGCGCGCCGGCCGGCCCGCGCACGGCGCGTGACACCGGCGCCCGCCGGGCGCCCTTCAGAGCCACTTCCCCGTAGTCCGACCGTTCCCCATCAAGGAGTTCCTTCACCATGTCCCGTACCCGCACCCACCGCCGTACCGCCGTCGCCTCGGCCGTCGCCGTCGCGGTCGCCGCCGGCAGCGTCGTCACCCTGGCCGGCACCGCTTCGGCGCACACCAGCTCTTCGACGGTCAGCACCGCGAAGCTCACCAAGGGCCTGTACCAGTCGGCCTACTCCGAGCGGAACAACGTGCTGTGGGTCACCGCCGCCGTCGGCCGCCCGCCGGTCACCGAGTCCCACCTGCTGAAGGTCGACCCGAAGACGCTCGCGATCAAGTCGGACATCACCCCGCCGGTCACCGACACCGCCACCGGTGCCGTCGAGGCCGTCTACGGCGTCGCCGTGGACGACGAGCACAACACCGTCTGGACCACCAACACCAGAAACAACACGGTGTCGGTCTACAGCCAGCGCACCGGCGAGCACCTCGCCACCCTGCCGAACGTCAACCACGCCCGCGAGATCGTCGTCGACGAGAAGCACGACACGGTCTGGGCGAGCGGCTTCAGCGACGGCACGCTGGTCGCCTTCGACACCAAGTCGCTCACGGAGAAGCGGCGCGTCACCGTCGACGGCGCCGGCCCGACCGGCCTGGCCGTCAACGAGAAGACCGGCACGCTCTACGCCGCCGACCTGAACAACGACCGGCTGATCGAGGTGAAGCGCGGCTCCGACACCCCCGCCTTCATCGCGGCCGGCGACGGCCCGATCTCCGTCTCGCTGTCCAAGAACGGCAAGACCGCCTACACCGCCGACCAGACCTCGGGCACCCTGTCCGTGATCGACCTGAAGTCGGGCACCACCACCAAGTCCGTGGCGACCGGCGCGGGCGCCCTGTCGGTGGCCACCGACGAGCGCTCCGGCGACGTCCTGGTCGTCAACCGCACCGACGCCAACGTGACCCGGGTCGACGTGAAGACGGGCGTCGTCGAGGAGACCGTCGCCACCGGCGCCAACCCCAACCACGTGGAGGTCGCCGACGGCACCGCCTACGTGGTCGACAAGTCGGGCGCCGGCACCGCCGAGGACACCCTCACCGAGATCCGCCTCGCCCGCTGACCCACCGCGAGCCCGGCGCCCGTCATCCCCCCGCTACGGTCAGCGGCGGTGGGTGACGGGCGCCGTCCACATGCCCACGACCGCGTCGACCAGGCCGTCGGCCGCCGCCCGCCAACTGGCCCGCGCGGTCGGCCGGTGCTCGGCCAGCGCCCGCTCCCGCTCGGCGGCCGTGTGCACGATCAGATGGCGGGCCATCTCGCCCCGCTCGGCCCGGATCTCGGCCGGCAGGTCGGGCAGGCACGGCGAGAGCCCGTCGAGGATGCGCCCGAGCGACGGCGATCCGAAGGACTCCTCCGTCATGATCCGGCGCAGCGCCGGGTCGGTCATCACCTGGGCACAGAACCGCGCGTACCAGGTGGGGCCGGGCAGCGCCGCGAGGTGGTCGTACAGCGGCCGCACCAGACAGTCCACCCAGTCCCGTACGCCGGCGGCGGCGCCGAGCGCGGCCAGTTGCCGGGCCCGGTTCGCCTCGATGCCCGCCGCGTGCCACTGGGCGATCGCGCGGACCAGGTCGGCCTTGGTGCCGAAGTGGTAGCCGACCGCCGCGTTGTTGCCCTGTCCGGCGGCCTCGCTGACCTGCCGGTTGGAGACCGCGTACACCCCGTGCTCGGCGAACAGCCGCTCGGCCGTGGTCAGGATCAGCCGCCGGGTCGCGCCGACCTGTTCCGCCCGTACCGGCCTGCCCGCCATGATCACCACCGCGCCGGGACCGCCGTTCCGCCCCGCGCCGCCCGGTCCCTTGGATCGTCGCAGGTCACCGCCGTCCGGCGGGCCGTTCCCCGTACAGTACGGCAGCCCGCCGCCGGGCCGGGCGGACGGCGCCGTTCAGGCGAACCTGGGCGCCGCCGCGCGTGGCGGCCCGCCGCGGCGTCGACATCTTCCCCGTGGAGCTGCCGCTGATCCCGCCCATGCTCGCCACGCCCGGCACCCTGCCGCCCGCGGCGCAGGACGCGCGCTGGGCCTACGAGACCAAGCAGGACGGCCAGCGGGTGATGGTCTACCTGCCCGGGGACGGCAGTGTGCTGCTGCGCGCCCGCTCCGGTCAGGACATCACCGCCGCCTACCCGGAACTGCGGCCGCTGGGCACCGTGCTCGGCACCACCCCGGCCGTGCTGGACGGCGAGGTGCTGGCGCTGGACGCCGACGGCCGCGCCGACTTCCAGCTGCTCCAGTCCCGGATGGGCCTGGCGCACGCGCCGGTCCGGGCGGCCGAGCGCGCGGCCCGGGTCCCGGTCCACCTGGTCCTCTTCGACCTGCTGCACCTGGGCAGCCGCCCGCTGCTGTCCCTGCCGTACACCCGGCGGCGCGGCCGGCTGGAGGAACTGGAGCTGGCCGGGCCGGCCTGGTCGACCCCCACCGCACTGGTCGGCCACGGCGAGCGGGCGCTGCTGGCCACCCGGGAGCACGGCCTGGAGGGGCTGGTGTGCAAGCGGCTGGACTCGATGTACGAGCCGGGGGTGCGGTCCCGGGCCTGGATCAAGATCCGCAACATGCGCAGCGAGGACGTGGTGATCGGCGGCTGGCTGCCCGGCAGGGGCCGGCTGACCGGGCTGCCCGGCGCGGTGCTGGCCGGTCAGCGCGCCGCCGGACGCCTGCGCTACGTGGGCGGGGTGGGCACCGGCTGGAGCGAGGCGGAGCGCACCGAGCTGGCCCGGCTGCTGCGGGCCGCCCGCACCGACGTGTGCCCCTTCGACCCGGTGCCGGCGGTGCCGGACGCCCACTGGGTGGTGCCCCGGCTGGTGGGCGAGGTCCGGTTCAGCACCCGGACCCGGGAGGGCATGCTGCGCCAGCCGTCCTGGCTGCGGCTGCGGCCCGACCTGGCTCCGGCGGAGTCGGCCGCCGACATCCCCGACGACCTGGTGTGAGCGGGGACCTGTTGTTGGGCTGCGCTTCATTCCCGTGACGCCCTGCGCCTCTTGGCACGGAAGAGGAACGACGGCATTCTGAACTCCCCTTCCCCCCACAGCCGTTGGGCTGCGCCCAAGAGGAGGACGCAGTGTCGTCGAGCAGATCCGCCACCCGCCGCAGAAGATGGCTCGGCACGGTCGCCGGGGCGATAGCCCTGGTCGTCGCCTTCCCCGCCACCGCCTTCGCCGCCCCGCCGCCGGCCCTCCCCCAGAACGCCGACCCGGCCGAACTCGCCTACCAGCCCGCCTTCGACTACGACACGGACGGCTGCTACCCGACCCCGGCGATCAGCGCCGACGGCACGGTCAACGGCGGCCTCAACCCGACCGGCGCCCTCAACGGCAACTGCCGGGACGCCACCGACCTGGACAACACCAACGGCTACGCGCGCGCCAAGTGCGACGGCGACTGGTGCGCGTACATGTACGGCCTGTACTTCGAGAAGGACCAGGCCCTGCCGGGCAGCAGCATCGGCGGCCACCGGCACGACTGGGAGCACGTCGTGGTGTGGGTGCGGGGCAACACCGTGGAGTACGTGTCGACCTCCAACCACGGCTCGTTCACCGTGCACGCGCGCTCCGAGGTCCGCTTCGAGGGCACCCACGCCAAGGTCGTCTACCACAAGGACGGCATCAGCACGCACTGCTTCCGGCTGGGCACCGCGAACGACGAGCCGCCGGAGAACCACAAGGGCAGCTGGCAGTACCCGGCGCTGGTCGGCTGGAACGGCTACCCGGCGGGCGTGCGCGACAAGCTCAGCGGCTACGACTTCGGCAGCGCCAATTTCGGCCTCAAGGACGCGAGCTTCGCCGCGCACCTGACCTCGGCGAAGCCGGCCGGCATCGTCTTCGACCCGAACGCCTGAACCGTGCGCGGTGCGCGACCGGTGCCCCTCCGGGCACTATCGTGTCCGCATGTCCACTCCCGAGCTGATCCGTGTCGTCTCCCGTGACTCGCCCATGGCGCTGGCCCAAGTGGCCCGCGTGCAGGACGAGTTGGCGGCAGCTTTGCCCGGAGTGCGCACCGAGGTGGTGCCGGTCAGGACCACCGGTGACAAGTGGCTGGGCGATCTGGCGCAGGTCGAGGGCAAGGGCGCCTTCACCAAGGAGGTCGACGCCGCGCTGCTGGCCGGCGCGGCCGATCTCGCCGTGCACTGCGTCAAGGACGTGCCGGCCGACCGGCCGCTGCCGGCCGGCACGGTGTTCGCCGCGTTCCTGGCGCGGGACGACATCCGGGACGCCCTGATCCACCCGGGCGGGCTGACCCTGGACGAGCTGCCGGCCGGCACCAGGATCGGCACCTCGTCGGTGCGCCGGGTCGCCCAACTGGCCGCCACCCACCCGCATCTGACCTGCGTGCCGTTCCGCGGCAACGCCAACCGGCGGCTGGCGAAGCTGGCCGCCGGGGAGGCGGACGCGCTGCTGCTCGCCGTCTCGGGCCTGGAGCGCATCGGGCGTACCGACGTGATCAGCGAGGTGCTCTCCGCCGAGACGATGATGCCGCCGATCGGCGCGGGCATCCTGGCGCTCCAGTGCCGGCAGGACGACACCCGGCTGATCGACGCGGTCAGCGCGCTCGGCCACCCGGACACCCACCGGGAGGCCACCGCCGAGCGGATGTTCCTGCATGTCCTCCAGGGCCACTGCAACAGCCCGATCGCCGGGTACGCCCGGGTGGACCGCAGCGGCGAACTCTCCCTGCGGGCCTGTGTGTTCACCCCGGACGGCAAGACCCGGCTGAACGCCCACGAGTGGGCGGGCCGGCTGGACCCGGCCACCCTGGGCACCTCGGTCGCGGTGGCGCTGCTGCGCCAGGGCGCCCGGGAGATCATCGACGGCATCGCGCACTGACTTCGGGCCGGCCGGATCGGGCGGTCGGTCGGGCAGTCAGGCGGTTCCTTCCTCGGCCTGGTCCTGCGGGTGTCCCTGGAGGAACGTGGTCATCTGCCGTTCCAGTTCCTCCCGCCCCGCGGACGGGCACGCGCCGCCGGGGCTCTCCACCAGGCCGACGCCGCCGGTCCACAGCCGCCGGCCGGTCCACTCCTCGTCGATCCGCAACTGCACCTGCACGTCCAGCTGTCCGAGGTCGGCCTCCGGGCCGGCCGCGTGCACGACGGCGGTGACCCGGCGCAGCGGATAGACGTCGAAGCCCTCGACGAACTGGGAGTTGCGCCAGTCGATGAAGGCGCCCTCGCCGTCGGGGCCGAGGCGGACGTCGATCTGACCGTCCTCCAGGTGGACGCAGAAGCGCTGCTCGCCGCGGTTCTCCACGGTCACCCGGAGCCGGAAGTAGGTGAGTCCCTCGGCGGCGTCGTCCCGGCCGCGCGGCGGCTCGCCCGGCTCGACACGGTGGACGCGGACCCGCAGTCCGGGGTGTTCGTCGTACTCCTGCCAGTCCCCGACCACGTTCGGCTCGTACACGGTGCACCCTCTCGACCTCTTGGAGCTGCTTCCTATCTGTGTGCTCAGTACACTGTCAAATGCGCGGAATGCTCGCTGGCCAGGGAGTTCGCCCTTTTTGTTCGCGATCAAGCGCTGCCCAGGAAGAACGGTCGGCGACCCGGAGCGGCAGCCGCGGCGGACGTGCCGCACATCACGTCGCCGGTGATGAACATCAACAGGCAGACCACCTCGGCCGCGGTACTACCCGTCCGATATTTCACCTCATGTGATTATTTGTTTGGATACTGGTGTGCCGGGGAATGCCTTGGGAGTGCTGTGTCCCCTGCCGAGGGAGGTGCGCATGATGCGTATCGCCGGCCGAACCAAGCCGCACCCGCACGACGACGCCCCCGACACCGGCGCGGCCTTCGCGCGGCTCGCGGGACTGCCGCCGGGCGCGGAACGCAAGGCGCTGCGGGACGAGCTGATCCAGGTCTGGCTGCCGATGGCCGAGCGGATCGCGGTCCGCTTCCGGGGCCGCGGCGAGAGCCTGGAGGACCTCTACCAGGTGGCGGCACTCGGCCTGGTCAAGGCCGTCGACCACTACGATCCGGCCCGCGGCCACGCGTTCGAGGCGTATGCCGTGCCGACCGTGACCGGCGAGATCAAGCGGCACTTCCGCGACCACATGTGGACCCTGCACGTGCCGCGCCGGGTCCAGGACCTGCGCAACCGGGTGCGCCGGGCGGCCAAGGAGCTGGCCCAGACCACGCCGGGACGGGCGCCCACCGTCGAGGAGATCGGCGCGTACGCGCACCTGAGCACCGACGAGGTGCGGACCGGCATGGAGGCGCTGGAGTGCTTCACCGCGCTGTCGCTGGAGGCGGAGATGCCCGGCACCGACGGCTACGCCCTCGGGGACGCGCTCGGCGGCCTCGACCCGGCGTTCGACACGGTGGTGGACCGGGTGGCCGTCCAGCCCTGTCTGATGGCGCTGCCGGAACGCGAGCGGACCATTCTCTACCTGCGCTTCTTCCGCGGGATGACGCAGAGCTGCATAGCGCAGCAGCTCGGCATCTCCCAGATGCACGTCTCCCGGCTGCTGAGCACCTGCTTCGCCCGGCTCCGCGAGGAGATACTCGCCGAGACCCGCTGAGCCGTGCCGGCCGCCGTGCTAGCCGGCGGTCCCCGGGATCTGCACCGGGCCGTGCCGGTCCAGGGCGTCCTCCAGCGCGGCCCGGATCTCGCGCGGCATCGCCCCGGTGCGGCCCCAGACCAGGATCAGCTCGGCCACGTTGCGCAGTTTGATGTTGGTGTGCTGGGAGACCTCCCGCAGCACCAGCCAGCCCTGGTCGGGCGCCACCCGGCCGAGCACCACCACCATGCCGATCGCCTGGTCGACCACGGCGTGCGAGACGACCGCCTCCTTGAGCTGGCGGACCTGTTCCTGAAGCTCGGCCAGCTGCTCCGGGCCCCCGTCTGCGGACATGGTCACCTCCGGTCGCTCCGACGCATCCATCGTCACCACGGTTCGCGCTCCCTGCCACCGGGCCCGCCGCTGGGCCGTCCGGGGTCAACCCGCGTAGTTTTGGTGGTCTCGTAGGGGTACTCGGCGGGCGCACTCGACGGTTCCGGCCGGACACTGGTGGGGAACCGGTGGCTGCCGGTGGACGAGACCAGGACGCGACTGCCATGAACCACGACATGACCTCCCCCGCCGGAGTGCGGAACGTACTCTCCACGCACTCCGTGTACGGGGCCCCCTGCTGGGTGACCCTCACCAGCCGTGATCTCAAAACCACCGAGGAGTTCTACTCGGCGGTGCTCGGCTGGCAGTGGAGACCGGCCAGGCTCGGCGACCGTTTCCGGATCGCGATGGCGGACGGCGCGCCGGTCGCCGGGATCGCCGCGGTCGCCGGGATGTGGCAGATGGCGGTGGCCTGGATGCCGTACTTCGCGGTGGTCAGCGCCGATCAGGCGGCCGGGCGGGTGCAGGAGCGCGGCGGTACCGCGGCGGTCGGCCCGATCTCCTTCCCGCCCGGCCGGGCGGCGCTGCTGGCCGACCGGGACGGGGCCGCCTTCGGGGTCTGGGAGGGCGAGCTGTTCACCGACTGGGAGACCTGGCGGCACGCCCAGCCCGCCTTCATCCGGCTGCACACCCGGGACGCGTTCGACGCGGCCATCTTCTACGGCGAGGTGCTGGACTGGGCGACCGGCCGGCCCGGCGCCTGCGAGGTCGGCTACGAGGGCGGCGAGGTGGTGCTGCGCAGCGCCGGCGAGGTCGTGGCCCGGATCGAGTCGGGCGCGCTGGAGGCGGCGCCCGACCCGGCCGTGCGGCCGCACTGGCAGGTGCACTTCTTCACCGCCGACGTCACGGCCTGCGTCCGGGCCGCCGAACTGCACGGCGGCAGCGTGCTGGCCGCCGCGCCGGACGAGGCCGTGCTGCGCGACCCGGACGGCGCGCGGTTCACGGTGACCACGCGCCGCGGACGCTGACGTCATGCCCGCTCCCGGCCGGCCCGGGACGGCCGGGACAGCAGCACCAGGCTGCGCGGCTCCACGGTGAGCCGGGTGCCCGCCTTGTGCTCCGCCTCGTCGGGGGCGCCGTCCGGTTCGGCGGTGTCGACGAGGGTCGCCCAGCGCTCGCCGTAGGAGGCGTCCGGCAGCCGGAAGACGGTCGGCTCCCAGTGGCTGTTGAGCAGCAGCACGAAGGAGTCGTCGGTGACCGGCCGGCCGCACGGGTCGGGTTCGGCGATGGCGTCGCCGTTGAGGAACACGCCGACGGCGTGCGCGTCCGGCCGCCGCCAGTCGTCGTCGGTCATCTCCCGCCCGTCGGGCCGGAGCCAGACCAGGTCGGGCAGCGGCTGTCCGGCGTGCGTGACGGTGTCGCCGCGGAAGTAGCGGCGGCGGCGCAGCACCGGATGGGCGGCGCGCAGGCCGATGACCTGCCGGGCGAAGTCCAGCAGGCCGCGCTGCCCGCCGGTGAGCCGCCAGTCCACCCAGGAGATCTCGTTGTCCTGGCAGTAGGCGTTGTTGTTGCCGCGCTGGGTGCGGCCCAGTTCGTCGCCGTGGCAGAGCATCGGGATGCCCTGCGACAGCATCAGGGTGGCCAGGAAGTTGCGCTGCTGGCGGGCGCGCAGCTCCGTCACGGCCGGGTCCTTCGTCGGGCCCTCGGCGCCGCAGTTCCAGGACCGGTTGTGGCTCTCGCCGTCCGCGTTGTCCTCACCGTTGGCCTCGTTGTGCTTGTCGTTGTACGACACGAGGTCGCGCAGGGTGAAGCCGTCGTGCGCGGTGACGAAGTTGACGCTGGCCCGCGGGCGGCGCCGGCTGTGCTGGTACAGGTCGGAGGAGCCGGTCAGCCGGGACGCGAACTCGCCGAGGGTGTGGTCCTCGCCGCGCCAGAAGTCCCGTACCGCGTCGCGGTACATGCCGTTCCACTCCGACCACAGCGGCGGGAAGTTGCCCACCTGGTAGCCGCCCTCGCCGACGTCCCAGGGCTCGGCGATCAGCTTGACCCGGCTGATCACCGGGTCCTGCTGGATCAGGTCGAAGAACGCCGAGAGCCGGTCCACCTCGTGGAACTGCCGGGCCAGGGTGGCCGCGAGGTCGAAGCGGAACCCGTCGACGTGCATCTCGGTCACCCAGTACCTGAGCGAGTCCATGATCAGCTGGAGCACGTAGGGGTGCCGCATCAGCAGGCTGTTGCCGGTGCCGGTGGTGTCGTAGTAGTGCTGCCAGTCGCCGTCCACCAGGCGGTAGTACGAGGCGTTGTCGATGCCCCGGAAGGACAGGCTGGGGCCGTTCTCGTTGCCCTCGGCGGTGTGGTTGTAGACCACGTCGAGGATGACTTCGAGGCCCGCCTCGTGCAGCGTCTTGACCATCGCCTTGAACTCGGTGACCTGCTGGCCGAGGGTGCCGTGGGCGGCGTAGCCGTTGTGCGGCGCGAAGAAGCCGATGGTGTTGTAGCCCCAGTAGTTGGCGAGGCCCCGGTCCTGGAGGACCCCGTCGTGCACGAACTGGTGCACCGGCATCAGCTCCACCGCGGTCACGCCGAGCGAGGTGAGGTGCTCGACGACCGCCGGGTGCGCGAGGCCCGCGTACGTGCCGCGCAGCTCCGGCGGGACGTCGGGGTGGGCGCGGGTCAGGCCCTTGACGTGCGCCTCGTAGATGACGGTGTCGGCGTAGGGCCGCCTGGGCGGGCGGTCGTCGCCCCAGTCGAAGAACGGGTCGGTGACCACGCCGAGCAGGGTGTGCCCGGCGCTGTCGGCCGGGTCGGGCCGGCCGCCGGCCCGTTCCAGCAGGGAGGGGTGGTTGTCCATCGAGCCGTCCACCGCGCGGGCGTACGGGTCGAGGAGCAGCTTCGCCGGGTTGCAGCGGTGGCCGACGGACGGGGCCCAGGGCCCGTGCACGCGGTAGCCGTAGCGCTGCCCCGGTCCGACGCCGGGCAGGTGGCAGTGCCAGACGAAGCCGTCCACCTCGGGCAGGGGCACGGTGGTGTGGGCGCCGTCGTCGTCGACGAGGACCAGGTCGACGCGTTCGGCGACCTCGCTGAACAGGGCGAAGTTGGTGCCCTGACCGTCGTAGACGGCACCCAGGGGGTAGGGGTGCCCGCTCCAGACGGGCGCCCCCTTCCAGTCCGGCCGCGCCGCGGTCACCGGGCCTCCTCCAGCACGCCGTTGCCGCCCGCGGCGCCCGGCGCGGCCAGCCGGGCCACCGGCAGGATCTCGCGCGGGACCTCCAGGCCCTCCTGGGTGATGGGCGTCGGCGCGCTGGCCACCAGCGGGACGCGGGCGCCGGCCCGGGCCCGCTGGGAGAACCAGATGACCTTGGCCCCGGTGTCGGTGGCGCAGCAGCCCCAGCCGTCGCTGGTCGCGGCGAGGTGCCGCAGGCAGGCGCGGAGGTCCTGGTCGGGGCGGAGGGCGTGGTCGTTGCCGCCCACCGCCGTGATGAGGTGCTGGCCGTTCCACCACAGCTCTATCGACGTGTTCTTGTCGCTCGCGTGCTCGTCGATCGCCCGCAGCAGCATCTCGGTGCCCCGGCAGACCGGGTCCACGAGGTTGTCCAGGTTCCAGAACCGGAGGTGCGCGGCCAGGATGCGCCGGACCTGGCCGACCCGTTCGGGGCTCACTTCCACGTCGAGGTGGTAGTAGCAGGGCACTGCGCTCTTCATCGTCGTCGGCTCCTCACCGCGAAGCTCCGCTCCCTCCCGTCCCTGAACGGGACGGGCCCCGAGCACGAAGCGTGAGCACGTATCGCTTCTGAGTCACTCCAGAGTGGGAGCAGTAGTCCATTCGTGCAACACGAGACTGTCGTTGAAGATCCAACAAGACGCTGCGTCGCCGTCCATGCACCATGTGTGAAGAACTCGATCGCCCGTGATCGAGCCCCGAAGGGAACGGCACCATGCTGCTACCTGCGAAAGCCGAGGTCGACCGGCAGCTACGGCGTTACCGGGACCGGGAACGGACGATGCTGGCCTCGCCCGCCGACCTGTCGGCCCGGGCCGTCTTCGAGGACTCCGGTTACACCCTGTGCGTGCTGATGGGGAAGCGGTGTGCGCGGGAGGCCGCGGACGCCGCCGAGCGGTATCTGGCCGGCCTGGTCACCCATGCGCAGGAACGGGACGAGCGGCCCCGGGCGGCCGGACGGAAGGCGTCGGTCGTGGACCGGCGGACCCCGGCGGGGAGCGCGGTCCCCTCCGGCGCGGTGTGAGACCGGTCCGGGCCCCGGCCCGGCTTCAGCAACGGCGGAGGTGAGAACCGATGAGCACGACCCCGGAGATCGGGCGCATTCCGGTGCGTGATGTGCACCCGGCGGTGGAGGGCGGCAGGCGTCCGGCGAAGGCGGTGGCGGGTGAGACGTTCGAGGTGACCGCCACCGTGTTCCGGGAGGGGCACGACGCGGTCGGCGCCAATGTCGTGCTGGAGGATCCCGAGGGCCGGCCCGGCCCGTGGACGCCGATGCGGGAGCTGGCGCCCGGCACCGACCGCTGGGGCGCCGAGGTGACGCCGACCGCTGCGGGGCGCTGGACCTACCGGGTGGAGGCGTGGAGCGATCCGCTGGCCACCTGGCGGCACACCGCGCGCATCAAGGTCCCGGCCGGTCTCGACACCGGCCTGGTCCTGGAGGAGGGCGCGGAGCTGTACGAGTGGGCGGCGGCGGGGCTGCCCGACCGGTCCGCCCGGTCCGTGGTCCGGGCCGCCGCGGCGGCGCTGCGGGACGACACGCTGCCGGTGGACGTCCGGCTGGCGGCGGCGCTGACCCCCGAGGTGGACGCGGTGCTCGCCCGCTTCCCGCTGCGGGAGCTGATCACCTCCTCGCCCGCGATGCCGCTGCTGGTGGAACGGGAGCGGGCACTGTACGGCGCCTGGTACGAGTTCTTCCCGCGCTCCGAGGGCACCCCGGAGCGTCCGCACGGCACCTTCCGCACCGCCGCCCGCCGGCTGCCGGCCATCGCCGCGATGGGCTTCGACGTCGTCTACCTGCCGCCGGTCCACCCCATCGGCACCACTCACCGCAAGGGCCCCAACAACACGCTGTCCGCCGGGCCGGGCGATGTGGGGGTGCCCTGGGCGATCGGTTCCCCGGAGGGCGGGCACGACGCCGTCCACCCGGACCTCGGGACCATCGAGGACTTCGACCTGTTCGTGGCCGAGGCGCGGGAACTGGGCCTGGAGATCGCCCTCGACTTCGCGCTCCAGTGCTCGCCCGACCACCCCTGGGTGCACAAGCACCCGGAGTGGTTCCACCACCG
>NZ_JBFAAP010000089.1:0-19178 GCF_040639815.1 Streptomyces sp. NPDC023723
TCGTCGACTACGGCGTCGTCGGCGACCTCTTCGACGTCGTCCCGCAGCTCACCGAGGAGATCAAGACCCGCAAGGGCTGATCCCGTCGCGACGACGGCCGAGGCCCCCAGGACCGCCCCCCGGTCCTGGGGGCCTCGGCCGTCCGGGCCCCTCAGCCGAGCGTCAGCGACGCCTGCACCGGCAGATGGTCACTGGGGAACTGCCCGTCCCGCGCGAAGGTGTTGATGTCCGCGCGGTGCACCGTGACGCCCGGGGTGACCAGGATCCAGTCGATCCGGTCGCCGTCCGGGGTGAGCGGCTGGTAGCCGTGGAACGTGGCGTACGCCGCGCCGCGCCGGGCCGCCGCGTCCCAGGAGTCCACGAGACCGGCGCCCAGCATGGTGTCGTAGACCGGATTGCCGTGCGCGGCCACGTTGAAGTCCCCGGTCACCACCAGCGGCAGCGACTCGTCGAGACCGCCGATCCGCTCCGCGACGAGCGCGGCGGCCCGCGCGCGTGCGTTCTGGCTCGCGTTGTCCAGATGGGTGTTCAGGAAGTGGAACTCCCGGCCGCCGTCGCCCAGATCGCTGAAGCGGACCCAGGTGACCATGCGGATGGAACCGCCGCCCCAGGTGTTCGAGCCGATCACGTCCGGCGTGTCGGAGAGCCAGAAGTGGTCGTACTCCAGCGGCGCGAGCCGGCGGGTGTCGTAGTACACGGCCATGAACTCGTCGCGGCTGCCGCCCGCGCGGCCGGTGCCGATCCAGTCGTAGGCCGCGCCGAGGTCGGCCTCGATGTCCCGCACCTGCTGGTACAGGCCCTCCTGGGTACCGATGACGTGCGGGCGCTCGTGGCGCAGCAGCGCGCGGGTCACGGGTCTGCGCACGGCCCAGCTGTTGGGTTCGGCGCTGCTCGCGAACCGCAGGTTGAACGACATGACCTCCAGCCGGCCCGGGTCGCGCTCCAGGGGCGTGGCGGCGGCGGATGGTGTACTGGCGAGCGGCAGGGCGGCGGCGGTGGCCAGGGCGGTCTTCAGGCTCAGACGGCGGGTGAACCGGCCGGGACTGGGCACGGGAGCTCCTTCCGAAGGGGTACGCCGGTGGGCACGACGACCGTGCCAGATGGACGTGAACATGCCGAGAGTGGTGGATGGACCGGTGGGCAAGACGGTGTTGACCGGCGGGAAGATCGCCGGATAACTTCGCTCTACGGATTGTTGATTCCGCACAGTGGAATTCCTGTGGGGCGGAAACGAGGAGGGTGCTGCATGGGTGGTCAGCTGGAGAAGGTGGCGACGAGCCTCGCGGGCGCGGTCGGCGAGCGGATCAGCGCCTCCCTCGCGCCGGTCGACGCGGAACTGGCCCGCCGCTACCCCGGAGACCCCGGCACCCGCCAGCCCGTGCACACCGTCTACGTCCCCGGCGACGCCTTCGCCGCCGACACGGTACGCGCCTGGGGCGACGCGGCCCTCGCCGCGCTCGACGAACACGCCCCGGACGCCGCCTCCTTCGCCGCCGTGCTCGGCCTGCCGGGCGACCTCGCCGAGCCGGTGTACGCGCGCGTGCGGGCCAAACTGGAACGCGAGCCGGTCGAGGACCTGCGGGTCGACTTCGAGGACGGCTACCACGGCCGGGACGAGGACCAGGACGCCGCCCGCGCCGCCCGGCTGATCGCCGAGGCGGGCGCCGACGGCACCTCCCGGCCGACGGCTGGGCGTGGCACGGCCGCCCCGTACCAGGGCATCCGCATGAAGTGCATGGAGGCCGCCGTCCGCGACCGGGGCATCCGCACGCTGGACATCTTCCTCAGCGGTCTGCTGGAGGCCGGCGGGCTGCCGGACGGGCTGGTCCTCACCCTGCCGAAGGTGACGTACCCGGAGCAGGTCACCGCGATGGTGCGGCTGCTGGAGGCGTTCGAGACGGCGCGCGGTCTGACGCCGGGCCGGATCGGGTTCGAGATCCAGATCGAGACCAGCCAGGCCGTCCTCGCGGCCGACGGCACCGCGACGGTCGCCCGCATGATCCAGGCCGCCGAGGGGCGCGCCACCGGTCTGCACTACGGCACCTTCGACTACAGCGCCTGCCTCGGTGTCTCCGCCGCCCACCAGGCCAGTGACCACCCGGTCGCCGACCATGCCAAGGCGGTCATGCAGGTCGCCGCCGCGGGCACCGGCGTCCGGGTCTCGGACGGCTCCACCAACGTGCTGCCGGTCGGTCCCACCGCCCAGGTGCACGACGCCTGGCGCCTGCACTACGGGCTCACCCGCCGCGCCCTGACCCGCGCCTACTACCAGGGCTGGGACATGCACCCCGGCCACCTCCCGACCCGTTACGCGGCCGTCTTCGCCTTCTACCGCGAGGGCTTCGAACAGGCCGCGGGCCGCCTCGCCCGCTACGTCAACCAGGCCGGCGGCGACGTCATGGACGAGCCCGCCACCGCCAAGGCGCTCAGCGGCTACCTGCTGCGCGGCCTGGACTGCGGCGCCCTGGACATCGGCGAGGTCGCCCGCCTGACCGGGCTGACCCGCGCCGACCTGGAGAGCTACTCGGCACCGAGGCGCGGGGACCTGACGGCTTCGGCGCGATAGGTCAGGCGGGCGAACTTCCGCCGTCCGCCCGGACGGCGGGCCCGGCGGCGTCAGGTGCCTGCTCCGGGGGTCCTGCCGGCCGCAGGCCGGGGGAGCGTGCGGGGCGTCGCGCGGCCGCGGGCCGGGGGACGGGAGCCCGACGGCAGGGGCCGGCGCACCGCGCGCCGGTCAGTCCGCCGGCGGCAGCTCACCCGAGCCCCGGGTGATCAGACGGGTCGGCAGTTCGATGCGCTCGGGGACGAGCAGGCCCCCGTCCAGCTGGCCGAACAGGCGTTCCGCGGCGGTCCGGCCCAGGGCCGCCGCGTCCTGGGCGACCACGGTGAGTCCGGGCCGCAGCAGGTCGGCGAGCTCGATGTCGTCGAAGCCGACCAGGGCGACGCCCCGGGTGTGCCCGGCCAGCACCCGGATCACCGTGACCGACACCCGGTTGTTGCCGGTGAAGATCGCGGTGACCGGGTCCCGGTCCGCGAGCATCTCCTCGGCCGCCCGGCGCACCCGCTCCGGGTCGGTGACACCCAGGGACATCCAGGAGTCCTTCACGGGTATGCCCGCGTCCTCCATCGCGGCCCGGTAGCCGCGCAGCCGCTCGGCGGCGGTGTGGATGCGGGGCATGTCGCCGATGAAACCGATCCTGCGGTGACCGTGCGCGATGAGGTGGGCGACGCCGTCCCGGGCGCCGCCGAAGTTGTCGCACAGCACCACGTCCGCGTCCACGTGCCCGGCCGGCCGGTCCACGAACACCGTGGCCACCCCGGCCTTCAGCTCCGGCTCCAGGTACCGGTGGTCGTCCCCGGCCGGGATCACCACCAGCCCGTCCACCCGCCGCGCGCACAGGGCCAGCACCAGTTCCTGCTCCCGCTCCGGGTCCTCCGCGCTGGACCCGTTGATGAGCAGCGCCCCGTGCGAGCGGGCCACCTCCTCCACGGCCCGGCTGAGCGGCCCGTAGAACGGGTCCGCGAGATCCTCCAGGACCAGCCCGACACTGGCGGTGCGGCCCTTGCGGAGCACCCGCGCGCTGTCGTTGCGGCGAAAGCCCAGCGCGTCGATGGCCTCCTGGACCCGGCGCTCGGTCTCCGGGGTCACCCCCGGCTCCCCGTTCACCACCCGGGACACGGTTTTCAGGCCGACACCGGCGCGGGCGGCGACGTCCTTCATGGTCGGACGGTTGCCGTAACGGTTCCCGCTGCTGCGGTGGGCGGGGCGGGCCATGTCGGGCACGATGGGCGATTCCTGTCCTGTTCGTCCACGGGGACCGGATCGCCCATGGGGTTGTATGAGGATGTGGCATCGAGCATAGAGCCTGGACAACGTTGTCAGATCGGGTGGACACTGTCCATCGCGAAGAGCGCGACGCGCTCGTGTTGTCGAAGGCTGACGGGGAGAACCGACTCTGATGGACACCGACCTCGTGGCCGCGCTGGACATCGGCGGCACCAAGATCGCCGGTGCGCTGGTGGACGGTGCCGGCCGGATTCTGGTGCGGGCCCAGCGGGCCACCCCCGCGCGGGAGAACGGCGACACCGTGATGGGGGCCGTCGAGGAGGTGCTCGGGGAGCTGACCGCCGCGCCCCTGTGGCCGCGGGCCACGGCGGTCGGCATCGGCAGCGCCGGACCGGTGGACGCGTCGGCCGGCACGGTGAGTCCGGTCAACGTGCCCGGCTGGCGGGAGTACCCGCTGGTGGCCCGGGTCCGGGCGGCCGCGGGCGGTCTGCCGGTCGAGCTGATCGGGGACGGGGTGGCGATCACCGCCGCCGAGCACTGGCAGGGCGCCGCCCGCGGCCACGACAACGCGCTGTGCATGGTGGTCTCCACCGGGGTCGGCGGCGGTCTGGTCCTGAACGGACGGCTGCACCCCGGGCCCACCGGCAACGCCGGTCACATCGGTCACATCAGCGTGGATCTCGACGGCGACCCCTGCCCGTGCGGTGCGCGCGGCTGCGTGGAGCGCATCGCGAGCGGCCCCAACATCGCGCGGCGCGCCCTGGAGGGCGGCTGGTGTCCCGGGGCCGACGGCGACACCTCCGCCGCCGCGGTGGCCGCCGCGGCCCGGGCCGGCGACCCGGTGGCGGTGGCCTCCTTCGAGCGGGCGGCCCAGGCGCTGGCCGCCGGCATCGCGGCCACCGCGACCCTGGTCGAGATCGACATCGCCGTGATCGGCGGCGGCGTGGGCAAGGCGGGCGAGGTCCTCTTCGCCCCCCTGCGCCGGGCGCTGGCCTCGTACGCCACCCTCTCCTTCGTACGCCGCCTGACGGTGACGCCGGCTCAGATGGGCACGGACGCGGGTCTGGTGGGGGCGGCCGCGGCGGCGCTCACCCGGACGGAGGGCGTGACGGCGGCCGGGGTGTGAGGCGGGCGCCGACGCAACCGGCCGGAGGGCCGGAGGGTAACTCCTGGGCGGCCGAGCAGTTGAACCCGGCATGAAGAAGCGCAGCATGCTCGCCCTCGCCTCCCTCGCCACCGGCTTCGTGGTCGCGGCCGTCACCCCCTCGCACGCCGCGGGGGAGCTGCCGATCGACCTGCGCAAGGCCACGGACGTCCTCAACCACGTCGACGTCAGCGAGGACAGCCTGGCCCCGCACGACCACACGCCGAAGGACTGACCGGCCCGGAGCCCGGCCGAGCGGCGCCGACGTCCCGGCCAGGGGCGGCGGCGCCGCTTTCGTACGCCCTCAACTGGGGCTGGTTTCCGTGGCAGGGTGGAGCGGGCAAGCCACAGGGGGCCAACAGAAGAGGGGGACCTGTGACCGTCGTCTGGATCAACGGCGCGTGCGGTGCGGGGAAGACGACCACCGCACGGGAACTGATCGACCTGATCCCGAACAGCACGCTCTTCGACCCCGAGGTCATCGGCGGAGCGCTCGCGCACCTGCTCCCGCCCAAACGCCTCGCCGAGGTCGGCGACTACCAGGACCTCCCGATCTGGCGGCGTCTCGTCATCGACACGGCGGCGGCGATGCTCGCCGAGCTGGGCGGGACGCTGGTGGTTCCCATGACCCTGCTGCGCCAGGAGTACCGGGATGAGATCTTCGGCGGCCTCGCCGCCCGCCGGATCGCCGTCCGGCACATCCTGCTGGCCCCGGCCGAAACGATCCTGCGGGAGCGGATATCCCGCCGCGAGCTCCCCCCGGACCCGCCCGACGGCGAGCTCCGGGTACGGCAGTGGTCGTACGACCACATGGAGCCCTACCGGGCGGCGCTCGGCGGCTGGCTGATGGCCGACGCGCACCCGGTCGACAACGGCGGTCTCACCCCGGGGGAGACCGCCGCCCGCATAGCCGACGCGGTCGGCACCGGCGCGGCGCCCCTCTGCGACATCGTGCAGACCCCGGAACCCACCGCCGAGACCATCGCCGCCGGCGTCCTGCTCTTCGACGAGCACGACCGGGTGCTGCTGGTCGACCCCACCTACAAGGCGGGCTGGGAGTTCCCGGGCGGCGTCGTCGAACCCGGCGAGGCCCCCGCCCGCGCGGGCATCCGCGAGGTCGCCGAGGAGACCGGCGTCCACCTGGACGACGTACCGTCGCTGCTGGTCGTCGACTGGGAGCCGCCGCAGCCGCCCGGGTACGGGGGGCTCAGACTGCTCTTCGACGGTGGCCGGCTGGCCTCCGCCGACGCCGGGCGGCTGCTGCTGCCCGGGCCCGAACTGCGCGGCTGGCGGTTCGTCGGCGAGGAGGAGGCGGCGGGGCTGCTGCCGCCGGTGCGGTATGCGCGGCTGCGGTGGGCCCTGCGGGCCCGGGAGCGGGGGGCCGCGTTGTATCTGGAGGCGGGGGTTCCGGTCGGGTGAGGCGGGCGGGGCGGCTGCCGGGTGCGGACCGGTCGTGGCTGGGCGCGCCCGCGCGGCGCAGCCGCGTGTCGGCACCGCCCCGCGCCGCCTGGGCCGTCGCCCCTCCCGGCGGCTGTCAGCTGCCCGCGTAGTTGCGCAGGAACAGCGCCTCCGCCACCGACAGGCGCTCCAGTTCGTCCGGGGAGACGCTCTCGTCGACCGCGTGGATACGGGCCTCCGGTTCGCTCAGGCCGATGAGGAGGATCTCCGCGTCGGGGTAGAGGCCGGCCAGGGTGTTGCACAGCGGGATGGAGCCGCCCTGGCCGGCGTACTGCATCCGCTGGCCCGGGTACGCCACCGCCATCGCGTCCGCCATGGCCTGGTACGCCGGGCTGGTGGGGTCGGCGCGGAACGGCTGGCCCTGGCCGACCGGTTCGACGGCGACCCGGGCGCCCCACGGCGTGTGCGCCTCCAGGTGGGCCTGGAGCAGCTTGACGGCCTCGGTGGCGTCCGTGCCCGGCGGCACCCGCAGGCTCACCAGGGCCCGCGCGCCTGCCTGCACCGAGGGCGTGGCGCCGACGACCGGCGGGCAGTCGATGCCGAGCACCGTGACGGCCGGCCGCGCCCAGATGCGGTCGGCGACCGTGCCGGAGCCGATCAGCTCCACACCGTCCAGCACCTTGGCGTCCGCGCGGAACGCCTCCGGCGCGTACTGGAGGCCGTCCCACGTGCCGTCACCGGCCAGCCCGTCGACGGTCGTCGAACCGTCCTCGGCGCGCAGCGAGTCCAGCGTGCGGATCAGCGCGGCCAGCGCGTCCGGGGCCGCGCCGCCGAACTGCCCGGAGTGCAGGTTGCCTTCGAGGGTGTCGACGGCGACCCGGACCAGGGTCATGCCGCGCAGGGTCGTGGTGACCGTCGGCAGGCCGACCCGGAAGTTGCCCGCGTCGCCGATGACGATCGTGTCGGCCGTGAGCAGCTCCGGGTGCTCCTCGGCGTACCGCTCCAGACCGCCGGTGCCCTGCTCCTCCGAGCCCTCGGCGATCACCTTGACGTGCACCGGCACGCCGCCGTTGGCCTTCAGCGCGCGCAGCGCCAGCAGGTGCATGAGGACGCCGCCCTTGCAGTCGGCGGTGCCCCGTCCGTACCAGCGGCCGTCGCGCTCGGTCAGCTCGAACGGCGGAGTGGTCCAGCCGGCCTCGTCCAGCGGGGGCTGCACGTCGTAGTGGGCGTAGAGCAGCACCGTCTTCGCGCCCTCGGGACCGGGCAGGTACCCGTACACCGACTGGGTGCCGTCCGGGGTGTCGAGCAGGGCGACGTCCTCGAAGCCCTCGGCGCGCAGCGCGCCGGCTATCCATTCGGCGGCGGCCTCGCTCTCGCTCTTCGGGAACTGCTCGAAGTCGGCCACCGACCGGAAGGCCACCAGTTCGGTGAGTTCGGCCCGCGCCCGGGGCATCAGGGCGGCGACGGTCTCGGCGACCGGATTCGACGGCATGGGCACGCTCCTTGTAGGTGCGACGTTGTACTGATGACCACTCGCTGACCGTTCCGTTTTGTGCGGTGTTCGCGGGTGATCGTGCGGTGTGGGCACGCCCTGGTGTGCGCACGGTGTGTGCAGGGCGCATACATTGCCGATCCTCCCACAGTGGCCTGCGGCGATGCCCACCGTAGGATGCGGGGGACAGGTGCGGCATGCGGTTTGATCGGAGCAGTAGACCATCGTGAGCAGCGAGAACTCTTCGGCGGACGACGCGCGTCAGGTGTGGGACGTCGTCGTGGTGGGCGCGGGACCCGCGGGGGCCTCGGCCGCCTACGCGGCGGCGGTCGCGGGACGGCGCGTGCTGTTGCTGGAGAAGGCGGATCTGCCCCGCTACAAGACCTGTGGCGGCGGCATCATCGGACCCTCGCGCGACTCGCTCCCGCCGGGCTTCGAGCTGCCCTTCAAGGACCGCGTGCACGCGGTGACCTTCTCCCACAACGGACGCTTCACCCGCACCCGCCGGGCCAAGCAGATGCTGTTCGGGCTGATCAACCGGCCCGAGTTCGACCAGCAGCTGGTCGAGCACGCGCAGAAGGCGGGTGCCGAACTGCGCACCGGCGTCACGGTGTCGCGGGTCGAGCAGCACGGCTCGGCGGTCCCCGACCGGCGTACGGCCGCAGTCGTGCTCCAGGGCGGCGAGACCGTGCTGGCCCGCGCGGTGGTCGGCGCGGACGGCAGTGCCAGCCGGATAGCGGCGCACGTCGGGGTGAAGGTCGACCAGGTGGATCTGGGCCTGGAGGCGGAGATCCCGGTCCCGCGGCCGGTCGCCGAGGACTGGCAGGGCCGGGTGCTCATCGACTGGGGCCCGATGCCGGGCAGTTACGGCTGGGTCTTCCCCAAGGGCGACACGCTCACGGTCGGGGTCATCTCGGCCCGCGGCGAGGGCGCGGCGACCAAGCGCTACCTGGAGGACTTCATCGGGCGCCTCGGCCTCGCCGGGTTCGAGCCGAGCATCTCCTCCGGCCACCTCACCCGCTGCCGCGCCGACGACTCGCCGCTCTCCCGCGGCCGGGTCCTGGTGTGCGGGGACGCGGCGGGGCTGCTGGAGCCGTGGACCCGGGAGGGCATCTCGTTCGCGCTGCGCTCGGGGCGGCTGGCGGGGGAGTGGGCGGTGCGCGTAGCCGAGGCGCACGACGCGGTGGACGCCCGCCGCCAGGCCCTGAACTACGCCTTCGCCATCAAGGCCGGGCTGGGCGTCGAGATGAGCGTCGGCAAGCGGATGCTGGCCGCGTTCGAGCGCCGCCCGGGGATCTTCCACGCGGCCCTGACCGGTTTCCGGCCCGCGTGGAACGCGTTCCGGGACATCACCCGGGGCTCGACGACGCTGGCCGAGCTGGTCCGCAACCACCCGATCGCGCAGCGCGCCCTGACGGTGCTGGACCGCAGGCAGGCGGAGGCGGCGGCGCCGGCCGCGGACCAGGGCCGGGCCCCGGCGGACGAGCCGGTGGCCGCTGACGAGCCGGGCCGGGCCGGTTCCTGAGTGCTACGGCCGCGAGGCCGTGACCCGGAAGACGGGGTGGTCGGCAGCGATGCGGCGCAGTTCGGCGTCGGAGGAGTCCGGGCCGACGCCGCCGAAGAAGATCCCGACCTCCGCCTTCCAGCGCTTGAGGTAGGCCCGCAGCAGCGCGGGCTTGTCGTCGTCGGCCACCTCGGTCGCGGTGAACGCCTCCACCTGCCGGCCGAGGCGCAGCTCGCCCCCGCCGGCCGCGCGCATGTTGTGCGTCCACTGCACATGACCGCGCGGCGCGACCAGGTACCGCTGTCCGTCCACGGTGAGCAGGTTGACGGGGGTGGTCCGCCACTGTCCGCTCTTGCGGCCGCGGACCGCCAGCACCCGGGAGCCCCAGACGCTGAGCCCGCGCCGGGTCAGCCAGGCGACGGACCGGTTGAGGACGTTGACGGTGAACCAACCGGGCTGCTGCACATGCGTGGACACGGGAACCCCCTGGACGAGGACGAGGACGAGGACGAGAACGAAGACGAGAACGAGAACCAAGCCGAGATATAGAGAGCGCCGCTCTCGTGTGTGAGCACTGCTCTCTCTTGCGCTGGGACGAGTATGCGCAGAGGTGTCCGGTGAATTCAAGAGCACTGCTCTCTTTTGTGTGCGGTGCTCTCGCCCTGTGGCACACTGAGCCGCATGAGCACCGCACAGGGCGCCCGCGCGCGGGCCCGGACCGAGGTCACGGCGGCCATCAAGACCGAGGCCCGCAGACAGCTCGCCGAGGAGGGCGCCGCCAAGCTGTCGCTGCGCGCCGTGGCCCGCGAACTGGGCCTGGCCTCCTCCGCCCTGTACCGCTACTTCCCGAGCCGCGACGACCTGCTCACCGCCCTCATCATCGACGCCTACGACGCGGTGGGCGAGACCGCCGAGCAGGCCCGCGACGCGGCGGCCGACGCCGGCCACCGGCAGCGCTGGATCGCGGTCTGCGAGGCGGTCCGGGCCTGGGCGCTGGCGCACCCGCACGAGTACGCCCTGATCTACGGTTCGCCGGTGCCCGGCTACACCGCCCCGCAGGACACCGTCCGCGCCGCCGCCCGCGTCGGGTACGTGCTCATCGGCATCCTCCGGGACGCGCACCGGGCGCTCGGCCTGACCCGGCCGGCCCCGCCCGCCGCCGAACTGCGGCCGGAGGCGGAGCGGATGGCCGCCGACCTCGCGCCCGACCTGCCGCCCGGGACGGTGACGGCCCTGGTCGCGGCCTGGGCGCAGCTGTTCGGGCTGGTGAGTTTCGAGGTCTTCGGCCAGTTCAAGGGGGTCGTCGAGGAGCGGCCGGAGTTCTTCCGGCACGCGGCGGCCCGGCTCGCCGACGGGGTGGGGCTGATGGCCGGGGCGGAGGCCGGCTGAACCGCCGCGCGGTCCCGGCTCGTCGCACCGGACCGGGCCGGCCGGGCGCGACCGCTGGGGCCGGCCCAGGCGTCGGAACCCGGCTGCCGGGCTACGAGCCGGAACCCGTCCGGCCGGCCCGCCCGAAGCGGAGCAGCACGCTCACCACCCGGACCGCGAAGACCACCGCCGCAAGCGTGGTGCCCGCCCCGGTCAGGGCGCGGCGCGCCCCGGCCGGCAGCTCGAAGACGTACGCCGGTCCGGCCACCGCGCCGAACAGCACGGCCGCCGCGAACGCCGCGCTGCACAAGGCGTATCCGATCTCGACGGTGATGGCGTCGCGCTCGGCCGGGGTGCGCCGTCCCCCGTGACTGGTCATACCGGAAGTCTCACATGCCGCCGCCTCAGACGCCCGAGGTCTCCCGCCACAGTTCGGCGAGCGAGGCGTCGCCGGTGACCTCCGGCAACGGCTGCCGGTTCCACAGCGCGAAGTACAGCGGCCCGGCCGGACCGGCGATCTCGCACTCGGCGTCCCCGGTGTCGCCCCGCGCGGTGACCGGCGGCTCCGGCGACAGGCGTACGGTCCACACCGCGCCGGCGACGTCGGTCGCCCGGACCCGCAGCACCCGGGGCTTCTCGGCGCGGACCCGGCTCTTGGGGCGGGCGTGCATGCCGCACAGCAGTTCGTCGATGCCGTCGGCGGCGAACTCCGGGTCCGGTACGGAAGGGGTGGCCCCGGCCGCCGACTCGGCGTCGAACCGGTGCACGGTCGTCTCGTGGGCCTGCCGCCGGGCCCAGAAGGCCAGCGGGGTCGGCGCGGGCAGGAAGTGCCAGCAGTCGGTGTCCGGTGCGGCGGCGGTGAGCGTGTCGACAAGTCGCCCGTGTCCCTCGCGGAACCAGTCCGTGAGCGCGGTGCCGTCCAGGTCCGGCGCCTCGCCTATCGGGCGGGGAGCGGTGTGCCCCTCGGCGACGAAGGACGCCGCCCAGCGGTGCACGGCTCCGGTGTGTTTCACCAGGTCCGGCACCCGCCAGCCCGGACAGTGCGGCACCTCGGCGGCACTGCCGGCCGCCTCGGCGGCCGCGGCCAGCAGCCGGCCCTCGCGGTCCAGGGTCTCGATGTACGTGGCAGTCTCCATGACGGGTGAGTCTGCCGCACCAAGTCTCCTGCGGCACAAGGGATTTTCGCGCGTCGGAAGCCTTCAGCCCGCGCTCATCACCCGCCGATTGGCGAACGCGACCAGCGCCGCCACCGCGCCCAGCGCCGCGACGCTGGTCAGCGCCGCCGGCAGGGAGAACCAGTCGGCCATGAAGCCGATCGCGGGCGGCCCGAGCAGCATGCCGCCGTAGCCGAGCGTGGAGGCGGTCGCCACCCCGCCGGGCCCGCCCAGCGCCCCGGCCCGCTCCACCATGACCGGGAAGATGTTGGCCAGCCCGAGCCCGGTGACCGCGAAGCCGAACAGCACCGCCCACGCCGCCGGGGCGAGCGCGCCGAGCAGCATCCCGGCCGCGGCGACCGCGCCGCCGGCCACCACGGTCGGGGTCCGGCCCAGCCGCTCGAGCAGCGTGGTGCCGGTCAGCCGGCCCACCGTCATGGCCAGCGCGAAACACGAGTAACCCACCGCCGCGAGACCCGGCGCGGCGTCCAGGTCCTGCTCCAGGTGGAGCGCGCCCCAGTCGGCCATGGCGCCCTCCCCGTAGGAACTGCACAGGGCGATCAGCCCGAAGGTGACGACGAGCCGGCGGGTACGGGCGTCCGGCTTCGCGCGCGGTGCCTGGTCGCTCCGGGGCGAGCGGTCCGGCGGCACGAGCGGTTCGCAGCGCAGCAGGACCCGGCCCGCCGCCAGGGTGACGAGCAGGCCGACGCCGGTGAGGCCGAGCAGGTGCCACAGCGGGGACAGCGACCCGGCGACCAGCCCGCCGAGCCCCGCGCCGACCATGCCGCCGAGGCTGAACGCGGCGTGGAAACTGGGCATGATCGGGCGGCGCAGTACGGCCACCAGATCGACGGCGGCGCTGTTGAAGGCGACGTTGATCCCGCCGTACGCGCTGCCGAACACCAGCAGCACGGCGCCCAGCGCGAGCGCGGAGTGGGTGAGCGGGGGCAGGGCGACGCTGAGACAGAGCAGGACGGCGCAGACGACGGTGACCGGATGGCTGCCGTAGCGGCGGCAGAGCCGTCCGGTCAGGGTCATGGTGACGACGGCGCCCGCCGACACGCCGAGCAGCGCCAGCCCCAGGGCACTGGCGGAGGCACCGGTCTGTTCCTTGATGGCGGGGATGCGCACCACCCAGCCGGCGAAGACGAAGCCGTCCAGGGCGAAGAAGACGGTCAGCGCGATCCGGAGCCGGACGAGCTGGTCGCCGGGGCCCGGCCCGGCGTGGTGCGAACGGGTTTTGTTTATCAGCGGCACAAAGTGAGAGTAGGAGCACCCCTCGGACCGGGCAAGGGGCCCGCCGGGCGTCGCATACGCTCGACACCACGATGAAGAACAACCTGACCCCCCTGGAGCCGAAGGCCGACAAGGCCACGGTCCGACGGCACAACCTCAGTCTGGTCCTGAGGGCCGTGCACGACGCGGGGGAGGCCACCAGAGCCGGTATCGCCACGCACGTCGGACTGACCCGGGCGGCGGTGTCCTCCCTGGTCGAACAGTTGCTGGAGTACGGCTTCGTCACCGAGTGGGGCAAGACCAGCAGCGGCCAGGTGGGCCGCCCCGGCACCGTCCTGAAGGTGTCCAGGACCGGCCCGGCGGGCCTCGGTGTCGAGATCAACATCGACTTCATCACCGTCTGCGTCGTCGACCTGGCCGGCACCGACCGGGTGCGGCTGGTCGAGCACGTCGACAACCGGGGCGTCCAGCCCTCCGAGGTGCTGGCCCGCGCCGCCCGGCTCGCGGCCCGCGCCATCGGTTCGGCCGCCGAGCAGGACCTCGGCCCGGCCGGCGTCCATGTCGCGCTGCCCGGTCTGGTCACCGGCGGCAGCGTCCGCCAGGCTCCGAACCTCGGCTGGCAGCGGGTCGCGGTCGAGGGCCTGTTCGCGCAGGCGCTGCTCTCCCTGCGCCCCGCCGAGCGCCCGCTGCCGGTCAGCTCCGACAACGAGGCCAACGCCGCCGCCCTGGCCGAGCTGTGGTTCGGCGCCGGCACCGAGGGCGTGCGCAGCTTCCTCTACCTGACCGGTGAGATCGGCATCGGCGGCGCCCTGGTGCTGCGCGGCGAACTGCTGCGCGGCGCGCACGGCTTCGCCGGCGAGATCGGGCACATGGTGGTCGACCCGGACGGCCCGCTGTGCCGCTGCGGGGCGCGCGGCTGCCTGGAGCAGTACGCCGGTCAGGGCGCCCTGCTGACGGCCGCCGGCCTCGACGCGGACACCGGCGTGCGGGGCGTGGCCGAACTGGGGCGCCGGGCCCGGCGCGGCGAGCCGGACGCGCTGGCGGCGATCGAGCGGGCGGGCCGGCAGCTCGGCGTGGTGGTGTCCGGCGCCGTCAACCTCTTCGACCCCGAGGCGGTGATGCTCGGCGGCGTCTACCGGGAACTGAGCGACTGGCTGGCGCCCGCCGTCGACCGCGAACTGGCCCTCAGGGTGGTCTCCGGTCTGTGGACCGAGGGCGGCAAGCGGCTGCGGGCCTCCTCGTCGCTGGGCGACGCGGCCAGGGGCGCGGCCGGCGTCATCGTCCGCGAGGTGCTGGCGGACCCGGCGGCGTACGCGGCACGCGGCGGCGAGGCATGAGAAGGGGGCACGAGAAAAGGGCATGAGAAAGAGGCATGAGAAAGGGCCGCCCGGTGCCGGGCGGCCCCTCCCGGCCGCCGATCACCCCCGGTTGGCGGCGATCAGCTCCTGGTAGAACCGGTAGCTGTCCTTCGGCGTGCGCTCCTGCGTCGCGTAGTCGACCCGGACGATCCCGAACCGTTTGTCGTAGCCGTACGCCCACTCGAAGTTGTCCAGCAGCGACCAGACGTAGTAGCCGCGGACGTCCACACCCGCGTCGATCGCCGCCTTCAGCGCGGTCAGGTGGCCGCGCAGGTACTCCACCCGGTCGGTGTCGTGCACCGCGCCGTCGGCGGCGACCATGTCGTCCTCCGCCGAGCCGTTCTCGGTGATGTGCACCGGCGGCAGCGCGTCGCCGTACTGCTTCTTCAGCCGCACCAGCAGATCGGTGAAGGACTCCGGCACCACCGGCCAGTTCATCGCGGTGTGCCGCACCCCGGGGAGTGTGACCTCCTCGTACCGGTTGTCGGTCGCCACCCGGACCGCCGGGTCGGGCTCGCGGTGCGGGGCGTCGGCGACCACGATCGGCCGGTAGTAGTTGATGCCGAGGAAGTCCAGCGGCTGGGAGATCAGCGCCAGGTCGCCGTCGCGGCGGAAGTCCGCGCCGGTGATCAGCTCGCCCCAGGTCTCCTCCTCGGTGGCCGGGTAGCGGCCCGCCAGGATCGGCTCGGTCCACACCAGGTTGTGCTGGGTGTCCGCGCGGACCACCGCCGCGAGGTCGGCGGGGGAGTCGGTGGCGGGCAGGTTGCGGTCGAGGTTGAGCGTGATGCCGACCTCGCGCACTCCGGCCGCGCGCAGCGCCTTGACCGCCAGACCGTGCCCCACCAGCAGGTGGTGCGCGGCGGCCAGCGCCCCCCGGCCCTCCTTGGCGCCGGGCGCGTGCCGCCCGATGGAGTAGCCGAGGAAGGCACTGCACCACGGCTCGTTCAGCGTGATCCAGCGCGGCACCCGGTCACCGAGGTGCTCGGCCACCACGGCCGTGTACTCGGCGAACCGCTCCGCCGTCTCCCGCACCCGCCAGCCACCCCGGTCCTCGAGGGCCTGCGGCAGGTCCCAGTGGTAGAGGGTGGCGGCCGGCTCGATGCCCGCCGCCAGCAGCTCGTCCACCAGCCGCGAGTAGAAGTCCAGCCCCTTGGCGTTCACCGGTCCCGACCCGTCCGGCACGATGCGCGGCCAGGCGATCGAGAAGCGGTACGAGTCCACGCCCAGGTCGCGCAGCAGCGCCACGTCCTCGGGGTAGCGGTGGTAGTGGTCGCAGGCCACGTCACCGGTGTCGCCGTTCGCCGTCAGACCGGGGGTGTGGCTGTAGGTGTCCCAGATCGACGGGGAGCGGCCGTCCTCCGCCGCCGCGCCCTCGATCTGGTACGAGGCGGTCGCGGCGCCGAAGACGAAGCCGGGCGGGAAGCCGGGGAAGTCAGTCATGGGTCCCATTTCCGGGTGCGGGGCGGTCACTTGACGGAACCGCCGGAGATGCCGGCGGCGATGTACTTCTGGGCGAGGACGAGCAGGATCGCCGCCGGGACCGCCGACAGCACCGAGGCGGCCATCACCGAACCCCAGTCGCCGACGTGCGCGCCGATGTACTGGTAGATGCCGAGGGTGACCGGCTTGACCTCGTCGGTGGTGTTCAGGGTGAGCGCGAACATGAAGTCGCTCCACGAGAACAGGAACGCGAACAGCCCGGACGTGATCAGCGAGTTGCGGCTCATCGGCAGCACCACCTTGACGAACGTCCGCACCGGCCCGGCGCCGTCGATCTGCGCCGCCTCGATCACCTCGCCGGGGATGGACACCATGAAGGAGCGCATCAGCACGATGGAGAACGGGATGCCGAGCGAGGCGTCCGCCAGCATCAGGCCGAAGTAGGAGTTGACCAGGCCCAGATCGACGTACGAGTTGTAGAGCGCGTTGGCGATGACGATGCCCGGCACCATCTGGGTGATCAGGGTGCCGAAGACGATGGTCCTCGAGCCGCGCAGCCCGAACCGGGCCAGCCCGTAGGCGGCCGGCGCGGCGATCGCCAGGCAGATGACGACCGCGCCGAGCGAGACGGCCAGCGAGGTCAGCAGATGGCCGCCCTGGTCGGTGATGGCCTTGGAGAACCCGGACAGGTCCAGGCTGCCCGGCACCGGGTCGACCTTGAGCAGGCCCGACTCCGGCTGGAGCGCGGTGTTGAGCATCCAGTACAGCGGGAAGAGCATCACGCACAGGATCAGCACACCGGCGACGGTGGAACCCCAGCGGCGCCTCGGTGCCGTGGTGGTGGTCGGCGAGGCCATGGACGTCACTTCCCCTCGGTGCGGTTGGCCCGCAGGTAGAACACCGCGAACACGGCGGAGATCAGGATGAGTACGTTGCCGACGACCGCGCCCGCGCCGAAGTCCAGCTGCACGAACGAGTTCTGGTAGGTGAGCGTGCCCAGCGTCTGGGTGGCGTCGGCCGGTCCGCCGTCGGTGAGGGCGAGGATCAGGTCGAGGATCTTCACCGTCGACATGAAGCCGAGCACCAGCACGACGGTGACCACCGGCTTGAGCATCGGCAGGGTGACGGACCGGAAGGTCCGCCACGCGGAGGCGCCGTCCAGGGCGGCCGCCTCGTGCAGCTCCTTCGGGATCTCCTGGAGACCGCCGTACAGGATGACCATGTTGAACGGGATGCCGATCCAGATGTTGACCAGGATCACCGACAGCAGTGCCATGTCCGGGCTGGTCAGCCACGGGGTGTGACCGCTGCCCAGGCCCACGGTGTCCAGGAAGGTGTTCAGTACGCCGGTGTCCTGGTCCAGGATGCGGCGCCACACGACACCGGACACCACCATGGGCACCAGCCACGGCAGCAGGATCAGGGAGCGCAGTACGCCGTTGAGGGGGAAGCGGCGGTTGAAGAAGACGGCCAGCGCCAGGCCGATGCAGAACTGGCCCAGCAGCGAGCCCGCCGTGAACACCAGGGTGTGCCACAGGGCCTTGCCGAACAGGGCGTCCTGGAAGACGTTCGACCAGTTGTCGGTGCCGTTGAACGGCGACTCACCGGTGAAGAACGTCTTCGGCGTGTAGTGCTGGAAGCTCATCACGACGTTGCGGACCAGCGGGTAGCCGAAGAACAGCAGCATGAAGACGACGGCGGGGGCGACGAAGCCCCACTGGGTGAGCCGGCGCCGGCGCCTGAGCCGGTTCGGATCGGAAGCGGTGGCCGCCTTGGGTTCTCTGGCGGCCGGCGTCGCGGTGACGGTGGAGGTGGTCATGGTCACGTACCTCAGTTCCCGCTCGTGGCCCGCTGCTGGGCGCGCTTGAGGGCGGCCTCGCTGGACTCACCGGTCAGGGCCGACTGGAAGGCGCTCTGGAGGGCGAGCGACACGCTCGACCAGCCGGCGCCGAGCTGAGCGGTACGGGACCGGGCGACGGCCACCTGGTCGGCGAGCGCGTCCAGCTCCGGCACCTTCTCCCGCCACACCGCGGCGGCCTTGGTGTTGGCCGGCACCATCCAGCTGTTCAGCGCGTAGGTCAGCTGCTCCTGCTGGCTGGACAGACAGGCGACGATCTTCCCGGCCGTCTTCTCACGCTGCTCGTCACCGGTGTTGGGCACGGTGAGGATCGCGCCGCCGAGCGGACCGACCGAGTCGTCGCCCGCCTTGGGCACCGGGATCTGCGCGATCTCCCATTGCAGCGACTTGTCCGTGTTGAGGGTCTCCACCTGCCACGGGCCGTTGATCATCATCGCCGCGTTGCCGGCCATGAACTGGTCGTTGACGTCCGCCTGGGTCCAGTTGACCGTCGACTTCGACAGCGAACCGTCCGCCAGCAGCGCCTTCCAGTAGTCCAGCGCCTCGGCGACCTGCGGGCTGTCCAGCTCGGACTCGTCGCCGCCGTTGGACCACATGAACGGCATGAACTGGAAGACACCGTCCTCCGCGCCGCCCGCGCTCAGCGCCAGCCCGTACCGCTTGCCCTGGGTGAGCTTCTTCGCGGCCGCGCGCATCTCGTCCCAGGTCCTGGGGACCTCGACGCCGGCCTCGTCGAGCAGGTCCTTGTTGTAGAAGAGGGCGAGGGTGTTCACGGAGCGCGCCGCCCCGTAGTACGTCCCCTTGTAGGAGCCGAAGTTGACGATGCCCTCGGGGATGTCCTGGGTGCTCAGGCCGAGGGACTTGAGATCGACCAGACCGCCCGCGTCGGCGAACGTCGGCATCTCGGAGGCGTCGAACTGGACGATGTCCGGCAGCGACTTGGACGAGGCCATGCGCAGCGCCTTGGTCATCACCTGGGCGGCGGGGACGCTCTGCTGCTCGATGGTGACGCCCAGCTGCTTGCCGCAGCGGGCCATCGCCTCCGCGTCCCAGCGGTGGTAGGACTCGTCGGTCGAGGAGTTCATCACGGTGTACACATCGGGGTCGCGTTGCTGTCCGCAGCCGGTCAGCGCCGCCCCGGCGACCAGGACGGAGACGGCGGCGAGCGGGACTGCGGCGCGGCGTGAGCGACGGCGCCGGCGAGGACCGGCGGCCGGAGGGTGTGCTGTCACGGTGGGTGCCCTTGGGTGCGAGGGGGTGCCGGCCCGCCCGCGCGACCACGGTGTCACGGGGCGGATCAAGGAGTGTTCGCGGGCACCGGCGGACCCGCGAACCCGGAATCAGCGGGCGCCGAGGAGGTGGTCCATGGCGAGTTGGTCGAGGTGTTCGAAGGCCATGCCGCGGGCGGCGGCGGCCTGCGCGTCGAAGGACTCGTAGGC